>JBKJRW010000084.1:0-29377 GCA_046593165.1 Gemmatimonadaceae bacterium
AAACCCGGCCGGGCAGCCCGACAATAAAAAGGTCGCTCAGGACGCATGTCAGAAGGCCATCGACCTGTTCAAGTACATGGCTCCGCAGCTTGGTGCCGTTCTCGCCGGCGGGAATCCCACTCAGGGATTGACCGGTGCACTCGGCGGAATCGGACACTTCTCGTTTGGTGTTCGCGTCAATGGGCTCAGGGGCTCGCTTCCGGAAGTGGACAAAGTCGTGCCCTTCACGCGCGGTGCACAGCAAAGCACATACGAGCTCGATACCAAACCCCTCGGTTTTGTGACTGCTGACCTGGCGCTCGGATTGTTCAAGGGAATGTCAACCACAGGATTCGGCGCGGTCGACGCTATCGTGAGCGCGTCGTACATACCTGAGTATCAGGGCGAGTCGGTCGAGGTGACCGTTCCGTCGGGATCGTTCAAGATCGGCTTCGGCGGAAAGCTGGGGATATTGAGGGAAACGGCTGTCCGTCCCGGAATTTCGGTGAGCTTCCTCGACCGAGAGCTACCGAAAGTCACGATCACCGGATCTTCAGGCGACGACAAGCTGCTGCTGGAAGGCATCAGCGTGCGCTCGAGATCGTGGCGTGCCGTAGCCGGGAAGAGCTTCCTCTTCATGGGAGCCGGCGCGGGCTTCGGTCGCGACAGCTACGATTCCAAGGCGACCATTACCGTAACGGTTGCTCCGCGGGAATCGACCAGCGGCGGCACGGGCGGCCCGATTTCGCTGGGCCAGAAGCTCACGCGCAACAACCTGTTCGGCACTGTCTGGATCAAGTCGCAGGTGCTGCGAATAGTCGGCGAGATTGGTGTCGTGAGCGGCGGAAACATCGTGACTTACAACCAGTTCACGGGAGCGCAACCCGCTGCAGGTCGCACCTATGCTTCGATAGGGTTGAGCTTCGGTCGCTGATCGAGCAACTAGTCCACGAACGCCCTCACTTCCCGATAGACCGTTCCATCGGCGAGGAAGTCGAGGTGGCCGAGGCACGACGTCAGCGTGTTGGTCGCACCGGCCAGGATCACGCTTTCGTCGGGGTTGATCGTCGCGTCGCAAGGCGATCGCCATGTTCCGTAGCGCACCAGCCCGGGTGTTTCGTCGCCGGAGTTGAGCGCTGTGAGGAACGGCGAACCTGGGACGATCTCCCGGCATGGAGTGAACTGACAGTTGCGATTGTCTGCCGCGTCGGTGCCGTGATTGGGGCCGGCCAGTGAGACCCACGCGTCAACTCTCTGAGCGCCGTCGAGACTCTTCAAATAGTACCGCGACGAAACGCTTCCCATCGAGAACGCGATGATGTCCACCTTCGTAGCGCCCGTGCGACGGATAATGTCGTCAACCTGATCGCGGATCTCGGCGGCACTAACCGCGTTTGATGCGGTGAAGCTGTAGTTGTATGCGTAAAGCTCGAAAGCCTGCCACCCATCGGCGACAAACTTCGACCTCATCTCCTGCCAGTTGCCGCCGTTTCCTCCGTAACCGTGAACGAAGAGTATCGGATCGTGCTTCAGGTCGGGAAGAGTTCCGTCGCCGGGAGCGGAAGAATCCGAGCACGCGGCCAGCGACGCCGCGAGCGCGCACGCAAGTGAAAAGGTGACTGTTCGCTTGATCATCGTTCAGAGCTTCAGTTCGAAAGAGTTATTGATAGAAACACGGTTCGGACGTGCATGTTCCAGACACCGAAAACAGTTGCCACAAACACGTTCGCGACTGTCCTGATAATAGACGATCCAAGTCCGGTCGTCGGTCACTTTTCGCGGAGGTAGCCGAAAATCGTTTGCCCATGCAGGCTTAGACGACACGATGTAAGTTGTCCGCGTCCCTGAGCGGAGATACGGGTGTGATGAATTCAGTGTACTGTCTGGTTCTTGGTTCGATTGCCGTTGCGTTCACCGCGAACGGGCAGGGGGGCGCCCCCGTCTCCGGGAAGCGCGCGGAAAGTCTCGTCATTCGCAACGCCATGGTAGTCGACGGAGCCGGAACTCCGGCACGCGGCCCTGCCGACATTGTCGTCCGCGGCAATCGCATCGAGAACATAGTCTGGCTCGATCCTGTTGCGATCGCGGGCGGACGCGCCAGGCGGCCGGCGGCAGCCACTGAAATCGACGCGGCCGGCAAATACGTTCTGCCCGGCCTCATCAATGCACATGCGCATGTTCAGGACGAAAGGTCGGGCATCCCGCAGTCACTGGACTACGCGCTCAAGCTCTGGCTCGCCTGCGGTATCACCACCGTCCGTGAAGTCGGCGCCGACGACACGCAGAAAGTGATCGACCTTCGCGCCCGCAGCGAAAAAGGAGAAGTAGCGTCTCCGCGCATATTCGTCTATGCACGGTTTGGGGTGCAACCGTCACCCCGCACCGTCGATGCGGCGAGGCAAAGGGTGCGGATGCTCAAGACGATGGGCGCCGATGGAATCAAACTGGTCGGTACCGATCGCGACATCATGACGGCGATGGAAGACGAGGCCCGCAAGGTCGGCCTTCGAGTCGCCCACCATGCCGGCGTGGAAGAGACGAATGCCTGGGACGACATCCGCCTCGGCACCACTAGCATCGAACATTGGTACGGAATTCCGGACGCAGCCATCAAGGACGGCGTGCAGGGCTTCCCGCCGAGCTACAACTACAACAACGAGGTGGATCGCTTCCGGTACGCTGGCCGCCTGTGGCGCGAGGCAGACCCCGACAAACTTCTCACGGTCCTCGATGGGATGGCGGCCAAGGGCGTCGCGTGGGTGCCTACCCTCGACATCTACGAGGCAAGCCGGGACCTGCAGCGCGCTCAATCGCAGCCGTGGTTCAAGGACTACCTGCACCCGACGCTCGAGGAATACTTCCGGCCTAACGCCAACAATCACGGGTCATATTTTCTGGGATGGACTTCGACCGACGAGACTTTCTGGAAGGAGAACTACCGAATCTGGATGAACGCGTTGCGCGAGTTCGAGCGGCGCGGAGGAATTATCGGTGCCGGCGACGATGCTGGATTCATCTACCAGGTGTACGGTTTTGGATTGATCCGAGAGCTGGAGCTGCACCAGGAGGCGGGGTTCAACACTATCAAGGTCATCCAGCACGCCACCAGCAACAACGCGAAAATACTCGGCGAAGAATCGCGCCTCGGTCGCGTGAAGGTTGGCTATCTCGCCGATCTCATCGTGGTGGACGGAAATCCGCTGGAGAATTTGAAGGTGCTTTATCCCACTGGTATCGATCAGATCGTGGACGGAAAAGAAGTGCACTCCGGTGGGGTCCAGTGGACGATAAAGGACGGGATCCCATACAATGCTCCCGCCATGCTGGCAGACGTCAAGGAGATTGTGAAGCAGGCTCGCGCAGCGAGGTCCAGATAGCTGGAGGATATACTACGTAACCGACAGACCGCTACTACGTAGGACAACGGATATGTAGCTCCGCCCCTCCCTGCGATCCTTGTCATGTCACAGACAAGGATCGCAGGGATGATTGCAGGCACAGCCGGTCTCGACCAGCCGGTCATCGCGGGAATCAGCTACGTATTTCCGGACGGCACCAGAACTGTCGCCGAGCTGGCTGGACTTTCGCAGCTCGAGAGCAGCGCCCGGACAATGGAAGCGTTCGGGTTTTCGAGCGTTCATGTGGGCACATCCGAGAGCCCGTATGATCTTGCACGCGAGGCGGTTGCGCGGCTCCTCGCAGACAGAGGAGTAGACCCTGAAAGCGTAGGGCTCCTCATTTACGGCGGCACTCCCGGAACGATGGCTTTCAGCTCCGCAGACGAAGCGGACCGGGCAACCGCTGGCTTCTGCACGACCGACCGGTTCAAGTATCCGGGAGCGCGTCTTCAGTACGACCTGGGGCTGACCAACGCTTCGGTCTTCGGCCTGGATCAACTTGCGTGCACCACGCTGCTCGGCGCGGCTCGAATCGCGCGATCCCTTTGCATCACCGAAGGCATCGACCGAGTGGTGTGTGTCACGTCGGAATTCTTTCCGATGCACGCCGGCCGCGAAGCAATTTTCAACTGCACATCCGACGCCGCCTGCGCCGTGCTGATCGAACGGAATGGCGACCGCAATCGCCTGATATCTGCTGCGACGGTAACCAAGGGCTACTACTGGAACACCGACGCGCTGCGTGACGAAGTCGTCGCGTCGTACTTTCCCACGGCACGCTTCGTGGCCGAGCGAACGATCGACATGGCGGGCTGGTCGCGTGACGATGTGGACTGGATAATCCCGCACAACGTGAGCCTCCGGAGCTGGCAGATACTTTCCGGCCTGCTGCGGCTTCCGAACGCGAAGCTCTGGTCGGAGAACATCGCGAAGCGCGGGCACACGCTTGCCGGCGACAATTTCATCAACTATCGCGATGCGCTCGATGCGGGCGCGATCGAACCGGGGCAGCGCGTACTTCTGTTCTCGTACGGATTCGGCGCCCATTGGACTGGCGTGGCGGTCGAGGCATGAGCGCGCGCGTCCATACCCTCTTCATTACGGGTGCCACCGGATTGGTTGGCAGGGGCGTTCTCGAGCGGATGCTGCGTGCCGACCTGTCGCTCAGGGCTTACGCGCTGGTGCGAGGCGAAACTGCGAGGCAACGCCTTCTCGCCAGCCTCGGTAGCCTCGCCTCCCGTGTAACGCCGGTGAAGGGTGATTTGAGACGGCGTGGACTCGGTATCGATTACGCGGTTCGCAGAGCGCTGACACGAGAAGTCACACACGTGGTTCACGCCGCGGCTGATACGAGTTTCTCGCAATCGCTGTCCCAGGCTCGCACGGTCAACACCGAAGGGACGCGCGAGCTGCTGTCGCTTTGTCGCGCGTTCGGCGCGCTGCGTCGGTTCGCCTACGTCAGCACTTCGTACGTCGCCGGACGGGCGATTGGGAGGATTCTCGAGCGCGACAATGGCGTCACGGCGGGTTGGGTCAATGCGTATGAGCGCTCCAAGTACGAGGCAGAGACACTCGTGCGTGGCTGCCATCTCGATTGGGTGATTTTTCGGCCAAGCACTATTGTGTGCGATTCGGTTGAGGGAAGGGTGTCGCAGTTGAACGCCGTGCATCGCGCACTCAAGGTCTATAGCCGGGGTCTCGCGGCGATGATTCCGGGCGGGAGGGATTATCGACTTGATGTCGTGCCTGCCGACTACGTGAGCGGCGCGATCTCGCGAATCGTCCTCGACCCGCGTGCAGCGGGCTCGACACTGCACCTATGTGCCGGAGAGGGCGCCATGCCCCTGGGCGACCTGCTCGACTCGGCGTACGACTTGTGGGCGCGCGACCCATCGTGGAGAAAGCGGGGCGTCGAGCGCGCCGTGTTGACCGATCTCGCAACCTATTCGCTCTTCACCGACTCGGTGATCGAGACTGGAGACCAGCGCCTCGCTTCGATTCTCCAGTCGCTATCGCATTTCGTGCCGCAGCTCGCGTTGCCAAAGTGTTTTGATACGAGCTTCGCGGATGCCTTTGCAGACGGGCGGGCTCCGGCTGTCCACACATACTGGACCGCGATGCTGGAGCAACTTGTTGCAATCAATTGGAGCGGTCCAAGGACGGAGGCTGCATGAGAGTGGACTCAGCGCAATTCGTAGCAGCCATGCTTGTGTGGCTCAATGAGCGCCTCGCCAAGTCGAATGTGATCATCGGCGCTGATACGCCGCTCTTCGAATCCGGACTGATCGATTCGATCAGGGTGCTCGAGCTTATCGCATGGACTGAAGAGGCTGTCGGCGCGCTCATCCCTGACGTTCGGATTCGGATGGACAACTTCCGGACGGTTGCACGTATCGCGGAAGTATTTGTACTGGAGGGAAGCGATGCTGCTGCCTGAGGAGATCACGCGCCGGCTCGTCGAGCGAGGCGATCTGTGGGAGGCAGTTCCAGGCATCGTAGGGATGCGGGGGGCCCTGGCTGGTCTTCGGCGGAGCGTGTCGGCGGAGATTGGAGACCTGGCGTCTCGCTTCACGTGCGACGAATGGCGAATGCCGCAGGGGCTGGCGTTCGAGACACTCGAGCGTGCGGGCTATTTCGAATCATTCCCGCAATGGCTCAGCGGTGCTTCTCACCTGAGTGGGGACGAGAAGGTTCTCGAGCGCATTGCAAGCTCTCTCTCTCCGGGAGATATGGCGCGAAAGTCATTCGCTGCGGCGACGGCGGCCCTGCCTCCGGCGGTGTGTTACCACACATACGCTGCTCTGCGAGGGCGTTCTCTCTCCTCTACGCTTGTGATGACCGCGGAAGACGTCTGCTGGCGGCATGAGCGAGGCAGGTTCGCGCGGCTGGAGCGTGGCTGGGCGTTTACCATGCGCGAAATAGTCTGCCTTGGTACAGCTATCGAGGCCGAGGCGTTCCGTCAGCGCGGCATTGAGGAAGCGGTGAGTCTTGCGGCGTCGCTTGGCCTCGCGACACGGATTGAGGTGGCGACCGATCCGTTTTTTGCGCCGTCAGCGCGCGGAAAGGCGTTGCTTCAGCGCGTAAAGGCATTGAAGCACGAGCTCCTGTTCGACTATCCCGACGGCCGGTCTCTGGCGATCGCGTCGTTCAACAACCACGAGGCGTTCTTCGGCGACGCGTTCGACATCTCGCTTGCTGACGGTGCGCCCGCAGTGAGCGCATGCATTGCATTCGGCATCGAACGGTGGATGCTGGCGATTCTTATCACACATGGAACGGATTGCGGTGACTGGCCGGAATCTGTTGCAGCGGATGCCGTGCTCGCGGGGATTGGACGATGACCGCCTCGACATCGAGTTCGCGCCGCCGCCTCTATGCGCGGAGTGCAGCAGCAGCCGATCGCGGAAGCTGGTCGGTAGAGCGCGACATCGCGTGGCGAAACATCGACCCGAGCCGAGCATACGCGCGTCCCGAGATCCTTGCGGCGTTGCGCGACGCTGCGCTGATAGAGTCGTACCATCCCGTGAACCTCGCTCGACTGCTCAAGGCAATGTGGGACGACGTGGATGCATGCGTCGTGTTCTCGCTCGAGCTATACGAGGGATTCAAGCATTTCCACGCGCTTCGGTCATATCTCGAAGCGATCGGATTCGAGCCGGCCATTACCGACGAGGAACTGGTGGACATTCGCCGCGCGCAGGCCGATGTGGACGTTGCGCCGGGCGAGATAATCGAACGTCTCGTGGAGTTCATGCTCTCAGAGCATCTCGCGCACTATTTCTTCCGCCGTCTTGGTGAGCAGGCTGAAGATCAGGTTCTTGCCGACATGCTGTCACTGATCGCCGCAGACGAAGTACGGCATGCGCAAAGCGCGTCCGACCTGATTGCAGCGAGGATCGCGTCGAATCCGGACGTCATACAACGGGTGCTCGATGCGGCCCTGGACTTTCACCATTTCGGCGAACAGGCGATTGGGACAGTACCTGTGGCGCAGCCGGGTGACGCGGTGGCAATCCAGACATTCGCGAGGCGAATCGAGAAGCTCTGCGGCGTGCGTCTCGTTGACCACATCAAACTGGGCTTCTGACCCACGGAGGATCGATGTTTGTAGACAAGGCCGAGATTTCACTGCTGAACTTCTATCGCGCGTCCGAGCTGCACGGAGGATTGATTCTCGGGCAAATGGTGCGGCGCACGCGCGACCCCGATCTGATTCTTCAACTCACAAGGCATAGCGCGGAAGAAGTCATGCATGCGCTTCTCTGGTCCGAGACGATCGTCGCCGTCGGTGGAAAACTTGCTCCCGTCCGCGATACGTACCAGAACCGATACGTTGCCGTGGTGGGGATGCCGATATCTGTGCTCGAGGTACTCGCCCTGACGCAGGTGTTCGAGCGGCGCGTCTACCGGCACTTCCTGATGCACCGTCGCAAGCCCGACGTGCACCCTACGGTAGCCGCCACACTCGATAGAATGCTCGAGGAGGAAAAGGGACATCTGTCCTGGGTGAAACAATGGCTTGACATCGCTGCCCGCGACCATCGAGGCGACGTGAGCGAGGTGATGCACAGGTACGCTCTGGCTGACCAGCAGATTTACGATGCACTGACGGCGGAGTTCGGATTCAGGTCCGCGGCATGAGCCGGTCAACCGCGGTGCTGCCGGCACGTCCAATGCGCAGTCGCTTCGGGGTCGCGCGTCGTCGTCTGGGCAGCGCGACCGACGGCCGCCTCTTTTTTGCGCAGGTTCGCGAAGATCCGATGCTTGAGATCGAGGCATTCGAGCCGTCGGAGGGTGGTACGTATGTCGTGGTTGGCTCGGGTGGTTGCACGGCCTTGTCGCTGCTTGCTGCTGGAGCTGGCCGGGTAGTCGCCGTGGACATGAATACGACACAGAACCATGTCACTGAGCTCAAGGCTGCTGCCGTCGCCGCACTCGATCCGGTGGAATGCGCCGCGTTTCTCGGTGCCGCACCGATGGACCGAGCCTGCCGTTACCGTCGATATGGAACGCTACGGCCGTTTCTGTCGGATGGAGCCGCGCGGTATTGGGACGGGAGTGCCGAGGCGGTGAGACGCGGAATTCTTGGAGCAGGTGTCAGCGAACGATTCATCGGATCTCTCTCTCGCCTCGTACGGGCTGTAGTTCATCCTCAGGAGCGTATAGAACGATTGCTGGCATGTGATTCACTCGCTGAGCAGGTCCGCCTCTACGACGAGGAGTGGAACAGCCGGAGGTGGAGGATGCTGTTCAATGTTCTCCTCAACCGGTGGACACTGGGCCGAACTTACGATCCAGCCTTTTTTACAAACGTCGAGAACGCGAGCTTCGCCTCTCATTTCCACGGCCTGTTCGAGCGAACCGTCACGCTCAATCCTGTGGCTGACAATTACTTCCTGCACTACATGCTGACTGGATTCTATCCGGTGGGGAGGAGCAGCGCGCTGCCTCCATACCTCGATCCCAGATCCGACAGGATGGCCACGTCGGGAGCGGACGGCCTCGAAATTATCGACGGCAGCTTTCAGGATTATCTGTCCAGTTGCGAGACGAGCAGCGTGGATGGAATCGCCCTTTCGAACATCTGTGAGTGGAGTAGCGATGGAGAGGCAGCGCGGCTCTTTTCGTCAGTCGCAAGAGTGGCACGACCAGGTGCCACAGTTTGCTTCAGGAACTTCGTGGGTCACACTGAGGTCCCGGAGCGACTCTCCGGGGTGATACACGAAGATCGAAATGCCGGCGCAATGGCGATCCGCCGCGACCGCAGCTGCGTACAGTCCCGGTTCGCCGTGTGTACGGTAGAAAAGAGCCAATGACAAATACTGCGATACGCGATGCGCAGACGATGCTTGATGGTGATTCACTTTCTGCGGCGTTCGTGCGCGATGCCGCTCCGTCCGACAACGAAGCTCTCATCGAACTCGCTGCGGCGTCCCCGATGCGCGGGGACCTCACCCTTCGGATGGACCGCGGCCCCGACTTTTTCGCGCTTCATAGTGGCGAAGAGGAACCCCCCAGGGTTGGAGTCGTAGATCGCGCGGGCCGGCCGGTCGGATGCGTGGCAGTCATTGAACGCCGCGTGTATCTGAATGGCGTCGAGGCGATCACCGGATACGCCGGCGATCTCAAAGTGCACCCGCTGCACCGCGACACTGCGATTGCCGATGCACTCTCCCGGTACGCTGCAGACGAATGCCGGAGTCTTCCCCCGAGCGCTCCCACACTGATGACGGTCCTCGCTGGCAATCGCGCGATGGAAAAGCGCCTGTCAGGGCCGCGCGGGCTGCCGTGCTTTCGAAAGCTGGCGACAATTCGCACACATTCCGTCGGAATTCTGTGGAGGCGGCGTCCTGGTGCGACCAATCAAGTCAAGGTACGACGGGCGGACTGGCGCGACATCGATGACATGACGGCGCTGTGGCGAGGTGTCGCGCCGGCGCGCCAGTTCGCGCCGGTGATCGATGCATCGCGCTTTGCTGCCCTGATCGATTCGTCGCCCGGACTCGATGTATCGTCGTATCTGCTGGCTCGCGGCCGTGACGGTCGCCTGCTCGGGTTCGCGGCGGTCTGGGACCAGTCTTCCGTGAAGCAGATGTACGTCGAGAGCTACTCGCGGAGGCTGCGTCTGGTTCGGAATTGCTTCAACACACTCGCCCCGCTTCTCGGTAGCGAACCGATGCCTCGAACGGGAGAGCCACTCCGGCATCGAACTGTTTTTCACATATGCGTGCCAGCCGCGACGCCCGATGTTCTGCGCGCGATTCTCATCACTGCGCACAACGACCTCCGGCATTCGCGGTGCTCGTTCCTTAACATCGGCCTGGATACACGCGATCCACTTTCGGCGGCTACGGAAGGCCTCCTCGCCCAACCGACGGATGTGAACGCCTACGTCACCTCGGTGAGCGGCCCACTCGATGTAGAGACGTTGAGGTTGCGACCCCTTCACTACGAGATCGCACTCGTATGACGGGCCGCGGAGCAGTTATCGCGCTGGCGCTGATTCGCCATCGACGGTGGATCGTCGCCGGCTGGCTCGCCGTCGCGGTGGCTCTTGCTCCCGCTGCCTCCAACGTCAAGGAAAAACTGTCGGTCTCCGCCAAAGTGCCGGGAAGTGAATCGGCACGTGTCGAAGAGACGATCGCGACCCGCTTCTCATCCGGATTTTCCCGTTACGCGATACTCGTGATCGACGGCGCGCCCTCACCACGTGCGGCAGAAGGTCGGAAACTTCTTCAGAATGTTCGTGACCTGTTGAGTGGCCAGCCCTTCGTCACGCGCACATTCTCATATCTCGATACGCCCGACAGCATGTTCGCCGGGGAACACGGCGAAACGTTCATGATCGCCGGATTGAAGCCAGGTCCCAATGAAGACATCGATGCGCTGATGCCCCGGCTTCGCTCAGTCACCGAGCGGCTTTCGAGCCGACTCGGTCCGGCGAGCAATGTCACCTTCCGGTGGACCGGTGAGATTGCATTGAATCACGATCTGCGCCTGGCGAGCGCGGTCGATGCAAAGAGAGCCGAGCGCCGGGTCATGCCCGTCACACTCGTGCTACTGGTGATCGCTTTTGGCGCAGTCGCGGCGGCGCTACTGCCCCTGTTGTCTGCCGGCCTTGCGATTACGCTTGCACTCGGTGCTGCGGTAACGATCAGTAGCTTCTGGCCGCTTTCAATTCTGCTGCAGAATGTGGTGACTATGCTGGGACTCGGCCTGGGAATTGACTACGCGCTGCTTGTCGTAGCGCGGTTCAGGGAATCGCTTGCCGATGGCTCCTCACCGGCCGAGGCGGCCGCCGAAGCCGCAGACCGGGCGGGCCGGACGATAATTCTTTCCGGGGCGAGCGTGGCGATCGGATTCACCGCGCTCATAGCCATACCGGTAAGCGAAATTCGCTCACTGGCGATCGGTGGACTGCTAGTCATTTTGATGGCCGTGCTCCTCTCCACGACACTGCTGCCGCCGATTCTTGCGATGCTCGGTCCGCGCATCAACTGGGGGTCGATCCGTTCGTCCGGGCACAGCGGCGGCTCGGCGCGATGGAGAGCATGGGGAAGGATGGTGTGCGCACACCCGGTACTTGTACTTGTGCTCGCCGGGGTTCCCACGGCAGCGCTTGCTCTACAAGCCACGCGGTTGAGCAGCGATTTGCCTCGAGGGGACTGGCTTCCAGCCGGGATGGAATCGGCTCGAGCGCTTGAATCTCTTCGGAATGCGGGCCGCAGCGGAGTCGTTAACTCGATCCGCATTGTTGTCGGTCTCCCTGTGGGACATTCGTGGGATTCGCCATCGGGATGGGCAGCCCTGAGGAAGGCATCGGACGCCCTGTCGGCTGACTCGAGGGTGGTGCGGGTGCGATCCCTGCCTGCGGTCACTGGCATGACCACGCCGAATCTCCAGGCCATCGCGGCGCTGCCCGCTTCGGTTCGAGACGGGCTTGCTAGCCGCGACGGGTCAATGGCGCTGCTCGAAATCATGCCGTCTGAATCAATCAGCCAGCACGGCGCGATGGATTTGGTGCGTGAGCTGCGGCGCCGGCCCCCTGCCGAACTTACCGGCCTGGCCGGAACTAAAATCGAAGTCGGCGGACTCCCCGCGTTCAACGTCGATTACGAAACCGCGATTGGAACCCGTTTTCGCAGCGTTGTCATGGCCGTGGTGCTTGTGACGATGTTCGCACTGATGATCGGATTCCGGTCTGTGCTCATCGCGATGAAAGCCGTCGCGCTCAACCTGCTTTCTGTAGCGGCATCGTTCGGCGCGGTCGTCCTTGTCTTTCAGGATGGTTACGGTATTCGGCTGATGGGACTGTCATCGCCACTCGACGGGACGTTCACCGCCATCCCGATAATCGTCTTCTGCGTGGTGTTCGGATTGAGCATGGATTACGAGGTATTTCTCGTTGCGCGCGTGGCCGAGGCGCGTCGGGCGGGAGCTTGCGAGACCGAGGCGATCGCCGAGGGGCTGGCTCGAACTGGTGGGCTGATCACGAGCGCTGCTTCGATCATGATCGCAGTCTTCGCGGCCTTTACGCTCGGCGATTTCGTGATCGTCAAGATTCTGGGCTTCGCGCTGGCGGTCGCGGTGTTCGTCGACGCGACTGTGATGCGAATCGCGATCGGGCCGGCATTGCTCAAGCTCGCCGGGCGCTGGAACTGGTGGCCTGGCGAGCGATTGCGCGTGGGGTTAGTGGAGAAACGCAGGCTTGACTGTGAAGCCGAGGCCTACTCCTGACGATGATGATTGGATACGCGTAAACCGGCGGGTGCTGGCGTACATTGGGGTCTCCGTCGAGGTCGGTCTGGGTTACCCGTCAATGTCGCCAGCGCCGCGTCCTGACCCCATACGTATCGTTACGAAGTCAGTCCCCGTCCATCACGTTGGCTCGGATAAAATCCACGAGTTCACCCCTCGATCCAACCCCCGTCTTTCCGAAGATGTTCGAGAGGTGGGTGCTTACCGTCCGCGCCGAGATGTCGAGCGCGGTCCCGATCTCCTTGTTGGATTTTCGCTGTGACACCATGCGGGCAATTTCCAGTTCTCGCCCAGTAAGGCCCGACATTCCAGCCGCCATGGTGCGAGCGGGTGGACGCGCCCCCAATCTCCTGAGCTCGTCGCGCACATTGTCGAGCTGTCCGGCTGCTCCGAGCCGCGCGAAAACATCATGGGCCTTGCGGAGTTCTCTGATCGCTCCATCCCGATCACCGGCGTCTTTCATCGCGAACGCCAGCGGACGCCGCACTCTCGATGCCGCATCGGGAAGCGGTATTGCTTCAAGTGCTGCGATGGACCGCTGAAGCACCGGAACCGCAGCAGCCGGGTTCTTGTCGCGGAACAGCAACAACATTCCGTCGCTTGCGTCCGCCAGTGCGAGACCAACGGGGTTGGTGAGCATTTTTGCATCGCGACGCATGCGCGCCGAGTGAGCCTCGACACGCGCGAAATCCCCATTCCAGAGTGCAGCCTCACCAATCACCGGCAGCAGCCATTGAAGGGTCCACCCGATGTATCCGAGTTTATCTGCCAGGTCCCGGCCAGCCTCGCCGATCCTGATGGCTTCAGCAAAGTTGCCGGTCTCGAGGTGGTAGGCCGCCAGGCCCATGTGCGCAGGAACCACTGTTGGCACGTCGAGCCTGTGTTCTGTCGCGCTCCCCGCGCCCGACAGCTCCCAGGCTTCGTCAAGATAGGCCCGTGCTTTATCCAGCTCGTGACGCCACAGGTAAATGAGACCAGTCCATACGAGAAGCCGCGGAAGGAGGGTGGGTTGTCTAAGCGCGCGCGCTTGAGCGATAGTGCGCTCTCCCGTCGCCAGGCCGGTGTCCCAGTCGCCTATCCACGAGGCATACTGAAGTGAAAGCTCCGCCGTAAGCAAAGGCAGGAGTGGAGACCTGAGCTGCTCGCTCAGCACTTCACATTTTGCGATGTGCGCTCTGATCTCGTCCGCATTGCCTGTGAGACCAGCGAGAAGTCCCATGCCCCAGTGCGCTGTCCACTCGAGCATTTTCTCGCCGGACGCCCGGGCGAACTCGATCGCCTTTGTTCCGTGCTCAAGCGCGAGCGCTGTCGGCCCCGTCCACGCATAAAGTAGAAGCAGAGCCCGGTGCGCTCGCGCGAGCATCGCATTGCTTCCCGTCGCTTCTGCGGCAGACAGCGCACTCGCGACTTCTTCCTTGGCAGCTTCGATGCGCCCGAGTTCTTGAAGGCACGTGCCTTTGGCGAGGTGAATCCGCGCTACGATAGCTCTGTCCAATCCTTGTTTCGCCGCTTCGAGCCCGGCTGCGTAATGCTCGAGCGCGTCATCAAATCGGCCGCTCCAGTAGCATGCGAGGCCCATGCGATGCTCAACCGACGCGAGCGCAGCATTGTCATTTCTCGCCACTGCTGCGTCGCGGGCCGAAGCCCAAAGTTCGAGAGCTCCGTCGTAATCCCCGAGCCGCTGTTTTGCCCGAGCAAGCCCGCGGACAATCTCATCCCTGTCGATACTGGGGTCATCCGCGTTCTCGAGTTGCTGAAGCGCCGAGCCAAGAAACGCGGCGGCCTCGCGGTTCGCGTACGTGTCGAGGGCGGTGCGCCCCGCCTGGCTCAGGTAGAAAACCGCTTTCGGCGCGAGGGTGCTCGAGTGTGTGAAATGAAACGCAAGCTCTCCCGCGTGCTTGGGGGCGCTCACTCCGTAGAAGGATTCAAGCGCCTCTGCGGCGCTCGCATGAAGCAATCTGGCGCGAGCGGAGCCGAGCGCGCTGTATGTGACCTGCTGCAGGATCGGATGCGCGAAGTCGTACGCGGTACCTTCGGGTCCCTCAACCTCTTCGAGAACCCGGTGAATGCAGAGTTCGTCGAGCGCGGTCGCCAGATGGTCGTCGCCCAGTGGAGTGAGTGCCGCAAGTTGATCGAAGGTGACGCGGGTTCCGACCACTGACGCCATGTTCGCGACGTCACGTGCAGGCATCGTGAGTCTGCTGATTCGCGCTGAGACCGTATCGCGCACGGTGGGCGGAAGTTGAAGTGACTCGACGTTCCAGCCGGTCCAGCGGCCGTTTTCCTCCCGGACAACACCTGATTCAACGAGCCATTTGAGAGTCTCTTCCACGAAGAACGGATTCCCCCGCGTCCATCCGTAAAGGAGTGCCGAGAACTGTCTCAATGCATCGCCATCAGCGCCGAACCGTTCTTCGAGCAGCGTGGCCACTTCCGCGGGCGCGAGGGGGCCAAGCCTGCATGTTGTAGCGACGCCAAGGCCAGTGAGAGACTGCTCCGTGGTTCTCAGTGTCGGGTTGAGATCCCGCTCGGCTTCGTTGTAGCTAACGAGGAGCGCGATGGGATGAGAACCAGTTTGCCTCGCTACGAAGTGCAGCAGCTCGAGAGACGACGCATCGGCCCACTGCAGATTTTCGAGCACGATGCAGAGCGGCTGGCGCGCGGCCAATCGCCCGAGGAACTGGGTAAAGTTCCATAGAAGACGTGCCTTGAGGTCGGACGCATCGATCCCCGCGGCAGATCGCTGGCGATCGGATGGTGACGCGAGTGCGGGGAAGAGAGATCCGAGCTCCGCCATCCCGCCCCGCGTGAGAACCGATAGAGTACCCGGCTCGAGACTCCGTAGCAGTGGCGAAAGCGCGTCGGAGAAAAGCGAGTATGGTATGCCGGTTTCTACCGCGTATGCCCGGCCGATTGCAACCAGCCAGCCATCCTTTCCCGCTTTTTGGGCTGCTGCCGTCAAAATGCGAGTCTTGCCTACGCCGCCCTCGCCAGTGACGAAGAGAGTGTGACCCGTTCCTTTTTTCGCGATCTTGAGCAGCGAGGCTATCAGCGCAAGCTCGTCCTTGCGGCCGATTATGGGTCTCGCATCGCCGCTTGTCGCGGTGATCCCCGGCCGGCTTGAGGCGCTCAGCGGGCCACGACCGCCGGAGGTGGAACCACCACCACGAGGGAGCGATGTCCGTTCGCCCCCACCGATCGCACGCCGGCCCAGAAATCGTCGAGTTGATCAGCAAGGAGGAGCGACGTGCCAGTGACGCGAATCAGTTTCTCGTGGGTAGCTGCGGTAGTCCGCCTCACGAGCACCTCGTATGACTCTGCACCCGCGACAGGTTTCCATGAAAGCATCCATTTCTGACCGCCTGACGCCTGGTCGCGCCTTGCGGTGACGCTGTCGGGTACACCCGGTGCGCTTGCGAGCGCGCCCAGAGTAACCGCGTTGAGTCGGGCGACATTCGCGACGTAGCTGAAGTTCACATCTGACAGCCGGTCAGTCGGCAAGTGCTGTCGTTTGTAATTCTCGAGTCGCTCTGTGAATCGGAGGCCAGGATCACGAAGCGTGACAAACGGCGAGTGATCTCCACCGCGCGAGATGCGATCCAGTCGAAATACAGGAAACACTGCGAATGCTGGATTGAAGAGTACGCCGGATGCCCACGCGTAACGGGCAAGTTCGCGGCTTGGGCCGTTGTCAGGCTCGGCGCCGAAGATTCGAACGCTAGTCGAATCCACGCGACCATCATCGGCGACAACATTGCCGATGATGTCGTTGGTGACGGCCGCAGCGACTTTGTAGCCGGCTGCGTGCAGACGCTGCGCCAGGTGCGTCGATCCCAACAAGCCTTGCTCTTCACCGGAATACAGCGCGAAGATCAGCGTCGCCTCGAGCCCTTTCGGATACCGTTGCGAAAAGACGCGGGCAAGTTCGACGACGGCGGCAGTGCCTGAGCCGTCATCGTCCGCGCCAGGTGCATCGGAAGTGAAGTCGAATCGGTCGATGTTGCAGATGCAGGAATCGTAGTGGCCGCCGATCACTACTACCCGCGTGGTGTCGCGCCCGGGCAGCCACGCCAGAACGTTCACCACATTCACACTGGGCCGTTGCGGATGCCGTGCGACCTCCATGATCGCGGGATCGTACTCGACGCGCAGACACCCGCCACAATCCCGGCTCATTGCGCTCAAGCGGCTGAACAAGAATCGTCGCGCCGCTCCCACTCCGCGAGTTGCGCTCAATGTGTCGGACATGGTGTGCCTGGTGCCGAAGCCGACGAGAACGGAGTCGGTATCCCGAAGCCTCGAAGGCGAAATGTCACCCGCTAGCGCGGACAGCGCCGGGTCACGCCTGAGCCCAATGGTCGCGTCCAACAGTTCGCTCGATCCCGGTGCCTGGCCGGACTCCCGTGTCGAAACACGAACGCCGCTCGTGGCGGAACACGCAGCCAGAGACAGCGCGAGGGAAGTGATTGTCGCAAAACCGGCGTACGAACGCATGACCATCAGTTACCTGCTGGATTAAGGGCGTCTGGCAGACAGGGAATATTCGTGCGCCGGGAACGAACACGAAAGACCTGTCGCGGTATATTGAGCGTCCACCCCCACATGGAAGCATGTCCACCAAGCCGCTCCCGTCTCCCGATATCGATTGGCAGTGCACCGCATTCCAGGATCTGACGACGGAAAATCTGTATGCCGCTATGCAGCTTCGGCAGCGCGTTTTTGTCGTAGAGCAGAAATGCGTCTACCTCGACGCGGATGCCCTCGACCAGCGCGCCAATCACATCCTGGGATGGGTCACCGTCAACGACTGGCCGAGGCTGATTGCCTACGCACGGATATTTCCGCCCCGCGTTAAATACGCCGAGTCGTCGATCGGAAGGGTTGCGACGCATCCGGATTTTCGTGGGAGGGGCGCCGGACGGTCCCTGATGCTGGAGGCCATTCGACGAATCGATGAGGCTGGGTGGGGAAGCGAGATCCGCATTGCGGCGCAAATGTACCTGGAGCGTTTTTACGAAGGTTTCGGATTCAAGAGAGTGACCGAGCCATATACCGAAGATGATATCTGGCATGTTGACATGTATCGTGGCTGATTCGCATCTCTCGATCGAGGACCGGTTCCAGCGAGGCTCCACATTCGCCGAGCTTCTCTCGCGGCCCAAGGACAACTCCGAGTTGTGGGATGCGATCTATCGACGGGCCACGATTTCGGTCGAATCAGCGGTGCGCGTCACCGCTCTTCACCAGAATTGGCACCTCCTTGTCGTTAACGAGGACTGGTGCGGAGATTCGGTCAACATTCTGCCTTACGTTGCGAGGCTTGAGGAAGCCAGCGTGCACTTCGAAATGCGCATCGTAGGGCGCGACGCCAACCGGGACCTGATGGACGCGCATCTCACCGGGGCGTCGCGGTCGATTCCGATTATCATGGTTTACGATGACAACTTCGTCGAAAAGGGCTGGTGGGGACCGCGTCCCGGACCGCTCCAGCAATGGGTGGTGTCCGAAGGACTCGCGCTTCCGAAGCCGGATCGGTATCGTCATATAAGGACGTGGTACGCGCGGGATCGCGGTGCCACGCTCGTATCTGAAATTCTCTCGATCATCGAGGGTGTGGATGCCTGATTCAACCGAGCGTCTGAAGGACCTTATCGCTTACATGGACGGCACGCGCGCAGCACTCTGCGCTCTGGCCAGAGCCGTCGACCCGGCGTTTGCATCGATCCGGCCTCACAGCGGGTCATGGTCAGCGACAGAAGTTGTTGCCCATCTTGCCCTGGTTGAACAGTCCGTTGCACGCCTTGTAGCGAGGGCCATAGAGAAGGCGAGAGCTGAAGGTGTCGGGCCGGAGACGTCGGCCGAGTCGGTCATGTCGAGCCTCGACAATTTCAGCGTCATCGAGCCCGTGCGGAAGCTGGACGCGCCTGAGAAAATGATTCCGGTGGCGGAGGTGTCGCTGGATGAGTCGCTCGATTCTCTGGAGCAATCGCGGGCAATACTTCGCAATGCGATCGTCGAAGGATCGGACATCGCCCTCTCGGCCATCACTCGCCCCCATATGCGCCTGGGTGAGCTCAACGTCCTCCAGTGGGCGCTGTTCGTCGCGCAGCACGAAGAGCGTCACCGCAGGCAGATCGAACGGACGTTGAACGAAGTCGCTGAGCTTGCGGCCGAATCCGCACCGATAGTATAAGGCCGGCGGTCGCTGGAGGTCATCGATGCGGTGGTTTTTAATCGTGCTCGGGTTGCTCGCAGCCATCGTCGCGGCGGTCGTCGTCGTGGGGATGATGCTGCCCCAGAATCACACTGCCTCACGCGCCGCGAGCCTTCCCGCAGCGCCGGAGAAAGTGTGGGCCGCAATTACGGAGGTCGGTGACTATCCCGCATGGCGGGGCGACGTCGACTCTGTAGCCGTGCTGTCGTCAGGCGGCAAACTGTCGTGGCGCGAGATTTCCGGGAGCGATCGAATCACGTACGAAGTGGTTTCATCGAAGCCGGTCTCTCACTTTGTCGTCCGAATCGCCGACAAGGGGTTGCCGTTTGGAGGGAGTTGGGACTATCGGCTCGAGCCGGAGGGAACTGCCACGCACCTCACGATCACCGAGAACGGAGAGGTGTACAATCCGGTGTTCCGCTTTGTGTCGAAAATTCTCATGGGGCACACGGCTACCATAGATAAGTATCTGCGCGACCTGACGAAGAAGATCGCCGCCAGCGCTCCAGTGGTTCGAGACCGGACGTAGGGGCGACGCATGTTTGGCAGATGCGAGTTAGGCGCGGTTAATGCATTTTGCGTAGTGCGCGATATGTTATTTCTGCGGCCGCTTCACCTGCGGTCGCTTGCGAAGAGTGCTTCACCGACCCCGATACCTACGTGACCGTAAACACAGCTGACGCCGAACTGCTATCCAGGATCGAGGTGCTCGCAGACCTCGAGCTAATCGTCGCCGAGCTCATGGCGCAACACGAGGCCAAGCGTGTGCTATGGTTCCCGAGCGAGATTCTCGACCCGGCACCCGACACCGACCCCGATCACCACATCCGCGAGTTGCGCAGACGCGCCGAGGGCATCAGTCCTCAGGCGCGAGTGGCCCTTGCACTGAACCTTCTGACAGAGGAAGGTCTTCCGCACTTCCACCGAATTCTTGCTGTGTATCTCGGGAACGAGAGCCACTGGCGCCACTGGACCAACCTGTGGACAGCGGAAGAAGATCGCCACGGCCTCATACTCCACGATTACACGCGCGATGCCCAGGTTTTCGATCGCGTGGTCGTTGAGAAAATGCAGTTCGACTATCTGCGTGCCGGATTCGCGCCCGATTGGGACCGCGACCCCTACCGGGTGTTCGTGTACACGTCGCTTCAGGAGCGGGCGACGCAGATTTCGCACGCCAATACGGGAAAGTTGGCGTCGGAGTTCGAGCCGACCATCGGTGTGGTGCTCGCGAACGTTGCCAAGGAGGAGGCGCGTCATTTCTCCTTCTACAGGCAGGTGTTCAAGGAAGTGCTGGCACGCGACCCGAATCGGGCTCTCGAGTCTGCGGCCAGGATCATGCCCGCCATCGACATGCCCGGGGTGAGCATGCCCCACTTCCGGGAGTTGGCCGACGTGGTTCGGCGCGCGGGCATTTACGGACCGCGAGACTATCTGAAAATAGTCGAGGAGCAGATCAAGTTCTGGGCGATCGACAAGCTCGACGGCCTGAACGATGTGGGCCGGAAGGCGCAGGAAAAAATCATGGGGATCCCGTCACGGCTCGAGCGCATCGCTGGCGTGATGGAGCAGAAAACGAAGCGCAAGACATTCTCGTTCGACGTCGCCTTCAACCGCGAGTTTGTGATGGATTAACCGGTGCCCGCCAATCCGAGCGCGGGAGCTGCACCCTGCATCGCCCTTATCACGAAGTCGATGTGCTCGTCGAGATCCACCCCGAGATCCGCCGCCCCCTCGATCACATCGTCCCGGTTGACGCCGCGCGCGAAAGCCTTGTCCTTCATCTTTTTCCGCACCGATCGCGCCTCAACCTCCATCACGCTCCTGCTCGGCCGCACTAACGCCGTCGCCGTAATGAGTCCGCAAAGCTCATCTACCGCATAGAGGGTCCTGGCCAAACGTGACTGCCTCGGCACACCGCTATAGTTGGCGTGGCCGAGTATCGCCTCGAGGATATCTTCGGGGAATCCCGCGCTCCTGAGAATGCGAACCCCCTCCGCCGGATGCTCTGCTATCGGAGAGTGCGCGTTGTTGGGGAACCTCTCATAGTCGAAGTCGTGAACGAGCCCGGTAATGCCCCACCTCTCCGGATCCTCGCCAAACTTCTCCGCATAGGCGCGCATCGCCGCCTCGACCGATAACATGTGCTTTCGCAGCGAATCGCTCGCCGTGTACTCGTGCACAATCGCCAGCGCCGCATCACGGGAGGGGACTGAATCAGGCATCGGTCGGGTTCTCGATTGAGAGAGTAAGGGCGCTCAGCATTTTCTGAGTCCGGGTGTGGTGAGGAAAACTATGTCAGCCGCCAGCTGAATTAGCAGCAGCGCCGCCAGCACCGCTACAACAGCGCGAGATGACCGCCTATCCGGCGGAAATGTGCGACGGTACAGCAGCCAGCCGCACACGATCACAACCGATTCGAAAACGAAATCGAGTGCGGGCTGGCGGTAAATCTGCAGGCCCACCATTGGGCCCCCTGGCCAGGTTGGCTTGATGCCGGTGACGTAGTCACCAAGCGCATGCGTGGCGACGACGGCGAACACGAGAGCCACTCCGCGCATGTCGCGCGAAACGAACCAGCAGGCGATTGCGCCGGCTACGCCGAGCACCGCCACAGCGGGAATCGAATGCGTGAGCATCGCGGACGATGACTGTCGCAGGGACAAGCAGACGGCAGCGTCGGCCCAATCCGGAAGCTGGCTCGCGACGATGAGGAGCCAGAGCGGCACCGTTCGTCGCATGCCGTGGGCCCCCAGGGCGATGCCAACATGCCCGGCGTACACTATCGCCGCGCCCGTCGATCCAGAATCAACGTGATGATCGCGATGCCAAGCGTCGCAAGTATGAGGCGGATCGATCCCGTCATGCGTAAAGCGCAATCACGGGGGCAGCAAGCAGGAGCACAATAATGAGAAGCGCGGGTCGGGGTTGGGCAATATTCCTGCGTCGGGGCTTAAGCGATGAGCGAAGAAGCCTTAAGTTAGCCGGGACTATGAACTACGTCACGCATCTCGAGTGCGCCGCATGCGCAACGAACCACGAAGCAGGCCGCGTCCACAATCTCTGCGGCGAATGCGGCAAGCCGCTCCTGGTCCGCTATGATCTTGACGCGGCACGTCGAGCCCTTCCGCGCAGCGACCTGCGAACCCGCCGCAGCGATATGTGGCGTTACCGCGAACTCATGCCGGTCGCCGACGACGCGAACATCGTCTCGCTCGGCGAAGGCTGGACCCCGACACTCCACGCGCGGCGTCTCGGCAAATCACTTGGCATGTCCGAACTGTACATAAAGGACGAGTCCTGCAATCCGACCCAGAGTTTCAAGGCGCGAGGGATGTCCGCCGCCGTGTCCATGGCGAAAGAGCTTGGCTTGACCAGGCTGGCAGCGCCGTCCGCTGGCAATGCCGGCGGCGCGCTGGCCGCCTATGCAGCACGCGCGGGATTGGAAGCACACGTCTTCATGCCACGCGATACTCCGCGCGCAAACATCATCGAATGCGAGCAGCTCGGTGCGCATGTGACACTTATCGACGGGCTCATTACCGACTGCGGTGCCGAAGTGGCGCGGCGGAAGGATGCGGAAGGATGGTTCGACGTATCGACACTCAAGGAGCCTTACCGCGTCGAGGGGAAGAAGACGCTCGGCTACGAACTGGCCGAGTTCTTCGACTGGACTCTGCCGGACGTGATCTTTTATCCCACCGGCGGCGGAACAGGCCTTGTTGGAATGTGGAAGGCGTTTGAGGAGATGCAGCAGATGGGTTGGATCGGAGAGGAGCGGCCGCGGATGGTGACGGTTCA
This sequence comes from Gemmatimonadaceae bacterium, assembly GCA_046593165.1. GTDB lineage: Bacteria > Gemmatimonadota > Gemmatimonadetes > Gemmatimonadales > Gemmatimonadaceae > UBA4720. The sequence continues at coordinate 22,651 of JBKJRW010000084.1, forward strand.
GTCCGAAGGATGTGCTCCCATCGTTCGCGCGTTTGAATCAGGTGCGATATTCGCCGAAGAGTTTCCCGACGCTGCCACTGTCGCCTCGGGCCTGCGCGTACCAAAAGCAATTGGCGATTTCCTCATTCTCGACGCAATCAGAAGCTCCGGTGGATGCGCGCTGGCCGTGAGTGACCAGGAGCTTCTCGCGGGAGTGAAGGAAATCGGCGCGGCCGAGGGATTGTTCGCGGCACCCGAGGGCGGAGCATGCTTGCCTGCGCTTCGAAAGCTCCTTGAACGGGAAGAAGTGGGACCAAGTGAGCGCGTTGTGCTTTTCAATACGGGGTCCGGGATCAAGTATCTGGAGGCGTTCGAATAATCGCTTGAATGGTTGACGCTTATTTGACTAGTCTCCGTCCGAGGCTTGCACCCACATACAGGGAACGCCCCGGGGCCGGCTCAAAAAATTTAGCTCGCGCAGCATTTGCAACGATCGAAGCGGAGTAGGTGTCGTCCAGGATATTTCTGACACCCACCGTGAAAGTGAAGTGTTGCGCACCGCGACTCGGCGTAAGCCCCCCGCGCAAATGAGCGACGAAATATCCGGGAACGCGAACCACGTTGGCATCGTCTGCAAATGAGGAGCCTGTCGCCTCCGTCTCGAATACTGCGAATCGACCTCGGCGCTGGAACCGTAATGCGGTTTGTAGACGGTGACGGGGAATTCCCGGTATTGCATTCCCGGCGAAGCTCGTCGTCCCGACGGCATAACTGTCGAACGTGAATCGCGAGTAGCTGTACGAGGCGAGCAGCGCAGCCGGCCCAACGGTCGCATCGCCCCCAAGTTCCACGCCTCGGCGCAGCGTGCGGCCCGCATTTCGGAAAAAGCGACGCCCGTTGCTGTTAGCGATCTCGAACGGTATGAGCTCGTCACGTACGATGGTGTGAAACACCGCGGCATCATAACGCAGCACCGATCCCGAATATCCCCTGACCCCGGCCTCCACTGTCCGCGACCGTTGGGGATCGATGTCAGAGTTGATGCCACCGCTCCCGTCAGCCCTGTTGCCCAACTCGGTTGCTGTGGGTGTCTCGAACGCGGCGGAGATGTTTGCGTACGCCGAGTGCGAGGGCGCAAACCGGCTAACGAGACCAGCAATTGGGCTAACTGCACCGAGCAAACGAATCCCGGAATCATCGGGATTGCCAGGCCCCACGAGTCTGTCACGGACTTCGAAACGCACGCGGTCTCCCCGCAGGCCTGCAGTGAGCAGCAGCTGTTTTGACAACTCTACCTCGTCGCTGGCGTAGAGGCCGATACTGGCCACGAGTTCCCGTTGGTCGAGGGCGATGATCCCGCGGTCCGCTCCAGGCGTCGGACAGTTCGCCGTGGCAACAGGACTCGGAACAGTATCGGCGCATGCCGCGTAGTTGCGGCGGAGGTCATTCTGAGTCTGAACGTCAACCCCAATTGCCAGTTTGTGTTGCATTCCGAGCATGCCGAAGGCATGACGAATCGCACCGCCAGCACCGAAAGTGTGTCTCCCTACCTCGACCACCGTGAAAGTCAACGGATTGTCGAGCGACCGGGCCCCACCAAATGCTGACAGCGCGAGGTCCCCAGTCGAAGTCGCGCGGATTCCCGACACACCGATCTGAGCCTGCCTTACCGATTTCCTCGCGTTGCGCCTTACCGAGAGTGGATCTGCCATGGACCGATTCGCGCGCATCTCTTCGCCGGTAAGGGCTCCCGGATTCTCGGCGAGCGGACTGTGGAGCGCGAGCGCGGTGATCGAATAATCCGTCCCGCGTGACGCTAGCCCGGATCGAAACAATCCGGTCGTTGCACGGTGCCGAGAGTGGGCTCGCTCCCCATCGCTTCTGTTATGGGCTACGTCCAGCAAGTAGTGAGCATCGCGCGCAGTTCCATTCAAAGCGACGGCACTGCGCACCGTATTCTCGCTTCCCATCCATTGTCGTCCTTCGACATGGAGCGGTGATGATGAAGGGGCCGCCGAGCGAATATCGATCACGCCACCACTGGCGTTGCCGTACAGGGCGGATGCCGCACCCCGCATCACTTCGATTCTTCCAACCGACTCCAGGCTCAGGTAGTCGAGCGGAGTCTGACCATCTGGCAGAGTGAGAGGCATGCCGTCGCGAAGAACCCGTACGCCGCGAACTCCGAAAGCCGATCGGGCACCAAAGCCGCGGATGGAGAGCCTCGCGTCTTGCGCCGGGTTATTTCGGCTGATGGCAGAAAGGCCGGGAATGAACGCCAATGTTTCGTCGATCGAGGAGTGGCGCTGGCCCGGCCGTGCGCTGTCGCGCCGAACGATAGTTACGGCGTATGGTGAGCCGAGAACCGAGCGACCGGTGGTGCGGGTGACTGTGACTAACACGGTATCGAGACGTACCGGCGTAGAATCCTGTTGTGCCTCGACTGCGTTTATCGGAAGGGACACGGCAAACGCCACCAGCATGGCCGCTCCAGAATGGCGCGACCAAGAGTCCATTGCGCCTCGTCTCGAGCGCGTCAGGGAAAGCGTTTTGCGCCGTCGCCTGGGGTGAATAAAAGGTTCGACGTTTTCCCGTCGGCAACAGCCTTCACGATGTTGATTTGATCGCGATAGAGATCGAATAGAATCCTGCTCGTAACGCTCAGGCCTTGCTTACCGCGCGGAACGGAGCCCTTGAAGCATAGCCACATGAGATCACCCACCCGCTTGCCGCCGCACGACTGCAACAAGATGCGACGTCCCGAGGCATCGGAGATAGCGAACGACTCGAGCGCATAGTCAACGAGCGGCGACCGATTGCTCGATCGGCCGCGTGAAACGAGCTGTTGCCGCTGCCGTGTGGAGGCGTTGGTAAAATCGTCGACGAATACGCGCAAGGACACGACAATACTTCCTGAACGGGAGTCGTACGAGAGTTCGGCGAGGCTGGTATGCAGCGGATGCGCCGCCGCGGCCCGTGGATTCAACAGGACACCGCCCGCGACGATGAGAGCGGCAGTCAGCAGGGCGCTCCCCCGGGGACGCACACGGCTCACCATGGATTGCGCTCCACAGCCCATCGGGCTGCTACTATCATCACGACGGCCGATACAAGCACGACTCTGAGGCGAAGCGTCGAGGCCGGCGTTGAGTTACGCCTGATGAGACCAATGAGCCGGTCCGACGCGACAATGCCGACCGCAGCAACGGCAAGCACCACTACCTGTCCGATCTCGATGCCAACGTTAAAGCCGAACAGGGGAAGTGCAATGTGATCGACGAACAGGTCACGCAGGTAGTTGGCAAATCCGGCGCCGTGGACCAGTCCGAACACTCCGGCGAATACCGGCCGGTATAGTCCTCCCCACGGTGCTCGCTCGCGACGCGCTACAAGAATGTTCTCAAGGCACGTTGCAACGATTGTCACCGGAATCAGAAACTCGATTAACGGCATCGGCATGCGCACCAACCCGCTTACCGCCAGCGCCAGGGTGATCGAATGACCTACTGTGAATGCCGTGACTACCCACAGCGCGCTCTTCCAGTCGCGGGGCCGATAGATGGCGGCCAGCGCGAGCAGGAACAGGATATGGTCCATCGCCCTCAAGTCGGTGATGTGCCGGAATCCGAGTTGAACGAAAGTGGCAACCTCAGACATCAGCGCTCCATCGATGCCAGCACCTCGCGGGCCTCTTGCGGTTGAGTCGGGTGAAATTGGGGATTGATCTGGATTGCCCGCTGGAGGAACGATCGTGCCATGGCTTCGTTACCGGCGGCGTGCTCGATCATCCCCGCATGGTAGTAGAGCATGGCATCCTGCGTGCCGAGCCGCATCGCCTGCTTCATTGCGACCGCAGCATCGGCGAATCGACCGGATCTGTACAGTCCCCAAGCCAGCAAATCATAACCGTAAATGTCCTTTCGCGTCTCCAGCTCGGCGCGCACGTTGGCGAGAACATCCTTTGTGCGACGGCCGTGATCGAGGAGAAACAGGCTCCACGCTCGATGAAAGGCACCAGGTTGGCCTGAGACAGCGACTTCCATCGTCCTGAAGTATTCTTCGGCTCGCGCAGTGTCGCCGCGCGCCGCGTAGGCATCCCCGATTGTGCCGAGCGTGGCGGGATCGAGCTTGATCTCCATTGCCCGTTCGCCGTACTCGATCGCCTTGCCGGGATGTCCGTCTACCGCTTCGAGCCGCGCCATGGCGGCGAGAAGCCGATAGTCGTCGGGCTCTAGCGCGAGGCCGTCTGTCAAAGCGGTGCGCGCGGCGCGGGTCCGTCCGTTGCGCAGCTCAATATCGCCGACGCGGAGATAGAACCATGCGATCTGCTCGCGGGGGATGTCTCGCCGACTCTTCGCGTCGTCGAGGGCCACTCTCAACAGCTTTCTCGCGCCCGTCGAATTGCCGTTCAGTTCCATCCATCGGGCCAGCCGCGGCGCTATCGACAGATGCGTACGCCGTGCGTACATCGAATCGAAGGCCAGGCGCGCGGCGTCATAGTCGCCGAGTTCGAGCTTGATTTCGCCAAGCATCGACCGGTATTGCGGGATGTCCGGCTCGAGCCCAACGAGTGCAGTTACAACACTGTCGGCTTCGACGAAACGATGCTGAGCAAGTAGCGCCGACGCGAGCGTTACGAAAGACGCACCATTCCGGTTGGTTCTCTCAGCCACCGATCTCCGCGCGTAGCCCTCGGCTTCGAAATAGTTGGACTCGTCGCCACTCTCGCGCCCGCGCTGCATGTAGAGTCCGGCAAGCTGTCCAAGCGCGATCGCGCTTTGTGAATCGGCTGCCAGAGCTTTTTTCCAGACGGAAATCTGGATATCTCGCTCAGCAAGGCCCGACATCTGGCCCGTGCGGGCGGCTGCACGCGCGTCCGAAGCTGCGCTCGCGTTGCGGGCGCCGATCCATCCCGCGGAAAGCGCTGCGGCAAGTGTCAGGGCGACGGCGGCCGCCAGTCTTCGTCTGGTCATGGTGGCAGAAACGGTATCTCCTGACGGCGCATTGAAGCCGCGCCGCCAGGAGGCACCGTCTTCCTTACCTGGCTGTTGGGAGGTAGGGGAACGTCGTTGAGAAGGTTCTTGTGCCAGCGCCTACGTTGTCCGACGTCAGTCCCGCCAGAACCGGCTGGGCCGGATCGAGAAGGTTGCCGAACACCGCTGCCAGCCCCGCATCAACTACGTCATCCGCGAGCTTGCGCCCGCCGTATCCAACGCCCGGAGCAAGCGCCCAGGTCAACCAGCCAGCGTTCGTTCCGCTGCGGTTCGGATACACAACGAGCAGGTCGGGCGACAGGACTGCCTGAAGCGTGGTGATCGTCTTCTCGGTGCGTCCCGGGAACTGCGAGACGAACGAGCGGATGTGGCCTGGGACGTCGGTGCCGCCGGCCGCCATCGTCAGCGGATCGTCGGTGGGATTCTTGGTGTTGTGAAGCCCGTGATCGCGCTTCGGGAAGAAGACCTCTGACACGAGTGGGTTGCCGAGGCGTTCGATCTGGCTGAAGGTGCGTGTACCACCGGGTCCGCTGATTCCGTCGTCGTCGTTGTCGTCGTCGTTGCAGGCTGACACGGCGAAGACGAGGCCGAGCGCGGCCACGGTTGCGAGAGCTCGGCGTGCCGAGCGCGCTGAAAGATTCCAGTTATTCATCGTCGGGCTACCGGCTGATTGTTGCCCACACGCCGAGCTTCGCATCGGCGGCGGATGATGTGACGAGTTGCGATTTCGGCAGCTCGATCACGATTGAGAGAGCGTTGAACGGTGCGAGAAGATCAACGCCGGGAGTGCGGAAGGCCGTTGCAGTCTGCGTCAGCGGCGTCGACAGCGGACCGGTGGACGGACGCCTGTCGGGAACGATCTTGAAGAACTGCTCGAGGTCGATGAAGAACGGGTCGCCGCGAAGTCCGGCAAATACCTGGACGCCAGTCGCCGAGCCGAGTGTGCTGCCGACGGTGCCGGTGACAACACTGCCGCCACTGGCGAGCATCGTTGTCGTCCCCTGGGTGACGGGCGCAACTGGCCCTCTCACGCTTACACGCTGCGCGGTGCCAACGCCTGCGTCGAATGTGACCTGGAAGACGAGATCTTCCTTGTTGTCGCCACTGTTGTCGATCTTGATCTGGTAAAGCAGGTTCGGATCGAACGAGGCGCTCGTCTGGCCAGCGATCGGCGATGACGTGGTGAGCGCCAGCACGATGCGATCTGCGGCCGAGCCCGGGAAGACGTAGACATCATTGATGTCCATTCGCGGGTTCAGTTCTACTTCAGGAGTGTCCTGGTGGTCGGACGCGAGCAGTGCGCCGAATCCAGCCATGCTTACCGCGAAACCCGCGGCGATCATGAGTGGAAGGCGACGGCGCCCGAGGGTGGCGCTGTACATGTTTTCTCCGCTTCGGAGTGATGGGATTCAACGGTGTCAATCGTTGGGCCGACCGGGGTGGCCGGGCCTGTTCGCGTGTTCTACGACGCTCCCCGCGAAACGGATCTCTTTGACAGTTGATCTTGCGCTCGCGCTATCGAATAGCTGCGGTCCTATCGGATACCAGCTTGCTTATGAGTCTGAAGGCTCAGGCGCCAGCGCGGATGCTTCATGCAGTAGTCGATTGCCAGCCGGGTATTCTCGGCCACCGCCGGTCCATCCATCGGCTGCAGATAGAAATGGTCGAAGTCGAGTGACTCGAACGTGTTGGGCATCGCATCAGGCTGAGGAAAAACGAGCTTCAACTCATTGCCCGAATTCTGCACCAGAGGA
>JBKJRW010000214.1:0-4617 GCA_046593165.1 Gemmatimonadaceae bacterium
CGACGAGATGAAGGAGCCCTGCGAAAAGAGTGAGCTCCTCGTCTGCGGACATCGCCTGTTCAAGGCGGTGGGAATCATTCAACAGACGACTACCGCGCATTTTTTGCGACTAGCCGACGAGAAGGTGGCCGACCGGGAGAAAAGATTGCGCGGATTCAATCGCGCCATCTCACACGAACTGAAAAACCACATCGGCGCTGTGCTGGGCGCGATTGAAGCGATCCGTGAGATACCCGACCTGCCAGCGGAAGAGCGGGCGTCACTCGATTCAGTGATCTCGCGCAGCGCGCGAGCGATGAAGGACACCGTTGAAAATCTGATCGAGCTGTCACGAATGGACGGCGAGCCGCGACAGCACCGTCAGGTAAAGCTTGCGAAGGCGATCCGGGAAGCGACCCGGCAGGTGCGGGAGGCTGCGCAGGCCGCTGGTCTCAAAATGATAATCGACGAGACAATTCCCGATGCCGACGTCAACGCGGCCGGCGTGGAGCTATGCCTGACCAACTACCTCACGAACGCCATCAAGTACGCAGATCCCGCCAAGCAGGATCGCTACGCGAGAATATGCGCGGCCCGCGAATCCCGAGACGAGAACCCCGGAGAAATAGTCATACGCGTTCGCGACAACGGGCTCGGCGTACCTAAAGACAAGCGTGACAGCCTGTTCCAGCTTTTCTTCCGCGCGCACGAAACAGTCACCGGCGCCGAAGGAACTGGTTTGGGACTCAGCATCGTGCGCGACACGGCGGAGTCCCTTGGCGGTAAAGCATGGGCCGAGTTCGACGACGCGGAGACTATCTTCGCCTTCTCACTTCCTGACCGCCGCGACAGTCGAGAAGACCGGAGATCGGCAGTTCGAGCTCTTATCCCTTCGGTCGAATGAAGGCTTTGAAACGAGCGGTCCCGAACAGCTCTGCTAGCGAGGCGTCGCTGTGAAACAGCAGGAAGTCGCTGCGGTGCGTTCGGTAAGGAATTGACTCGAGCAGCGTCAGCGCCATCGAGCTGTCCCCAAGGGCGGCGGCGATTTGCGCGCGAGCCAGAGTGCGGTCTCGCACCTCGCGCGGTTGCCGCGCATGCCGCAGCGACGATGCAATGAGGTGAGCCGTAGCACGGTCACCACGCAGCGCGGCAACCCTGCCGAGTGCCCCACGAACCTGGATATCTGTCGAGTCCTGGCGGGCAAGTGAGGTGAGGATCGCGTTCGCTTCGTCATACTTTCCGATCATTTCGAGCGCCTGCGCCCGAAGAAATAGATGCTCGGGCATGTTTCTCACCGGGTCGGGACTTGCCGCGATCCACGCGATCGATCGCCGGGCAGCGGTAATCGCCTCGGCGCGGTGACCGTGCGCCAGTAACTCCCCGGCGACGCGATACATGGTCCAACCCGGCGACACAACGCGGATCGAGGGCGGACCTCCCGCGGCAGTGTTGGGATGGGATGCCATGCTGTCGATTACTTCCAGCATTCGAAGCGCGGCCCGCGGATTGCCGGCGGCCGCGAAGCTGCGGGCCTTGAAGTAATGAGCGCCAGTCTGGCCCGGATCATCGGCAGCGAGTGACTCTCCGCTTCGCTTCTCGCCTGTGTAGTCCCCAATCGCATGCTGGGCTCCCGCAAGTTCGCGCCAGAAGAATATCCTGCGGGGCGCACTGAGCCAGCCGAGATCGACCTTTGAGTCGACGGTCTCGAGAATCGCGACGGCTTCAGCCGGTCTGTTCGCCTGGCGAAGGGCACCTGCGAGAGTGTACTGGAAAAGTGGTGACGCCGGCTGGTATTGAATGCGTATGCGCATCTGCTTGACCACTTCGTCCCAGTCGCCGTTGCATCTCCCGACAGAGCTCAATATGGTAGGCCGCTCGATTTCGCTGACCTTTTCGAGCCGGCCCGCGGTCGCCGTCGCAATCGAGTCCACGAGGTCGCAACGACCAACCAGGGATGCGGTCACCGCCATACGGGCGGCGACGAGAAGGAATGACGAGTCGAGTTGCCCCGCACGTTCGAAATGGCGCAGCGCCCCCTGCATGTCGCCGTGCCAGTGAAGATCCTCTCCGATAATGAATTCGCGATATGCATCGAGCTGGGGAGTCGGCGTGGCCGCGGAAACGAAGCTCGTCACACGCGCATCGAGGAGCGACTCGAGCGCAACCGACGTCCGCCGACGCAGCTCTTCGATCGCTGCGAGAGGGTCTGACGATTTCGCCGGGACCGGGTCGAAAACGCGAAGCACACGGCCGCTCTTCACGTCGATGAGGCTGGCGCTGAAGAAGAGAGTGTCGTGGGCAAGGTAGTAGTTGCCCGCGACTGCGAGTTGCGCCCCGTTACGCATCGCGAGCTGGAGCGGGCTGGTCGGAGCTCCTGAGGAGGATTGGCCATCCGTGTACAGCACTCCCGGGTACAGCACGTCGATCAAGGGAGTGCGGGCAATGCCGCGGGTCATCCAGTCCGCTGCAAGCAGTCGAAGGGGATCGAGCGTCGAGTCGCCAGTTTGATTCGCGAACATCGCTATGACGACTCTCCTTTCACCTGGCCGGGGCTGGGCCTTCGGCCGATCCCGACCCACCACAGTAATCGCAGCAATCATGATCGCCGTGATTGCCCCGACAAGGATCAGCATTCGTCGCCTGCGCGCAGGTGCGCCTGGATTTCCTTTGCCTCCGCCGTCTCCCGCAACCCCGTTGTCGGCGGAGCGAGGCAAATCAGGCGGCCGCATGGTACGCACCGGGCCGCTTGAAGCGCGCAATTGCGAGGCAAGTGCAGCGACATCGCCATCCGGCTTTGCGCCAAGTTCTTCGAGGAGCAGAGTCTCGTGCACCTGGGCGTGACGCAAGGCTCCGGCACGATCACCGGCGGCGTCGAGCGCCCTGATCAGGCCCATGGCTCCGCGACTGTGAAGCGGATCTGAAGCCGAGAAGCGAAGCCACCAGCTTGCCGCTTCATCGTGTTTCCCTTTGGATTCTGCGGCACGCGCGAGACTCTCGAGCGCGTCGAGGTAAATGCGTTGCAGGTGCGCACGTTCCGCGTCCTGCCAGCGGCTGAATTCCGGCGCGCGCTCGATATGCACACCGTCGAGAAAGGGCCCGCGGTACAACTGTACCGCTTTTTCCGTTTCTTTCTGGCGGAGGAGATCCAGAAATTCCGCGACGTCGCTCGTCAGTACTTCTCGATTGAGGTTCAGCTCCGACGTGCCGACAACGACCTCCGCGTTGCCGAGCTGGCGGCGGAGCGTGTGCAACATCTGCTTCAAGGCACCGCGAGCGCGTTCGGTATCGCTCTCCGGCCACAACAACGCCATCAAACGCTCGCGCCCAATCCCCGGCTCGCCAGACCTTGCAAGCACAGCAAGGAGAGCGAGCACTTTGCGCTGCGCCACAATCCCATCCAGCCGGCTGCCGTCTTTTTCGATGGTCAAACCACCGAAACTGCAAAGTCTCAGCACTTAATACCTCATCTGACCGACATCTGACTTATCGCTAACCGATGCCTGACCGCTCCACGTTAGATAGCACCCTCGACATAGTCGTGCAACGACACATCCGTCGAGGGCACGGCCCACCGTATCGATGGGAGATCACAAGATGCTACATCAACGGAACACCCGAATGACCTTACTTTCGCGCCGCACGCGAATCGTCGGTGTCATCGCCTGCATGGCCATTTTCCCGGGGGCCCTTACACGATGCTCCGACTCCACCGGGGTCGATACTCGCCTCCTGGTCGGCGCTGACATTACCGTAGGGAACGGCACCGCCCACACCGAAATCACCCTGAACAAGGCTGGCGAGCCAATCGACATGGCTGTCGTCCTGACCGAAACCGGGCTGTCGGGCCTTCCGGCGACGATGCCTTCATCGGAGTTTGTGCTTCCGATGCCCGCAGAACCGAGCGGCACCCCCTTCAACCACGTTACCCTCAATTGGAACCCGTCCGGCCACAACCCGCCTGGCGTCTACAACGTGCCCCATTTTGACGTGCATTACTACATGATTACGGTTCCCCAGCGAGATGCCATTACGCCTGCAGATCCACAATTCGTGGCAAAGAGCCTGCTCAAGCCGGCCGCAGATCTCATCCCCGCAGGTTACACGGCTGACCCATTTGCAATACCGCGCATGGGTGTGCATCACACCGATCCAAACGCACCGGAGCGGAAGGGCCAGCCGTTCACCCACAGCTTCATTTACGGATTCTATGACGGCCAGATGATCTTTCTGGAGCCGATGGCGGCCAAATCGTTCCTGGATTCGAAACAGTCCATCGTAGTCGACCTCGCGCTTCCTGCCCGGTACCAGCAGCCCGGCTTCTACCCCACGAAGCACGCCGTGCGATTCGACGCTTCCGCGAACAAGTACCGCTTCGAACTGCTGAACTTCGTGGCTCGCCGCTAGGCATGTTGAGACAGCGCGTCCAGGGCTGACCTGGCGCGCTGACTCCCCTGCTTTATGGCGCGACCACCTCCCCCGCCGCGCCTCCAGGCGGTAGAATTGCAAGTTCCACTGCCAACGGGCGTCAGGAATTGCTGGAACAGCTCGAAAAAGCCCTTTCCGGAAAGTACGACATCGAACGCGAGCTCGGCCGCGGCGGCATGGCGACCGTGTACCTCGCGAACGACATCAAGCACG
>JBKJRW010000231.1:0-23628 GCA_046593165.1 Gemmatimonadaceae bacterium
CAATCGGCGGCGGGTGGGCGGCCGCCACCTCGGTCGCGATCCGCGCGATGCACGACGGCAATTACCTGTACATGTACCTTCGCTGGGACGACAAGGGAGCGAGCTATGTTCGCAACCCCTGGTTGAAGAACGCCGATGGCTCTTGGTCCGTGTCGCCGGCTAAGCCAGCTCCTACGGCCGGGATGGATTGGGCGGCATACATGGCGAGCCGCGGCGGCGCCAGCTTCAATCCGGAGGCGCCGGAGTTCATGTATGAAGACAAGCTGGCGATAATCTGGAACACCTATGGCGCCACGACCGTGCCGGAGTTCGAGCAGACGGGTTGCGCCGCGGCGTGCCACGATCCTGCGAAAGGCGGCAGTCCGGGCACGACCTACAACAGCGTGAGGCCGGATCTCGCGGCAAAGAAGTACCTGACGGTGCCCGGCCAGATCCTCGACATGTGGCACTGGAAGTTGGTGCGCCAAAACATGAACTCGAAGATTGACGATCAGCACGTGCGGTATTGGCTGCCCGTGAACGATGCGACCGCCGGGGACGGCGGGCGTGCCTCCGACGCAGGCAGTCCCGGCTACCGGTCCAATCCCGCGGTGAACGGACGACCCACGTACAAGAGCGCGACGCTTGGATACCTGCCGCCAATCTTCTCGTGGGCCGAATCCGACACGCTGCGCATGACGGATGCGGAAGTCGCCGGACTGCCCGCCGGTACATTCGTCGCGAACATGATCACGTCGCCTCCGACAGCGAACCGCGCCGATATTGATGCGCGCGGCGTCTACGACAAGGTGGCGCGGGTCTGGACGATGGAAATCCGGCGGCGCCTCGTGACCGGCGACGACAAGGACGTCCAGTTCAGCGACCTCACCAAGACCTTCAAGTGGGGCATCTCGGTCTTCGATAACGCGCAAATCGAACACTCGTACTCGGGTGTCCCGCTCAGTCTGGTTTTCAAGCAGTAGGACTGCCGGGCCGGTAAAAGGGTGTCGTCGGTGTCGTCGGTGTCGTCGGCGACACCGTCGTCGTGTAGGGTGGGCTGCGTGCTGTGTATCTGGAACCCCCCAGATCAGCTGAAGTCCATCGCCCTTGAACCAGCGTCAGTTACGCTTCAGGAGTTCCGAGACATGCGAAGAATGTCAGGATTCAGGCCGATCTACACAATGGACGGTCGCATAGTCTACCTGCTCGTTGCGGGCTCCCACGCGGGCATTCTGGTGACACCCGGCCACGGTCGGGTTTCTCCCTTGATCGCACGCCAGAGAATTCGATTGAAGAGATCCTCATCGGCGATGTCCTCCTTCGAGAGCGCCAGCTTCTTCGACTCCTCGGCAAGGAATCCAGTTTTCGGGTTTCGCTCGTCGAGAGGAGTTGACGGGATAAGCGCTACATAAGGAGCGAGGTTTGGCCTGGACGCCCAGATGTCGCGCAGTGGTCTGCCGTAGTGGTCGAATTGCGACAGAGTCCCAAGCTTGAGCAACTCTTCCATAGTAGCGATGACATCCGTCGTGTTCGCGAACCGGTGTATGACCCCACCGCGAGCCCACGGCGAGATGACGAGCATCGGCGACCGGTGTGAATCCACGTGGTCCGATCCGTTCTGCGCATCGTCCTCGAGGACGAACACAGCGGTGCTTCGCCAGAACGGGGATTTCGACAACCCCTCGATCACTCTGCCAAGCGCGAGATCGTTGTCCGCCATGTATGCGCGCGGCGTCAGACTGCCGGCCCGCGCACCCATCGTGTGATCGTTTGGAAGTCGCAGAATCTGCAGCGCCGGCATTCGACCCTCGCTCTCGAACTTTTTCAGATCCGCAATCCAGACGTCGGCGCGTCGCTGATCGGGAATCTCGAGGTCGTATCCCGGAAAGTCCTCGTTGGTGTGTCTCGCGAGGTATGGCTTCGATCCTCGATACTTTGTTGTGCCGCCGACTTTGACGTCGACGACAAACTCCCCGTAGTTGCGGAACGTGATTCCGGCTCTCTCGGCGAGATTCCAGAGATATCCCTCAGCAGGCTCAGCGACATCGTCGTCGGGAACCTTGTTGCGATTCTTTCCCTCGTAGTCGTAGGTGCGTCCGCGACCAGAGTAGCTCGACGCAATCGTCTTCATCGTGTAATCGGTGACGTAAGCGCCGGCTGACCAGTTGTGCCCGTCGGCGCTCACCTCGGCATTCACGAAGAATCGATCGAAGATCCCGAAACGCTCGGCGAGCGCGTGATGGTTCGGCGAAACCGGTCGGGGAAAGAAAACGAGTGATGTGTCGCCGTCCGCTTGTGTGAGGTCGCCGAACACTTGATCGTAGGTACGATTTTCCTTGATGATGTAGATGACGTGCTCGATCGGCGGATACCTGAACGGTCGTCGGGCATCCCAGCCGTTGGCGCGTGATACACGGGCTGAGTACTGCGCGAGCTCGGTGGGAGTTTGAGAGAGGTTCATCGACATGACCGTGCCCGAAGTCTGCCCGAGTGTGTGATTGCGCCTGTCCCACGGGCGGCCGCTCATGGGACCAGCGGGATTGGGTCCCGTTCCGCGGCCTTTGCCGTTGACGACGAAGATCGAATCGCGGGTTACCGCGAGGGAAGACGGATACCAGCCGGTCGGGATGCGTCCGGCGACCGAGTCGTTGCCTGTGGCGGTGGGCACTCCTGATGATTTGGCAGAGAGCTCGATGATCGAGACAGCGTTATTGTCGGCTTCGGCCACGTAGAGTCGCTTTCCATCCGGAGACAGCGCGAGCGCGTTTGGCGTAGTTCCTTCGCGCGGGCCGCCGGGATTGGCGACGCTGATCGTGGCGATCGTTTGCTTCGCGCGGGTATCGATTACTGAAATCGCGTCCGTGCTCGCGGATACGGCGAAAAGTCTCGATCCATCGCTGTTGAGAAGGATTGCCGATGGATGGCGAGCGACCGGTATGCGCGCCGCTGCAACCAGTGATTTGCCTGATGGAGTGAAGACGGAGACTGTCGATCCGCCCCATGCGGAAACGTAGACTGTGCCGTCGGTTGAGACGGCGACGCCATACGGATATCGCTCTGTCGCCAGCCGTTGCACGACACGCTTGGTTGCGATGTCAACGACTGCCACCGAGTCAGCGATATTCTCGGCCACATAGAGCATTGAGCCATCTGGGGAGATACCGATGGCCGCAGGATATCTACGTCCGTCTTCCTTCGGTTTCTTTTGAGCGAGAATCAGTATGTCGGCGAGAGTCGCGCGACCGTCGGACCAGTCGTATGCGTAGATCGCATCGTCATTGCCGCCCGATGCATAGAGATGCTTTCCGTCGGGACTGAAGACTAGTCCGATGAACGCTGCCGGCTGAACGAGTGTCTGAGTGACGAGACCGGTTGCCCGGTCGACAATCTCGATTCCCTGATCTCTGAAGCCGTTGAGCAGAAGGACGAGCCTGCGGCCATCGGGCGATGGGACGAGTGCCAGGGGGAACGATCCGACATCGGTGGTCCGGCCCGCCGGATCAAGTCGCGCCCCGGTCGGGAGTCTTGGGGCTTCGGACGTTGATGCCACCTGGTCGGTGGAGGCGTTGCGGCATCCGATCCCCATCACGGCGACGCACGCGATGAACCTGGCAATTCTAATTATCATTGTGAAGGAAATCTGGCGATTCCGCGTAGCCTGCGCGCCTCAGAATCCCGTAACGATGGGGGGTAGCTGAAGCAGATGGACCCGATGCCGCGCCTGGGTTAGGGAGACTTCCCCGGCGCGGGAACCTCGATTCGCTGGAGCGCACTTCCATTGGGGGCGCTCCCTGCAATCGCTACCTTGTCGCCGTCGCCGAAGCCGACAGGGAGCATTGTATACCCCGGTGGACCGGCCAGCAGCCGCGCCTTCCCGTCGGTTGCCGAGCGGATGTCTACCCTGTTCCCGCCATCGCCGACAAGGTCCTGCCACCCGATCAGGAGCCGTGAGCCATCTGCCGACCAGACGGCGGCGTGCTCGTACACATTCGGCTTCGCGCTCAGCGTGCGAAGGTACTTGCCCTCCGCAGACCAGAGTTCCGTGACGCAGTACCCTGCAGTGCACTTGCCGAGCTTGATCACGCGACCATCGGGCGACCACATTGGCCAGAAGCTTGTCGCCGGCGCGATCAGTTTTGGCGCGCCGCCGTTTGCGGGCACCGTGAATACGGCCAGACCGCCGGACGTCTCGACCTGCGCCTGAAGGACGATCGCCTTCGAGTCCGGCTTCCAGTAAAACTGCTGTCCGACCAATCCGAGCGTCGTCAGCTGGGTGGCCCGCCCCCCTGCAACGGGCATCGTCCAGATTTCCAGCCCGGAAGTCTCGCGGTTCGACAGGAACGCTATCGTCCGGCCGTCGGGTGACCATCGCGGGCGGCTCTCGTACGTGGGCCAGTCGGTGAAACGAGTCGCCGTTCCACCGGCGGCCGGGGCAATCCAGATGTCGGCGTTGCCTGAGCGACGCGACACGAACGCGATCTGCTTTCCGTCGGGTGACCAGGACGGTTCATCGTCGGCACCCGGTCCGCCGCTAACCAGTACAGCCGCGCCCCCGCGGACTGGCATCGTCCAGATGTCGGGATCGCCATTTCTGGTGCCCACATACGCGACCTGCAAGCCGTCGCGCGAAACCTCGGCATTGAGTACTGACCAGTCGCCCGAGGTAAGCGGCACGGGGGCGCCCCCGGCCACCGGCAACGAGTACAGGTGCCCCTGCCCAAGTCCCACGTTTACCACTACGCCGCGGCCATCGGGCGTCCAGCCCGGCACCCCCTCTGTGAGTGCGTCGTCCGTCAGCCGCTGGACATCGGCTTCGCCCGTTGTGAGCACCCACACGTCGGGCTGTCCGCCGCGAGTTGATATGAATACAATACGTGTTCCATCCGGCGACCAGCGGCCCGCCCCATCGCTGGCGATATCCTTGGTGAGCTGCTGCCGGTTGCCGCTGGCCAGATCGATGCGCCAGAGGTCGCTCGTGCCAGTGCGGTAGGATTCGTACAGGACCGAGCGCCCGTCCGGCGAAACACCGCCGAAAGACACGTTTTCGAAACCCTCAGTCGTCAGCTGCCGGTGCGTCTTCTTTTCCGGGTCCCACAGCCAGAGGGTGGACTTGCCGCGCTTTCTCAGCTCGTAGACGACGAATTTGCCGTCTGGTGAGGGGAAGCTGGTAGTGCTTCCATCGACTTCAAACAGCTTCGCGCTCGAACCGGCAGCAATGTTATATGTCCAGGTTTCGAGTCCACGGGCAGTACCGCGCGAGAACAGTATTCCGCTTCCATCCGGGAGCCAGGCGTTCGAGCCTTCGTCGGCGGAAGTACCACCAACTACTCGCTCCGGCCCACTGTCGGATGGAACGATCACGGCGTCAGAGTGACCACCGGCATCCCGGCTGAAGGCAATCCATTTGCCGTCGGGTGACCATAGCGGGGCGGTGTCCCAGATTCCAAAACTGACTCGCCTGGCGTCCTTACCCGCGCCGTCCGTTACGTAGATCGCGGACTTGCCGTCGACGTACTTCGCGAACGCAAGCCGGCCGTCCTTCGAAAAGTCGTAGCCATAAGCGCCTGGACCAGGGACGATCGTCGTTCGGCCACTTTCCGCGGGTGAATCCGCTCGCGCGCAGGCAAGGACGGTGGCGCCAGCAAGAAACGCGATGATTTGTCGAGTCATGATTTAGTTCCCGGGTTCGCAGCGACCTTCTTCCGGGCACTTCCGTCGAGCACCCCGCGGAGCTGCGTATTGATCGTTCGCACGAGTGAGTCCTGCGCTGCCAGCACGTTCTTGACGTTGAGCTCAAAGCTGCCGCTCCAGTAGTGCCGCACTGATTGTGGCTCCACGAGCTGAAGATTGATTCGCATCACCTCTCCAGCGCGGAACAGCGTCCCTTCCATTACCGCATCGACGGAAAACTCGGCGGCCACATCGCGGATGCGGCGGCTCTGTCCCTTTTCCGAGAGCTCGGAACGAGGCACCACTGCCGCGAGATCCATTCCCGCGATGCCGGTAATCAGCGCGTCCTGCATGCTCTCCGCGAACACGGCATCGTCACCAGAGATGTCACGCAGCGGCATTACCGCCACGCGTGTGATAGCGCCTAGCCCGCCATCTCCGCCCTTGCCGCCGAGCGTCTTCCAGGTACCGAAGGCACCCGTGATTATTACGAGCGCCGCCGCAGCGGCGATGATCATTCGCCGCGTGTTCGTCGCAACAACTGTCGGCGGCGCGCCGCTTACGGCTTTCACCGGACGCGTCTGTGTGGGAGTGGTCCCGCCGCTTGGTGTACCGAGTGCCTCGAGCAGAGGCACGAGCTCGTCAGTCGTTTGCCATCGGTCTTCGGGCGCTTTTTCGAGGCAGCGCATCACGAAATCGCCAAGAGCATGGGACACGGTTGTGCGTACTTCGGTGATCGGCTTCGGTTTTTCGAGCACTTGCGCTGACAGTGTCGCCTGTGCGGTCTTGCCCTGGAACGGCGGCTTGCCCGTCAGGATTTCGTACGCCATGAGCCCGAGCGCGTAAATGTCGGAGCGCCCGTCAATATTCTCCGAGGCGGTTGCCTGCTCGGGTGACATGTAGGTCGGCGTCCCAACGGCAACGCCGACAGTCGTCAGGGTTTCGCCGCCCGCGTCGCTCACGGCCTTGGCTACGCCGAAGTCCATAACCAGCGCGTGGCGGCCGGAAAGCATGACATTGCCGGGCTTGATATCGCGGTGCAGCACACCGGCGGCGTGCGCAGCAGCGAGGGCGTCGGCAACTTCGCGCAGGATGCGCACCGCTTCCGGTACTGGAAGTGCACCGCTGCGGTCGACTCGTTCACGCAGGCTTTCCCCGTCGACGAATGGCATCGTGTAGAAGAGGAATCCATCTGCCTCGCCTGAGTCGAGCAACGGAAGGATGTGCGGATGTTGAAGGCGCGCGAGAATCCTGATTTCGCGCGGGAACCGGTCGGGACCCAGGGCTGCGGCCAACTCGGGGCGCAGCACCTTCACCGCCACCTTACGGTCGTGCTTCAAGTCCTGCGCGAGATAAACCGTCGCCATTCCGCCCGCACCCAGCTCACGCTCAATGGCATAACGGTCGGCAAGCGCGGAACGGAGTCGGTCTATCTGCTCGGGCACGCGCCAATACTATCGAACTGAGTGCGAACCCGACAGGGCGCAATTGCGCAACGCGATCGCGATCCGCGTGCCTTCGCCGGATCAGACTCTCAATATCATGCGGAACCCCGAGGCCTGGATCGTCGAAAGGGTTGAATCGGTGTGAGCGGTGATCCAGATTACGTGACTGAGCGCGTGGAGACGTTACATGACTCGCATCGTTGAATCGCGGTATGTGCTCGCCGTGCGCGACCTGCGCGCGTCAACACAGTACTACATGGATGTCCTCGGATGCCGCCGGGTTTTTGGCGATGAGTCCGATGGCTGGAGCCAGCCCGGTGGAATCACGTTCTGGATACCACTAACAGCACACGCGTTCATCTTGCTGTTCGCCACAGCTTCGATTTCGGCGGCCCAGAATCCGGGCGCCCGTGAACTCGGAATCGCCGCGGCGATCGGTGGGACACCAGGACCCGCGGATGGGATCACCGACGTAAAAGGCGTCGAAGTCGGACACACGACTCTGGTGTCAGGCACGGGCAAGCTCGTCGTCGGACGCGGGCCCGTACGCACCGGCGTAACTGTCATCCACCCGCGTGGCAAAAACAGCGCAGACCCTGTGTTCGGAGCGTGGTCGACACTCAACGGCAACGGAGAAATGACGGGAACCACCTGGCTCCAGGAGTCAGGAATTCTCGAAGGTCCCGTCGCAATTACGAATACCCACAGGGTTGGGATCGTGCGTGACGGAATTCTCCAGTGGCAGGTTGCTCGTCCGGGTCTCCAGCCCTGGGGCCTGCCCGTTGTCGCCGAGACGTATGACGGAAGTCTCAACGACATTAACGGCTTCCACGTAAAAGCTGAGCACGTCATCGCTGCCCTTGACTCGGCCACCGGCGGCCCGGTGCGCGAGGGCTCCGTCGGTGGCGGTACTGGAATGGTTTGCCACCAGTTCAAGGGAGGAATTGGCACTTCTTCCCGAAGGCTGGAATTGAGTCAGGGCGGTTACACGGTTGGTGTGCTGGTGCAGTGCAATTATGGACTGCGAAGAGACCTGCGTATTGCCGGCGCCCCCGTGGGGCAGGAAATCACGGATCTCATGCCATGTGTTGCGACCCCGAACGTGCACGTTCGGCCAGCGGTGAGACGCTGCGCGGATATGTCCAGGACATCCCACCTGGCTGCGCCCGCTATCGAGCAGGGCTCTATCATCGTCGTCGTCGCGACGGATGCGCCTTGCTGCCGCATCAGTTGAAGCGCCTTGTAAACCGTGTGGCATTGGGTGTTGGCCGCACGGGTGGATTCGGGGGAAACGGATCCGGCGACATTTTTCTCGCTTTTTCGACGGCCAACCCACGCACCGGCAACGATACCAGCGTCGTACGTGTTGATATGCTGCCAAATCCGCGGATGAACGCGCTCTTTTACGCGACGGTTCAGGCAACTGAGGAAGCGATCGTGAACGCGCTCCTTGCGGCCGAAACTATGACAGGGGCAGACGACTTTCGCGTGCATGCGCTGCCGCGAGATCGATTAATAGCGGCGCTCCGAAAGTTCGGCCGATAGTTGTAATGCAGCTGTCCACAAGGAGGAAGCCTCATGCAGAGTGGTGACCGTTTCCTTCTGTTCGGAGGGTGTTACCCGGGCCTGGGCCGCCAAGCGGTCTGTCGGACTGGCGGCCCCTGGAAAAGAAATTTCATAGATTAGCCCACTCCTTCAAACGGGCTGAAAGTGAGCGACGAGGCCAGCCGGCTAAGCAACGCACTCTCGGGACGCTACGACATCCAGCGCGAGCTCGGGTCCGGCGGTATGGCCACCGTCTTCCTCGCGAAGGACCTGAAGCACGATCGCGACGTTGCCATAAAGGTCCTCCATCCCGATTTGGGCGCTGCGTTGGGAAGCAGCCGTTTCCTCACCGAGATCAGGACAACCGCGCGGCTCCAGCATCCTCACATCCTGCCGCTGCTCGACAGCGGCGAAGCGAACGGACTCCTTTACTACGTCATGCCGTATGTGATGGGAGAGTCGCTGCGCGATCGCCTCGAGCGCGAGGAGCAGCTGCCCATCAATGCCGCGATCTCAATTGCATCAGAGATCGCTGATGCGCTGAGCGCGGCGCACGAAATGGGAATCGTGCATCGCGACATCAAGCCTGACAATATTCTGCTCCACGGCAATCATGCGCTCGTCGCAGATTTCGGAATTGCATTGGCGGTGCAACAGGCAGGCGGCGCACGTATGACTCAGACAGGCCTGTCACTCGGCACTCCGCAATACATGTCGCCCGAGCAGGCCATGGGCGAACGCACCATCGGCCCGCGCAGCGACATCTACTCCCTCGGCGCTGTCACATACGAGATGCTCGTCGGGGAGCCGCCGTTCACCGGACACAGCGTCCAGGCAATTGTCGCGAAGGTGATGACTGAGCGGCCGGTTCCGCCGAGAACCATTCGAGACACTGTTCCGCAAAACATCGAGCACGCAGTAATGACTGCGCTTGCAAAGATTCCCGCGGATCGATTTGCCACGGCTGCAGAGTTTGCCGCAGCGTTGACGAATGCGAGTTGGAGCGGATCGCAAACGGTGGCGGCGTTTCCCATTCGCAGGCGTGCGCGCGATCCGCTTGTATTGGGACTCGGCACCGCAGTGATAGCCCTTATCGCGGTGATCGGCATCCTTGCGATGAAATCGACGCCCCCTGAAGACGCATTTCCGTATCGGATGCAGATCGCGGCAGCGGGTGAGCAGGCTACAGGGACGGCGTCGCTCTCACCAGACGGGAGGTCGATCGCCTTCATCGGACGCGACGAAAATCAGGTCGCTGTTCTTTATTTGCGAAGGCTGGATCAACTGACGTCGCACCAGATTGCCGGTGCCACGAAGGTGACGGGTGCTGCGTTTTCTCCTGACGGAAAGTGGGTTGCCTACATCGGAGGCCGGCGCAAGATCATGAAAGTGCCGGTCGATGGAGGATCGCCCGTCGCGCTGGGTGACGTATTCGATTATGGCGGACTCGACTGGTCGGTGTCCGGCGAGATCGTCGCGGGCTCGGGCGGAATGGAGCTGGGTCGCGGCATCATGCATGTCAAGGGAACCGGCGGCCCCATCACGGAGCTCACGAAAGTCGATACAGCTGACAAACAGCTCAGCCATCAGTACCCGGTTGTGCTCGCTGACGGGAAGACCGTGCTCTTCATCATATGGTATGGTGACATCGAGAAGAGCCAGTTGGCCGCGACTTCACTCGGTGATGGAAAAGTGAAGAAGCTGGGCGTCGCCGGACTGCAGGTCATCGGTGTACTCGATGGCCAGTTGATTTACATGCGTTCGGATGGAACGCTCGTGGCTGTGCCCTTTGACGTCAAAAGCCTCAGCGTGAAAGGCGAAGCGAGGCCGCTGCAGGATTCGATTAGGATGCGTGAGGCAGCCGGCGGGGCGGGAATCGGTGAAGTCTTTCTCTCTCATTCCGGAGCGCTTGTGTATGCGCGAGGGAGCCCCAGCAAGCGGCTGGTATGGATGAGTCAGAAAGGCGAAGCAGTTCCAGCGCTCAGTGGTCTGCGCGATTATCGCTTTGCCCGCTTGTCGCCCGACGGAAAACGCGCGGCACTTGGAATCGATGCGGGAGTGAGGGTCGATCTGTGGATTCTCGATTTCGCGTCCGGAACGCTCACGCCATTGACGGATGACGGAAGCACGAGAAATCCTGTGTGGTCGCGGGATGGCAAGCGGATTCTCTACGTGTCTACCAAAGGCGGTCGTTCCGCATTCTGGTGGACAAACGCCGATGGGAGCAGTCGGCCGGTCAAGATCGGCTCGGCGAGGAACAACGCATGGAATATCGATCTCTCTCCTGATGAAAGCAGCGTCGTGTTCAACGCGATCTACGATGGAACATTCAATATCAGGACCTATAGTCTCAGTCCTCTGCATACGGAGAGGGAGCTTGTCGCATCACCAAGGGCAATCGAGACCAATGGCAGGTTTTCACCGGATGGAAAGTGGATGGCGTACCAATCCGATGAGTCAGGCCGAACGGAAGCGTATGTGAGGTCGTATCCCGGCAATTCGGACCTTGTGCAGATTTCCGTCAACGGTGGAGCGAAGCCTGTGTGGTCGCCGGATGGGAACCGGATCTTCTATTGGGAGCATAAGAAGATGATGTCTGCCAGTGTCGCGAGGGATCCGGCTTTGCGTGTGGTTTCACGGCAGCAGTTGTTCGAGGGAACGTATCTGCAGGAATTCGACGTTTCGCGCGATGGGAGCCGCCTTCTCGCGATCGAAACGCAGCCGTCTGCCATCGAGCTGGTCGTTGTGCCTCACTGGATCTCGGAGCTCAAGGCAAAAATCCACTGAACACTGGCCGATGGCGGCCCAGTGAAAATCAGGATAAGGTGCCAATATGTTGGCGCCATATCACACCAGTCTCTTGCGCTGGATTGGAGTTGGGACTTACATTGTAAGTCCAGTTAATTGGACATCGTCATGCGCTCCCGTATCGTTCGGATAGGAAATTCCCAGGGCGTTCGCCTTCCAAAACTCCTCATCGAGCAGGCTGGGCTCGTCGAGGAAGTCGAGCTCCGCGCCGAAGCCGGCCAGATCGTCATTGCTGCGCCGAAAACCACGCGCGCGGGTTGGGCCCAAGCTGCGCAACGTGCCCGCGCGGCCGACGATGACCGGCTTGAAGATACGGTGGCCACGCGGTTTGATGAGACGGAGTGGAAATGGTAAAGCCCGTCGCCCGAGTACCGAGTCGCGGCGAGGTGTTTCTCGTCGAGCTGGATCCGACCCGCGGTGGCGAGATCCGAAAGACGCGACCATGCCTCGTCGTCTCACCGGATGAGCTCAACCACAATCTCCGCACGAGCATCGTCGCCCCGATGACTACGGGCGGGCATAACTACCCGTTTCGTATTCCGTGTCGCTTCGCCGGAAAAAGCGGTCACGTCATTCTCGATCAACTCCGCACCGTCGATCACGAGCGCTTTCGTAAGCGGCTCGGCGTTCTATCGCCAGGCACGGTCCAGCGCGCGTTGCAGATCCTCGGCGAGATGTTCGCGCTCTAACTGAACGATCGAACATGAAGCGCGCTCTGCTCCGGCCGTGATGGCAAGGCCGGCTGACTCGGATCGCTCACTGGAGCTGAGCGATTTCATCTCGCTAGCTTTGCTTCCGCCGCGCGAGCCTGCTCCGCCCACCGCGCTTCGTTCACGCCGAAGACAATCATCCACCCAATGGTTGCAAGCGACCCGAGTAGTCCGACGGCGGCGATGTACAAGTTCAATCGATATCCAAGTGGCGGCCACAGGAAGGCAAGCCAACCAATGCCTCCCACCACTGCAAACCAGCCAAGAACGCGCGGCAGATAAGTCGATCGGATTATAAGCCAACCCGTGATCAATGTAGAAAAGCCGAAAAACACAACTGCGATCGCAGTGCCCATTTCATTCAGATTGTAGAACAGGAGAGCGATCGAGTGCAGCTGTTCTGCGCTGAACGTGTTGAGATAGTGCGTTCCTTCCAGCACGAGTGCGGGAGCCACATAGAAGAGACGACTCAACGCCTTGATGCCGCAGCCGACGACACCAATCACCGCGGCGATCAGCGACCCGGTCCTGCTCACCGGCTTCAGCAGCTCGTAGAACAGCATCGTCATGATGATCTGCGCAGTCATCTCGATCATGTACGCCGTGTAGCCAAAGCGGTACAAATCTCCATGTGCGAGAATGTTGGCAGCCGTCACAGCAGCATCGCGGGAGTCTACGAGGCGTTCCGCTATCAAACTCTGCGCAATGATGGCCGCCACAATGGTGATCAGATAAAACACGCCCGCAATGCGGGCCATGCGCTTAGGCGACATTTTCGGGAACCGGTTGGTCATCGGCATTTGCCGCCGCGACAAATTCGAGGATGTCGCCTGGCTGACACTCGAGCGCCTGGCAAATGGAATCGAGCGTCGAAAAGCGAATCGCGCGCGCCTTCCCGGTCTTGAGGATGGACAGGTTCGCGAGTGTGATACCGATCCTGTCAGAAAGTTCGGTGAGACTGACTCTGCGACGGTGAAGAACATCGTCGAGTCGCACGATAATCGGCATGGTCAGACCGTCCCCGAGAGCTCGTCACGCATTCGAGCCCCTTGATCGAACACACGCGCCAGCACGAAGAGAAGCAGTATCGTCAGCCACGGCGTCACTGAGAATTTCCCGCCGATGTCGACCTTCTGCGTTCCAACCACTACGCCATTCGCGAGGACAACCACGCCGACATGCATGAGCTCGAGCCCGACGATCGCCCACGCGATAGCCTGCAGCCTGGCGGCGTTTTGACCAACGAAAGGATCTCCGGCATTCACCGTTTCGACGATCGCAAGGAGGCGCGTGTAGATCAGGTGCAACACTGGAGCGGCGAGAATCCCGATAACCATGATGCCGCGCATGCCGAACAGTCGGCCACTGTCAGGCGTCGGTATCGCGCCGAGCGCGCGCATTACGGGCCCGCCTGCGATGAGGGTCGCGATGAGCAGCGCGAAAATGAGAACGCCTAATATGACATTCAGCTTTATGAGCATGCGGAGCACTGTTCGCGATACGGCCAACGGCCTGTCAGATCGTTCCAGCGGAGATGTCATTGTGCTTCCATCCTGGGTGAAGTTATTATTGTTTATCAATAATAAACTTATCGATTCTCGTCAATGTTACGTCGATAGTCGATAAGAAGTTTCACACTGCGTCCCAGCAGCCAATCAAATGAAGCGCAACATCGTGTTGACCATCACCTCGTCACTGTCGATCCTCCTCCTGTCATTTCACCTCACGCAGGATTCCCTGCGTGCAAGGCCAGGGGCTTGGGATGCCGGGCCCGCAAACCTTGTTGTGATAGTCATCCTTCTCGTGTATCTGTGTGGAACAGTGATGCTGGCGGGACGGCGATCAGGCTATGTCATCATGCTGCTCGGCGGCCTCTTTGCGGCGGGCATGCCGGTCCTTCACTTGACGGGACCGGGACTTAGCCCGTTGGCCAGGTCCAGCGGAGCGTTCTTCTTCCTGTGGACGATGATCGCACTTGGCGTTACTGGAACTTTCTCTGTTGTTCTGGCGGCGCGTGACCTGTGGAGCTTTAAGCGGGGCGAATGATGCGACTAGCTCCGACCAGACACCTGTTCGCCCGGACAGGAACCATGGCAATAATCCATAGTCCCTGTCCCGTGAGTCACCTACTTGCCCGCGTCTACGGTCTTTCCAGCCTTGTCGGTCACCGTGAACGTGTTCCATTCATAGCCTAGATCACCTGAAACGGCGAATTCAGGGTTTGCGCCCCCCTTCTGTGACAATCCTGCGGCAGCCATATCGCGCACCTCCTTTGTGAAGGATTCACGAATGGCCGCAGTCCCGCGAACCGGCGGAGCTCCGGGAACACTGATCACCGCATCGTCCGAGTACAGCGCAACGAGTCCTTCGACGTCGCCAGCCTGGTGAGCCTTGAACCAGGCGGGATTGATCGCGGGGCCGTGGTCCATTCCAGGAACGGCTCCAGCAATGTGCTGATCGGAGCGAACAGCGCAGGTAGCTGGCTCGCCACAACCGTAGCGATCTCGCGGGACGCGTTGATCACAACGTTCGTAATTCCGCCTGCAAGTTTGCCAAGCACTGCGGCAAGGTCTCCGCGCGCCCTTGCATCGTCTCCCATCGCCGCGAGCACCGCCCGCCGGTGTTTGAGAATTACCGGCGCTGCGAACGCGACTGGATTGAAGTCGGAGACGTACCGAGCGCCGATTCCTTCAATCAATGCAACGGCTCGCCCGAAGTAGACGAGTTCGCCGCGAAGGATGATCGGCCAGTCATAGATCGTGCGCATGACATCGTCAGCGAGCGTGCGATCGGCAAGAATTCGCGTCGCAATGTCTGCAGAGGCGACTCCGTCGAACGCCATGCCGAGGAGAACGTCTACAAGCCGGTGGATGGTCGTCATGTCCGTGCCCGGCTCTACGATTCCAAGTTCGAAAAAACCGCGTATCACACCGCTTGCATCGCGACTCACGGCGGCGAGTGCTGTACGAATCAGAGTACGGCGCATCTCGGGCTCAACCCGCACTACCATCCCGAAGTCGAGAAGCACCAGGCGCCCGTCATCGGTGACGAGCAGATTTCCCGGATGCGGGTCGGCATGAAAAAGTCCATCGACGAGCATCATCTGGATGTACGCCTCGACCACCGACTCGACAACTTTACGTCCACTCAGGCGCCCGTCTGAGACCAGTGACGCGAGGGAATCGACCTTGGTTCCCTCCATGTACTCCATGACGATCACACGCTGCCGCGTGAGGGCGGTCTCGATCGACGGTATCAGCACCCGCGGATTAGTCGCGAAGCGGTCGGCCATCGCAATCGCGTTCGTCGCCTCCTGGCGAAAATCCATCTCCTCACCAATGCGTTTGGAGAACTCATCGACGACGACGCGGAACCCACGCAGATGGGAATTCGACCATCGCGCCATGATCATGTCGAGCAGCCTGCTCACGGCTTGAATGTCGCTGGCGACCAACTCTTCAACGCCGGGTCTCAACACCTTCACCACAACATCTCTGCCCTTGTACCGCGCGCGATACACCTGCCCGAGCGACCCCGACGCGAGCGGCACACGACTGAAGTCGTCGAATAATTCCTCGGAACTATTGCCGTACGCGGCAACGATCTCGCGCTCGATCTTTTCGAATGGCACCACCGGCACCCGATCGACGAGGGTGCCAAGCATTGACAAGTAGGGCTCGGGCACGACGTCGGGTCGGGATCCAAAAACCTGTGCAAGCTTGACGAACGTCGGGCCAAGGGAGACCAGTGCCTTAATGAGCGCGGCTGCCCGCGCCTCGTGAAATGTCGCGCTCCGCGCCAATGCACCGCCGGCGAAGATCCATTGCCGGAAGTCACGACGAAACGAGACGCCGAGGGGGAGGAGGCGCCAGAGGATCAGGATAGTGCGGAGGTGTGCCAAGGAGCAGATGATGAACGGAGGGGGCGCGGCGGTCGATGATACCTGATAATACCCGGAAACGAAGCGTAAGTCGCCGGCGCGACGCTGATCGGCTGCCGATGGTGCGGGACCCGGGCACTCCTGTGGCCTGGCTTCAAGGCTGCCTTGCAGGAATATAAGTAAACACTTATATTTCCCCTATGGAAAAGCCTCTTGTTTGGATGGGCCAGAACGGTCGGGCAGCAATTCAGTTATTGGGATGTACAATTCACTGGGAAGGACAATGGCAGTTACTACGGCAAAAAGGCGGAAGCTTGAGCGAGGCGATCGAGGTAAGGTCAACGATACTGAGTACTTCGTAGGAAGTGGAAACGTCTATGAAGATCTCGGCTTCCCTGATGCCGAAGAGAGGTTTGCGAAGCTCAAGCTCGCTGCCCAGATCAATGAGATCATTGAGAAGAACGGCTGGACTCAAAAGTCAGCTGCGTCAAAGCTGGGTACTCAGCAGCCGGAAATCTCGAACCTAAGCACAGGCAGGCTTAGAAGTATTACCTACGACCGACTGGTGGACTGGCTTATCAAGCTCGGGTATTCGGTTGAGATCAAAGTTCGGCGATCGAAGAAACCCCATGTCGAGGTTGCGATCGCAGTCTAATCAATCACGACCATTTGGCCGCAGGCTCGACGATCGTCGTGAAGCTACCGAGGACGACGAAAGCTATTTCCGCATCAATCACCATCTCCGACAATGACACGATCACCTAAGCATCAAATGAGCATCGTCGCGGCAATGCTGCTCGGTGCAGCGCCGATTGGCTTCGGGCTGTTTCGCGCCTGGCAAACCGGATCCGACTTCCGCATGCTCTGGATGGCGCTGGCCGCTACAATCTTCGCGGCCGGAGTGATGGCTGCTTCGATTGGTCGCCGTCGCAGCAGGCACTCCGCTTACACTCAGGCGATAATAATTCTCGTTGTCTCTACGCTGCTCGCGGGAGTTTTGGGATTTGTTCTCGGTGCAAGGGCTGGTTTCGGCGTTTGGGCCGTTGCTTTCGTACTGAGCAGCTGTCTCGCCGCATGCAGCGTGTTCTTTGCGCTGTCGCGTTCCAACCCTGGCTGACTAATAACGCTTGACGTTAATAACGTGTGGCGTTATGTTCATTGGTGATCAAGAGCTTTGCCGATCGGGACACTGAGCGCTTGTTCAAGCGCGAGCCGGTCAGGCGGTTTCCGGGTGACCTTCGTCGAACAATGCTCCGCAAGCTGGTTGCCGTGGACGCGGCTGAAGCATTGCCGGATTTGCGAATACCATCAGGCAACCGGTTGGAGAAGCTCAAAGGTCGTCGTCCAGGCCAGTACAGCATCCGCATCAACGATCAATGGCGCGTTTGCTTTGACTGGAAGGACGGTGACGCCCATGATGTTGAGATTGTTGACTACCACTAGAAACTTCTTATGACTAATCGAAAGCTTGCGCCGATCCATCCGGGCGAAGTTCTGCTTCATGATTTTCTCGAGCCAATGGGGATGTCGCAGTACCGAGTCGCCCGGGAGATCAGTGTCCCGGCGCGGCGGATTAATGAGATAGTCCACGGGACTCGCCGAATCACAGCTGACACTGCGTTGCGTCTCTCACGCTACTTCGGCACTTCGGAACGGTTTTGGCTCAACCTTCAGTCCCGGTTCGACCTGGAGGAGCAAAGGGATCTTCTGGGCGCCAGATTGGAAAAGGAAGTAGCCGTCCTTCGCAGAGCCGGCTGACACTCGCTGAGCGACAAGTGTCGCGGCGTCGCCTTCTGCGCAAGGTCGAAAAGCTCGCCGTAGTCCAAAGTGCCTGGCAAAACGTTATTTTGATCGCCCCCACTCGAGAGAGCTTCTAATGAAGATTGTCACCGGTGTGTTAGTCGCTGCCGCGCTCTGCATCGCAGCTGAAACTGAAGCCCAGGTACCTGCGGCCCCTGCGGCCCCGCCGCAACCGATGGGCTTCTTCATTACGAGCGTTGGCCCCGGCGACGGCGCAAACCTGGGCGGCTTGGCCGGCGCGGACGCGTACTGCCAGAACCTGGCAAAAGCGGCGGGCGCCGGTGGCCGAACATGGCATGCATACCTGAGTTCCACCGCGGCAACGGCGCAGCCGCCCGTACACGCCCGCGATCGAATTGGCACAGGCCCGTGGTATAACGCCAAGGGAGCGCTCATCGCATGGAACGTCCCGGATCTTCATGGCGACGTGCATCGCGATCGCAACAGTATCAACAAGGAGTTCGCGCTGAATGAAAAGGGATTGCCCGTCAACGGACGCGGCGATTCACCCAATCAGCACGACATCCTTACCGGATCAGATTCTTTCGGGCGCGCGCTTCTGGGCAGCGCCGTGACGACCACGTGTACCAACTGGACGAGCAATGCCACCGGGAGCGCGATGGTGGGACATCACGATCGGTCGGGTGGTGGCAATTCCTCGTGGAATGCGGCGCATGCAAGCCGCGGATGTGGTCAGGCAGAACTGGTCGCTACAGGCGGAGCCGGTCTCTTCTATTGTTTTGCGTTGTAAGACTCCATCGGCCTGGAAATTTCCGGGCTGACGAGAACCTGACAGCCCATTGATCTCCACACAAATCTCCCGTGCAAGCACCGGGTTTCTCGTGTTGGGAGGCATCTCGCTGCTCTTCGCACCCGACGTCGTCCTGCCTCGCATAATTCCGAACTTTCCCCTTGCAGGCGCCTGGCTCGGGCAGCTGTTAGGAGCATCATGGCTTTCTGTGGCGAGCCTCAACTGGCTTAGCCAATCGGCGCTCCTGGGCGGGATTTATAGCCGGTCCGTTGTCATGGCGAACGCGGTGCTTTATTTCATCGCCGCGACGGTGCTCCTCAAGGTGGTCTTGCGAAGTGATACTCCTGTCGCCCTCTGGTTTCTGTTCGTTCCGATAGTTCTCTTCGCGGGCATCTATAGCTGGCTTCTTTTACGCGGGCCCTTCGAACGCGATTTGAGTGGTCAACGTCGTGCGTAACAGCAGCGTGCGCCGGATGATGATGTTGATCGTGGCCGCGGCGCTGACCGTACGGCCGTCGCTCTCCACGGCGCAGATCCCCGCGCCGCCCGCTGCGTCGCAGAATCCGTCGCCGATGGTGGAGGAGTCGCGCGCTCACGAGCGCCTTACAAAGAAGGAACTTGGAGGCACGGTCCGCTCGTTCGTTGGCCCCGCGGCGAAGCCGGTCGAGCTCTGGGTGCCCGAGCGTGCGCGGACGCGCGATTTTGTAGACCTCGTCGTGCACTTTCATGGCGCTGCCTGGCTTCCGGAACAGGCAGTCGCCGGACTTGGGCGCAATACCGTTGCGGCCGTAGTGAACCTCGGCGCAGGCTCGAGCGCCTACCACCGTGCCTTTGCCGATCCGACGGTGTTCGATTCACTAGTGGCCGCGGTGACGAGAGAAGTATCGGCGGCAATCGGGAAAGCGGCGCTGGTGAGGCGAGTGACTTTGGTGGGATTCTCCGCCGGACACGGCGCGATAAGAGCGATCCTTCTCGAGCCCCGCCACTTCGCACGCGTCGATGCGGTGCTGCTGCTCGACGGCATGCACACTTCCTACGTTCCCGATGGCAATGTGCTCGCAACCGGTGGTGTGCTCGACACCACCAACCTCACGGCGTTCACCGAGTTCGCCCGAGCGGCCTCACGGGGTGAGAAGCGGTTCCTTGTCACGCACTCCGAGATATTCCCCGGCACTTTCGCCAGCACCACGGAGACAGCTGACTGGATTCTCCGCACGCTCGGCCTTCGCCGCACTCCTGTCTTGCGCTGGGGACCGCGCGGTATGCAGCAAACGAGCGAAGTTCGCGCAAGTCGTTTTGAGATGCTCGGTTTTGCCGGCAATTCAGCACCCGATCACGTCGATCACCTGCACGCGATGCCCGAATTGCTCGCACGGGTGAGCAAGCGATAGGGCGGTCCCGAGCGATCGCCCATTCACTTCTGAAGGATGAATAAAAACCAGGAGCTCCCTCCGCCTGGACAAACCGAACGAGACGTCGGGTATCAAGTGTTTGCCGAAGAGTGTTCCGCAGTTTAGTTTCTCCCGCGACAGGCTGACCACGACGTCAGCCACACCCCACACCGGAGATATGTACTGATGAACCCGACCCCGCGCCGCCGCGGAGCCGCTCGCCTGGCGCTTGTTTCACTCGCCGGTTGCCTTGCCGTCACTTCGTGTTCTAAGAATCCCATCGATGCCGCGCTGGAAGTGGCCCTCGACTTCAGCGGGATATTTGCAGCTTCTGATGGAATGGAAATCGAGCTTTCAGGCACTGATGCTTATGTCAAAAAGCTCGGGACCACGCAGTTCCCGATCGCTGTCAAGGTCGGAGACAAGTACATGATGTTCATGAACCCCACCAGCGAGCCGACGACCTGGTCCGGCTATGCGAGATCACGAACAGGATTTCTCGACTTGGCGAACGTCAAGATCGATGGCTCACGCCTCATCATTACCCGGCCGAATTCGGAGTCTCCGACTGGCCAGGGAAGCTTTAGCAAGATCGGCGAGTCAACCGGCGGAACACCAGGCACGGGTGGCACCACGCCAACCGGATCGACGTGCGAAGCGCAATGGGGAGCGGTGATTCGCGGTGGGTGGAAGGCCACGTCCGCATTCGTGACCGGCAGGGGCGAGGAGATCGGCAGCGGCCCGAACAATTACGGAGTCACGTTTGACTTCGGAGCCACATCGTACCGTGAGTATTGGAGAAGGAACAATGGAAGTGGCAGCACGCTGGATTATGTCGGCACGTACAAGCTGCAAACCGATGCCGGCGCCGCGCTAATAGGCAATAACCGCTGCTCGATAGTGTCCACGTGGATGTTCAATGACTCAAGCACCGGAACGACCACGCATCGCATCGTCTCATACAGTGGAGGGGTACTCGAAATGACGGAACCCAACCTCCGTTTCAAGATCGTAAAGCGCTGAACATCAGAATAAGGGCAGGAGTACGAGCAGAGGCGTTGACTCGCACTGCGCGGTTCGCTATCGCCGCCGGGTCGCAATCCCAATCCGGCTCGAACGCTCTCAAGGATCCATCGAGCACTTGATTCCCGACCCGCGTTTTGTCCGCGGAAGCCTTACAGCTTCTGCACCCGGAAGTTCATCGTGCCAGAGTAAGCAGTCATGGTCAATTCAATTTGCCAGGAGCCGGCCGCACCTGCGGTTCCTGCTGTTCGTCGCGCACCCGATCGATCTACAACTTCTCAACCAGCCGTTCGATTTGATGCGAATGTCTTGTTAGATGAACGACGTGGATCCTGAACCCGTCGCCCAGATTGACCTTCGGCGCCCATGAGGGCAAAGCAGGCGAGCCAATCTTGAGTGCTCGCCAATCGAACGACGCGGCGGCATCCATTGTTTTCACGAACTTCATCTCTCGCGCGAGCAACGCCTCCGCCACGCCGCTCCTCGGCGTCCGACCAGGCATGAAGGCACTCGGACTCTTGAGCGGCCTGGGCTTGAGCAACGCGTCGGCTATGCGCCCACCGATGAGCGATGGCTTCCAATCGCGCGCGGGTGCGCCCGCATCCTTGCGCGCATCGCCCAGCAAAGCTGCGAGGGGCGCTTCGTATAACTCGTCAGCCACGCAAAGATGCTCGAGCACCTGACCTACGCTCCAGCGCGCGGGCTCAGGATGCTCGTTGATCTTCGATGAATCGAGCAGCCGCACCATGGCTGCGATTCGCTTACGCGTAGCAATTGCCTCAGCGCGCAGTTGCTTATGCAGGTCTCGTTGTTTCAGGCGCATGGTTTGGTCGGGAGATGTTATTAGGTCGAAGCTGGGAAACGCACGTTAACCATAGCCGCAGTTGCGGTGCCACCACGTTATACAGCTTCAAGCTTGTGTTCAACTGTATACTGTAGCTAGCTTGCGGAGTCCTCTTTTTTTCGGAGTCCCCGATGGCGAAGACGGGCCGTGTAATGAAGCGCAAGAACATGCTGATGGATCAGCGCAAGCTGGACGCAGCGAAGGCCGCCCTCGGCACCGATACTGAGACGGCTGCGGTCGATGCAGCCCTGGACCTCGTGGTGTTCCGCACGGAGGTGTTCAAAGCGCTGGATCAGCTTGTGGCCGCTGGCGGGCTGGCTACCATCGAACCGATCCGCCGCGTTGGGTGATCTACACCCTCGACACGAACGTCTTCGTTGACGCCCTCCGTCAACCACTGGAGCTGGATCGGCTGAAGGCGTTTCTAAGCTGGGCCCTCCCATCGACGGTTCTCTCGAGCATAGTGGCCGCCGAGCTAATGGCGGGCGCACGCACTGACAAAGCGCGGCGGGTGCTCGACGACGTGTTCCTCGAAGCGTTCGAGCGTCGCGGGCGAGTTGTTGCCCCTTCCACTGCAGCGTGGCGTCGTACCGGCGCGATTCTCGCCCGGACCGGGACGGTGGGACTCAGCGCGAGCCGGCAGAATGACGCGCTGCTGGCCGTCCAGGCACGAGAGCGTGGCTGGGCGGTAGTCACGCGAGACCGGGACTTCCAGGCTCTCCGCCCCCTGATTGGCGGATTACAGGTTGCATCGCCATTCCCGGAGCGCCCCTGAATACTGGCCCTGTATATTCTCTCTCAACCAGAGATTTTCTTCCCGTGGAGCGATCTTGGCGTATCAGTTCATTCTTGTAGACGTTGAAAGCAGCGTGATGAAAATCACTCTGAACCGTCCCGACGTCCTCAACAGCTTCACGCTGGCGATGTCGCGCGAACTGCTCGAAGCGCTCGAGACCGCCCGCGCGGAGAAAGCCGTGCGCGCCGTGCTCATCACAGGAGCGGGCCGTGCGTTCTGCGCCGGCCAGGACCTCACCGACGTACCGCCTGCGGTAAATGGAAAGCTCGACCTGAGTTCTACCGTCCGGGAGACATACAATCCGATCATCAGCCTCATAAGGACGCTCGAGAAACCGGTTGTCTGCGCGGTGAATGGAGTGGCGGCGGGAGCAGGAGCGAACCTCGCCATCGCGTGCGACGTTGTGATCGCTTCGGAATCGGCTTCCTTCATTCAATCCTTCTCCAAGATCGGACTCGTTCCCGACAGCGGCGGCACATTCTTTCTTCCGCGTGCAGTGGGGCTTCCAATGGCTACCGCGCTCATGATGCTCGCCGAAAAGCTGCCTGCAAAACGTGCGGCGGAGATCGGCATGATTTACAGGGCAGTTCCCCCGGAATCGCTCGAGGCGGAGGCGATGCAGGTTGCGAAACAGCTCGCGGCGATGCCGACGAAGGGACTGGGCTTGACCAAGCGCGCACTCAACGCATCGATGGGCAATACTCTCGAAGCTCAGCTCGCGACTGAGGAAGAGTTGCAGGGTGAAGCGGGGCACACCGCCGATTTCATGGAAGGGGTAGCCGCATTCAACGAGAAGCGGAACCCGGTTTTCCGCGGAGAGTGATCAAGTGGCCGAGTTGAGTGCGGAGACGAGGGTTGGGGTAGTAGGAGCGGGTGCGATGGGCAGCGGAATCGCGCAGGTGGCCGCGACCTTCGGGCACCAGGTAGTTCTCTTCGACACGCAGGCGGGCGCGGTCGATCGCGCCGTTGCCGGCATCGAGAAAGCC
>JBKJRW010000228.1:0-14163 GCA_046593165.1 Gemmatimonadaceae bacterium
ATGCCGCCGCGATTGTCCGCAGGATAGGCGAAACGATTGGGTGGCCGGGTGGCCACCTTTTTTTTGTCCTGAGCACGCAAACATTTTCTGCGCTCGTTCGATGGCTCCGGATGACCGACGGTGTCCTGATCCGCCGCCATGGTGGCCAATGTCATCAGCATGCCAGCTCCCCATGCGCGAAAAGGTCTGACACTCGTTGAAGTGATGATCGCGATGCTCGTCTTCACTATCGGAGCACTTGGCCTCGCGGCAGGCTCCGCAGTGGTGGCACGTCAGATCGCGAGCACCACTCTTCGCGCAAATGCGATGACCATCGCTCGCTCGCGGGCCGAGCGCGCCAGCGCCGAAGGTTGCCCGGCGTCTACGAGTGGCGAGGAACGGCGACTCGGCGTTCGCTCAGTGTGGCGTTCATCAGGAGGGTCTGTCGTCACGCTCGATCAGACCCTGGAGTGGTCGACGAAGTCGGGCGTCCGGTCGGATCGTTTCCTGTCGAGCGTGCCATGCGACTGACGCGTTCGGCATTCACTCTCGTCGAAATCATCATCGCCGTCGCGATAGCGGGGGTGGCAGGTTCCGCGATCACGCTGACGCTGGTGCGACAGCAGCGGTTTTTCTCTTCCGCGGCGTCGATACTCGACGTGCGAAGCCAGTTGCGCGACGGTGCCGACGTTCTTGTCGGCGATCTTCGGGGCGCGGCGGTCGCGCGCTTCGGCATCAGAGCGGTGGAAGACTCGATGATCGAATTCTACGCAACGATCGCGACATCGGTGGCATGTGCCGCGCCAAGTGGAGCTACCATCGCATTGCCGCCGCAGGTACTGTCGCGGGGCAACAGCCTGACTTCGATTCTTTTCGTACCCGATACTGCCGATGTTGCGCTGCTGTACGGTATTCCGTCGGGCGTTCCCGACTCTGGTCGCTGGGAAACTCAGCGCATTGCGTCGTTCGCTTCGCGCGCGGTGGCGAGTACCTGTCCTTCGTCGTCCGGTTTCACGACTGCGGCTGACGGCGCGGCGGGCACCGCTGCATACCTTCTGGTACTGGCCGCATCGCCGAGTCCTGCGGTTCGAAAGGGCGCTCCAATAGTTTTCGTGCGTCGAGTCAGATACAGCATCTATCGATCTTCCGACGGCGAGTGGTACCTGGGCTATCGCCGATGTAGCGCCGGATCGTCAGTGTGCAGCGCCATTCAACCGGTAAGCGGTCCCTACCGGCCGTATTCGCGATCGCCTGGATCGAGCGGACTGTCGTTCCGATATTACGATGGAGCCGGGCTCGAGGTGCCCTCGCCGACAGGCATCGTCGCGCAGATTGACGTGATTCTGAGGGGTCAGACGGCGCGGGCAGCGTCACTCGACGGAGACCTGCGCCGGATTTATCGCGATTCGGTAGTTCTCACCGTGTCGCCGCGTAACAGGCGATGAAGTCGCGATCCGGTTTCGTCCTCGCGTTCGTGATGATTGCGATCGTCCTGATCGCTGTGCTCGTGACGGGCGCGATGTTCGCCGCGAACCAGGAAACATCGGCGACCGCTGCGGAGATCCTCGATCAGCAGGCCAGTGCGTACGCGGAGCGGGCGGCAACCCAGACCGTCGCCGCATGGGACTGCGCAAGCTGTGACTCTATGGCGGTGGGGAGCGTCCTTGTACGAGGGCCGGCAGCCGATCCCCCGCTCGAGAGCACGGTGTACGTGACCCGTCTCGACAGCGCGCTCTTTCTCGTCACCGCAGAGGGAAGGGTGGTGTCCTATTCAGCTACGCGCCTCAGCCGGCGCGTTTCGATCGTGGTGACGATAAGCCGCGATACGACTGGTGCATCCCGCGCGTCGCGTGTCAGCGAGCAAGCATGGACCGCTGTGTATCGGATGTGACGTTTACGACTGTTACCTCGCCGCCGTGTGAATCGTGTCTAGCGTGAAATCTATTGAAGTCTCCTACCCCCCTGGACTCATGGCACTCTTCGGCCGAAAGAAAACCACAGTCGGACTCGACATTGGATCGGGCCTCATCAAGATCGCGGTAATCGATCACGGCAAGGGCGCGCCGGAGCTCGTCAAAGTCTCGATCACCAAGCTCCAGCCCGACGCGATCGTCGAAGGCGAGGTCATGGACCCTGGCATCGTATCCGATGCCATTCGTGCCGCGCTCGACGCCGCGAACGTCAAGTCCGGGAACATCGTCACGGCAGTCGGCGGCCGCGACGTGATCATCAAGAAGATCCAGACTGAGCGCGTGAAGGAAAAGCAGGCTCGCGAACTCATGCGGTGGGAAGCCGAGCAGCATGTTCCCGACGTTGAATCAGTCGAGCTCGATTTCCAGATCCTCGACGACGGACGCAACTCGGACGAGATGAGCGTTCTGCTCGTCGCCGCCAAGCGCGACCTGATCGATGCGAAAATGCGGATTCTTGCCGATGCCGGAGTGATTCCGACGATTGTCGATGTCGACGCATTCGCGCTTCACAACGCCTTCGAGGTGAATTACCCCGAAGCCATGAAGGGCTTTGTCGGACTGGTGAATGTCGGAAACGAAGTGACGAACGTAAACATCATGGACAACGGCGTTCCGATTCTCACGCGCGATCTGCCGCTCGGCACTCGCCGGTTCAGCGAGGACCTGCAACGCCAGCATGGAATGCCGTCCCGCGACGCCGAGAATCTCATACGCGGATACGACCGCTCGCCTCAGTTGGACAGCGTGCTGACTGCTCGCGTCGAAGAAATAGCGACGGGTGTCGAGCGGGCCGCTGCGTTTCTCTCGACTTCGAAGAACGCGGCGCAACTTCGTGCCGTCTACATCTGCGGCGGTGGCTCGCGCACGCCGGGGCTCGCCGAGATTCTCGCCGACCGCATCAAGATCAAAGTCGAGCACGCCAATCCGCTCGCCCGCCTCAACATTCGCGACGGGGCGCTCGACTCGCTCAAGACCGATGAAGTCGCGCCGCTCCTCATGCTTCCCATCGGCCTCGCGCTCCGCCAGTAGCCCGCACCGGACCAATAATCATGATTCAGGTCAATCTCCTCCCGGGAACCGCAAATAAGTCGCGGAACAGCGGATTCAACGTTTCCGGAATGCTTTCCGGGGCGCTCTCCAGTGTCCACGACAAGTTTCTCGTCGGATCCGTCGGAACAGTCGCCGCTGTCGTACTCGCGGTCGGCTTCCTTTTTGTAGGCCAGCAGACTCGTGAGCGCTCCCTCACCGAGCGCGAACAGCGCGCAGTGCAGGACTCTACCCGGTACAAGGTTGTGCTCGAGGCAAAGGCCAGAGCTGAAGCCAAGCGCGACTCGTTGTACAGCCAGGTGGCGATCATCAAGTCGATCGACGACAGCCGCTACCTCTGGCCGCACCTGCTCGAGGAAATCAGCAATGCGCTGCCGCAGTACACATGGCTGACTCTGATCACCCAGACGAGCGCGCCGCCGAGCTCCAGCGTTCAGGACACCACGAAGCGCGCTGCTGCCGGGACCGCTGGAGCGAAAGAGCCCACCGCCCTGGAGAAGAAAGCGCGTGCGGATTCGGTACTCGCGGCCGCCTCACGGTCAACGAAGTTCCGGCTCGTCGGGCACACTGTGGACATCCAGGCGCTGACCCTCTTCATGAAGACACTCGAGGCATCGCCGTTCATTCAGAACGTGCAGTTGACACGATCCGACCTGGTGCTGGTCGAAAACAAGGAAGTGACCGAGTTCCAACTCGAAGCAGAGTCACAGAAGCCGCCTCCGTTTCTGGTCCGCACGGTCGCCATGTCAGTGGGAGGAAATTAAAATGGCACTCGGAGCCAACCTTACGAAGCGGGACCAGATGCTGGTGTCCGTCGCCGTGATGACGATCGCCATGGCCGGCGCCTACGGGTACTTCCTCTATATGCCGAAGCGCGTACAGCTGGCGGCGATCGAGGAGCATGTGGTCGTGCTCGACAGAAAGAACGACCAGGCAAAGAAAGATCTCACCAACGGAAGCGTCGCCCGGCTTGTGGAGCAGGCGGCCGGATACGAGGCGAGTCTCAAGGTCCTTCATCAGCTCGTGCCGACAACCAACGAGGTGCCGGCGTTGCTGGAGAATGTTTCGACCGCCGCCCGTCGCGTCGGGCTCGACCTCGCGTCCGTCGAGCCGATGCCGGTGCTGATCGGTGAGCAGTTCGATACCTACCGCTACAAGGTGTCGGTAAAGGGCGGCTATCACGCGCTCGCAGGATTTCTCACCAACGTGGGATCCCTCAATCGCATCATTGCCCCGGTTGCTCTCGACGTGAAGATGCAGACGGCGGTCGAAAAAAAGAAAGCCCGGCCGAAGGACGGCGAGTCTACTCTCGACACCGATTTTCAGATCCAGACCTATATCGCGCACGCGCCGCTGACTGACGGTGGCGCTGTTCCGGAGATAAACCGATGACACTGAAAAAGAGCGTCGCAATCAGTTGTGCGACCCTGGCTGTTGCTGGCGGCGCAATCGCATACGTCGCGCACGCCCAGAGTCCGGCAAAACCGCGGGTCATACAGGTCTCGAACACCGCTCGCCCGGCCGACAGCAATCGCGCGCCACGCAATGTCGCTCCGGCGTTGGCGCCGGTCGCGGCTCCAAAATCTGCCGCTCCCGAAGTGCTGATCAATCGCGAAGCCTATGCGTACCCCGGCATGGGACGCCGCGACCCGTTCGTGTCACTCATGAATACCGAAGAGCTGCGTCCGCTCCTCGGTGATCTCAAGCTGGTGGGCATCGCGTTCGACGCGACGGGCCGCAATTCGGTCGCGGTGCTCCGCGACATCACGACGAAGGAGCAGTACCGCGTAAAGGTAGGCCAGGAGATCGGCCGCATGCGCGTCGCCGCAATCCACGCGAGAAACGTGGTGTTCGGCATCGAGGAGTTTGGGTACAGCCGGCAGGAGTCGCTGGCGATGACGGATTCAACCAAAGTGAGGATTCAATGAGGCAGTTCCTGGCAGCTTGCGCCGCTCTCGCGCTTATCCCCGCAGCCGGAGGCCTCCAGGCAGCCGCCATCGAGGTAACCGCGGCGGCAGGGTCAGTATCCGTTAACGCTCCGACGGTCAAGTCGGTGAGCGTCGTTTCGGCGTCGGGCCGCGCAGAGATCGTTATTGGAATCGACGCATCGGTCGACGTAGACGACTTCGCTCTCGAGTCCCCGTACCGTGTCGTCGTCGATCTCAAAGGCGCCGTTCTCAGCATGGCCCCCCGATACGACCGGCTTGCACGCGGTGGTGTCGTCAACGTACGCGCTGCCCAGTTCAAGCCGAACGTGGTGCGAGTCGTAATCGAGCTGGATGCCGCCCATACATATGAAGTGGCACGCAAGGACGGCGAGGTCCGCGTGACCGTCGCCGGCGGTGCCGGCAATTTCGCGGCGTGGCATTCGTCACCCGAACTGGCATCGCGCTATGCCTCCCAGTCCGCGGCACCGACAACGCCAGCCGCATCACTAACCGCCCCGTCAGCGCCTGCGCCAACAGTGGCGGCGCCGCTTTACCCTCGCCCCTCAGTCGCCGACGCGGGTTACCCGTCAGTCACACCCGATGCCAGCATATCGAGTGATGATTCCGAATCCGAGCCGGCTGCAAACAAGGTGCTCAAGCTCTCGCCAGCGACCGCGTTGTCCGACCAGCCACGCATCACAGTCACGTATCAGGATGCGGACATCCGCGACGTAATCGCCGCCTTCGCATCGTTCTCGGGTCGCACAATCGTTGTCGGAAAAGACGTTGCCGGCACCATAACAGCCGAGATCAAGAATCAACCATGGGATGTCGCGCTTCGCGCAATTCTGCAGGGCCAGGGACTGGCCGCTGCTGAAGACGCGCTCTCCGGCATCATCACCATCGACAGCTACAGGAACATCGCCTCGAAGCAGGCCTCCGAGCCGCTCGTCACTCAGATGGTCGCTGTCAACTACGCCAGCGCTGCATCGCTCGTTCAGACACTCCAGGGACTTCTGGCTCGCGACTGCACCCAGGGCGGAGTATCCCAGGCCCAGCAGAATGCCCAGACGAGCTGCTACGCTCGTGGAGCTGTTGCGGCGGACACGGCAACGAACACGCTCCTCATCACCGAAGCACCATCGCGCATGGCCGACCTGTTGTCGTATGTCAAGAATCTCGACATCCGCACGCCTCAGGTCGCGATCAAGGCGAAGATCATCTTCGTCAATCGCACAGACATCGAAGAGCTCGGACTCTCCTACGACCTCGGCACTGGTAACGACCAGTTCTTCAGCCAGTTGGTACAGCGTATCGATCCATCGACCCGGAAGCCGGTCGACACAAACGGTGACGGCGTGCCCGATTCCTTCGGCGGCGGCACTCCAATCGGGGGCGACCGAGTGCTCCTCGGTGGCAGCGCGCTCGCGGCGATCGCCAACGCCAACGCTCGCGTGGTCAACCCGGCGCTCAAGCTCGTGTTCTCGGCAGCACTCGGAAAATTTCAGCTCACCAGCTTTCTCGATGCGCTTCAGGAAGTCAGACTCGCCGACCTTCAGGCCGAGCCGAGCATCGTGACGCTCGACAATCGCCGGGCGGAGATACTTGTCGGTCAGGAAATTCCGATCCGCGTTCTCGACGTAGGAACGCAGGGTGGTCAGCAGGGCGGCGGCGCGCAGGGAAACAACAACGTTCCACGCGCAACTGTGCAGCTCAAGGAAGTCGGAATCATCCTCAGCGTGACTCCGCACATCACCAACAATCGCGAAATACTGCTCAAGCTTCACGCCGAGAACTCTGACGCACAGCTCGCATCGTCCGATGTCGGTTTCATTTTCGGAAAACAGCGCGCCGACAATCAGCTTCTCGTACGAGATGGCGAGACCGCTGTGATCGGCGGACTCACCGTTACCCAGGTGACCAGCTCCAAGTCCGGCATTCCCCTGCTCGTCGATCTGCCGATCATCGGCCGCCTGTTCGGCACGACACGCACATCAGAACAGAAGCGCGACCTGCTGATCCTGGTTACGCCACACATTCTGGACGAAGGTGAGCGCCAGCTCGCTCCCCGCATCGGCGCGTCTACTCAACTGCCACGACGGTAGGAATGAACATGCTTAACTACATGAGCCGCCGCGGTGTTCGGAAAGCGACAATCGTTTCGATTGCCGCGCTGATCGTCGCGACTGCGTGCAGCGACTCGACAGGCATCGGCAATACCACGGGCGACAAGTCGCCTCCGACAATCCATTTGTCGAAGGGTGGAACGACGCCCGATACCGTAATCGCATTCCAGGTCGAAGTGAAGGACAACCTCGGCATCAAGACCATCAAGGTGAACATCACCGGTGCCCTGACCCTTGCATTCGATACGACTTTCACCAGCGCAAACACAGATGCAATTGTTCCGTTCTCGATCTCGGTGCCCCGCTCGATTCCGCGTGGAACCCCAGTCGTCGTAACCGCCTTCGCAATCGACGGAGCCCTCAACAAGTCGCCGACAGACACGCTGAACCTGACAGTCGGCAACGTGCCCGCTGCCGAGGTCAAAATCGGTAGCCCAGCCAATGGCAGTGTTGCGGTCGTGGGCAAGTCGATTGTGCTCTCGGTGGGCGGCCGGTCTGCGGTGAAAATACGCGCGATCGGATTCCGCACCTCGGGGAGCTTCGTCGCGGCCGACTCCACAGTATACTCGAGCCCGCTTCCTGACTCGGTCTCCATCCTGGACACGCTGGCGATACCGGCCAACGCGCCCACGGGCCAACTCACCGTCGTCCCGTTCATCATCGATTCGCTCGGGCAGCGCACACTGGGCCCGGCAACACTGCTCAACATCCAGCCACCCAGCGCGATCAACTCCACTCCTGTCGTGAGCTTCAGCCACTCGAAGAGACTCGAAGTGAACGACACGCTGCACGTCGAAGCGAGCGATCAAACCGGTATCGTCGCCTTGGGTTATGAGGTCCGCCGCGTTCCCGGCGGCGCAATCGACGCGCGCGATTCGCTCGTCTCGAATGGCAACATCACGTCGCAGATCCGTACCTTCGACCTGCGTCTTCCATACACACAGTTCCCGACGACTGTCTACGTGCAGGCATTTGCCCGCAACTCCAACGGTGTCCGCGCCTACGCCAAGCTTCCCGGTGGAGCCGATCGCATCGATACGGTTACTGTAGTCGCCGGTTCGACCAGGCCTCTGCCCGCGGGCGGCGTGGTGGCCGACGCACTTTACCATGCGCGCACCGATCGCCTGTACTTCACCAACGTCGAGCGCAATCAGCTCGAGGTGTTCAGCCTCACCGACTCCACGTTCAAGACTCCGATTCTCGTCGGATCGCGTCCGTGGGGAATTGCTCCATGGCCGCGCGACCACGGCGGCACCATGGGCGACACTCTCCTCGTCGCGAATTCGGGCGGCACCGACATCAGCTACGTGAATCTCAATGGGTCAGGGAGCGGACGCGAAGTCTTCCGCTACGCTCTGCCGAACATCATCGCCTTCACCGTTACGTCGAAGAGGAGCCCGGCTGGCTTCCTCGTGACGGAGCGCACCAAGTACGACTTCTCCGATCGGCCGCAGTACATCGGCACCACGTGCACTGGCACGGGCTTCGGATGCGGCGATGTAGTTCTCACCTACTCTACGACGCCGACGCAGGGCCAGTCAGAGCCGTTCGACAAGAACAACGGTACGCTTCGCTGGGAGAACCTGATGACCGGCAAGTCGCACTTCTTCTTCGAGCAGGCGATGGGACAGGACGCGAATAGCTCCGATACGCTCGAGATCATCCGCTACGACGGCAACACTGGTGACGCGACAGTTCTTGTGCCCCAGCTTCAGAACGCCGTCACCGCGGACGGAAGAAAATTCAACTACTCGATCACAGTGAGGAAAACGGCGCTCGGATTCCGCGATACGACGTTCGTTCGCAACTCCGGCAACTTCACCCGCGCCGCCTATGGAGAGGGTGGACCGGTGAGCGGAACGCGCGCCATGACGTTCGACGTCAACCGCGGCTTTGTGACTACGGCCACCGATATCAGCGGCCTGGTGGGAACCCTTCCATTTCCTGTTATCGACCGCGGCATCTCGCAGTCGCAGGATGTGAGCGATTTCGTCGCCAATGCGTTCGCCAGGGTCAAGGGCGTTGCGATGAACTTCGACGGCTCGCTCGCGGGTATCCGGGCAGACTCCACGTACCTTCTCAACCTTCAGTTGCGGCTGCAGGGCATACTCGGAACCACGCAGAGCAACGCGGGTCTCGACTTCCATCCGTCTAACAGCGGCCCGAATTCCTTCCCGCTCTCATCGAGGCTTGTCTTTGCAGCTTCGGCCGAGCCGGTGATCGAGATCTTCGACAGCTATTGCTACAA
This sequence comes from Gemmatimonadaceae bacterium, assembly GCA_046593165.1. GTDB lineage: Bacteria > Gemmatimonadota > Gemmatimonadetes > Gemmatimonadales > Gemmatimonadaceae > UBA4720. The sequence continues at coordinate 9,302 of JBKJRW010000228.1, forward strand.
GCGTGTGTCGAGCGTTCCCATTCGCGACCCGATCATCGGTCCGATCAAGGCAGCGCTGCGGCCATCGTCAGGCCAGATAGTGCTGGTCGGAGCGACGGCGCGAGGGGTTGTCATCGTGACCCTTCCGAATACGTTTACGACAAGCTGCCTGTAGCTCTCCGGTCCAGCATGAGCGGACCGATCGAGTAAAAATCACAACGCGAGCCCGGCTGACTGCCGGGCTCGCGCGTTGGAGGCCCATGCTTCGCTTTACAACCGCGGGAGAATCGCACGGCCCGGCACTCGTCTCGATTCTCGAAGGCGCACCGGCAGGTATTCCACTTCTCGCCGCTGACGTGAACGAACAGTTGGCGCGGCGGCAACAGGGTTACGGCCGCGGCCGGCGGATGCAGATCGAGCAGGATTCGGCCGAGTTTCTCTCGGGCGTCCGCGCCGGCTTCACGATTGGGTCGCCAATCGCCATGCTGGTCCGCAATCGCGACTGGAGCAACTGGGTCGAGATCATGGATCCCGCCCGGACGCCGGACGACGAAGCCGGAGCGAGGAAGCGCGCGGTGACCCGCCCGCGCCCCGGCCATGCCGACCTTCCGGGAATGCTCAAGTACGACCGCGACGACGCGCGTGACATCCTCGAACGGGCATCGGCTCGGGAAACGACGGCTCGTGTCGCCGCGGGCGCCATCTGCCGCAAGCTCCTCTCGGAAATCGGCGTGTCAATCGGCTCTTATATAGTAGAGCTGGGCGGCGTCGTCGCTGCCGTCACTGCCGACCTGCCTCCGGATTTGAACGCCGCGGCCGACGCCTCTCCCCTTAGGACGCTCGACAAGGTGGCCGAGCAGGAGATGATCGCCCGCATCGACGAGGCAAAGAAAGACGGCGACACACTCGGCGGCGTTTGCGAGGTCGTGTGCCGGGGACTTCCGGTTGGACTTGGATCACATGTCTCGTGGGACCGCAAGCTCGACGGCCGCATCGGAGCGGCAATGATGTCGATCCCTGCCGTAAAGGGAGTGGAAATCGGCAATGGATTCGACTCCGCTCGCCGCCGTGGATCAGAGGTACACGACGAGATTCACGCAGCGTCCGGAAGCCAGCGAACCGGCGACCTTGGCCGCCGAACGAACCGGGCTGGCGGGCTCGAAGGCGGAATGACAAACGGCGAACCATTGATTGTGCGCGTGGCGATGAAGCCGATCAGTACATTGATGCGCCCCCTCGCCACGGTGGAGATGAAAACCGGGCAGCCCGCCGAAGCGGTCGCAGAGCGGAGCGACGTCACGGCTGTTCCAGCCATGGGAGTGATTGCCGAGTCAATGCTGGCGTTCGTTCTGGCAGAGGCGGCGCTGGAGAAATTCGGCGGCGATTCCCTTGGGGAGCTGAAGCGAAACCTTGCCGGTTACCTCGAACAGATCAGTAAACGTTGATCGCGCAGTCCCCGAATATCATTCTCGTCGGCCTCTCCGGGTCGGGCAAGACTTCCATCGGACGGGCGGCGGCACGGGCCCTCGACTGGCCGTTCATCGATTTCGATACCGAGATCGAACACCGCGAGCATGCTTCGGTAGGCGAGATATTCGCTATCCGGGGGGAAGACGGCTTTCGGGAACTCGAGCGGGCCTTTACCGCGGGACTAGTCGGGTGCAGTCGAACGATCATGTCTGCGGGCGGGGGATGGGTCACCAATATCGAGTCGGTGGCACTTTTGCGTCAAACGGGGCGTATCATATACCTTAGAGCCTCGCCCGAGGTGCTTGTCGCACGCCTGGCCACCGCGAGGGTGCCCCGGCCATTGCTCCAGGTACCTGACCCGCTGGCGGCAATGACCGCGATGTACGAGGCGAGACGGCACCTTTATGAGGATGCCGACCTCGTAATCGAAACTGAACTCTTTGCAAGAAAAGAACTTATAGAACAGGTGCGGCGTTACGCATCGTCACTGTGACTGCGCTTTCGCCCTGCTTGCCCCCCACTTTGTCCGGAAATAGGTTACGCGAATGGATGACAGGTTGCCCTTGGGATTGACGTTCCGTGTGATGGGACCCCACGAGAGAGGAAGATTTGCCCCCGATGCCTGGGGACATCTGCTCTCCCTCAGTGGTTCTGGTGCCATCAACCCGATCGAACTCGAACACATAATCGAGCGGGCTCTCATCCAGATCGACGGCCGTATCGCGCTCGAAGACCTCCGTGGCATGCTCGAGGGTTCGGGGTTAGAGGACTCTGGCGGAGCAGGCGATAACCAGACCGTTCACTAGATAATGGCAACCGCAAAAAAGTCCGCAAAGAAGAAAACCGCCGCGAGGAAGACCGTCGCGAAGAAGACGGCGGCCAAGCCGCGCGCGCGGAAGTCTGCCGCCGCAGCAATAAATGAAGGCCCCGCACCAGAGCCCGGCTCAACCACGCTCGTCATCGTCGAATCGCCCGCCAAGGCGAAGACTATAGGCAAGTACCTTGGCCGCGGCTATCGGGTTCGCGCGACCATCGGCCACGTCCGCGACCTTCCCGAAAAAAAGATCGGCATCGACATCGAGAACGGTTTCGAGCCGGAGTATGTCACCATTCCCGGCAAGGAAAAAACCCTCGCCGAACTGAAAAATGCGGCGAAGGATTCGCGCGAGATATTGCTCGCGACCGATCCTGACCGCGAGGGCGAAGCAATCGCGTGGCACGTCGCAAGTCAGGTTCGGCGCAAGAACGGCGCGCCTATCAAGCGCGTGCTGTTCCACGAAATCACCAAGGACGCGGTGCAGGCAGCGATCGCGCGCGCCGGAGAGATCGATGAACGCAAGGTCGATGCGCAACAGGCGCGCCGCGTACTCGACCGCCTCGTCGGTTACAAAGCAAGCCCCATACTCTGGAAAACCGTAAGAAAGGGCGCCTCGGCCGGTCGCGTACAGACCGTTGCGCTGCGGCTACTCGTCGAGCGTGAACGTGAAATCAAGGCGTTCAAGGCAGTCGAATACTGGACGGTCGAAGCGCTGCTCGAGAAAGCGGGTCAGGAATTCACCGCCAAGCTGCACCATATAAGCGACAAGAAAGCTTCAATCCCCAATCAGGCAGCGGCGGACACGATACTCGCCGACCTCGCCCGGCTGAAGAGTTTCGGCGTGACCGAGGTGAAGCGCCGCGAGCGCCGCAAAAACGCCGCGCCACCGTTCACCACCAGCACGCTCCAGCAGGAAGCGGCAAAGAAGCTTGGGTACGGTTCCAAGCGCACCATGCGCCTCGCGCAGGATCTCTACGAAGGCGTAGACATCGGCCCCGAGGGCGCGGTGGGCCTCATCACCTACATGCGCACCGACTCCACCCGCGTGTCGGAATTGAGTGCTCAACAGGCGCGCGAATACGTTCAAACGCTTTTCGGCAAGGAGTTCGTCTCGCCATCGCTGAATCTTTTCGGCGACGGAAAGGCGAAGAACACTCAGGACGCGCACGAAGCCATTCGCCCCACCGATCCTGCGCGCCGGCCTGATCTCATCCAGCGCTACCTCAAGCCTGATCAGTTCAAGCTGTATCAGTTGATCTGGCAGCGCTTCGTAGCTTCGCAGATGGCTCCTGCCCGCTTCGATACAACGACAGTCGATTTCGACCTCTCGAAGCCTGTAGCCAGGGGCGCTCCATCACTCCCCTATCTGTTTCGGTCAACGGGAAGCGTGATGAAGTTCGCGGGCTACCTCGCTCTATATAAGGAAGGGCGCGAGGAAGGCGACGGGCATGGCCGCGCGCTCGAGGATGAGCAGCCACTGCCACTCATGGATGCGGGCGACGATGTCCCCGTAAAAAAAATCACGCCGTCCCAGCACTTCACCGAGCCACCTCCGCGCTTTTCCGAAGCCAGCCTCGTCAAGGAACTCGAGCGGCTCGGCATCGGGCGTCCATCCACCTACGCGTCGATCATCTCCACACTTGTCGATCGCCGCTACGCTCAACTCGAGCAGCGACGGTTCTTTCCCACGGAACTCGGCGACCAGGTCGAGCGCGTGATGGTGAAATCCTTCCCCGACATCTTCAACGTGAAGTTCACGTCGACCATGGAAGGCGATCTGGACAAGGTCGAGGAAGGCGTTGTGAACTGGCGCGAAATGCTCAAGGATTTCTACGGTCCTTTCGCCATTTCGCTCAAGGAAGCAGACATTGAGGGACTGATTGCCGAAGCCCATGATCTCTCGGCACTTGATACCGAACGATGTCCCATTGATGGCGGCAAGCTCGTTGCCCGCGGAGGATTTTTCGGGCCATTCGTCGCCTGCGAAAATCATCCAAAGACATGCAAGTTCACGCGGCCCCTGCGCGGCGATCGCAAACCGGCACAGCCCACCGACGAGATCTGTCATGAATGCGGCGCGCCAATGGTGATTCGCCAGGGACGGTCTGGCGAGTTTCTCGGCTGCAGCCGCTTCCCGAAATGTCGTGGCACGCGGTCGATGCCCACGGGTGTGAAATGTCCCAAGGACGGCGGTGACATCGCAGTCCGTCGGTCAAAAAAGCGCGGCAAGGCTTTCTATGGATGCGCGAATTATCCCGCATGCGACTTCGTCATCTGGGATAAACCGGTTGCCGAAGCGTGCCCCGAGTGCGGGTACGTCGGTGCCGAAGCAAAGTCGAACAAGACGCGCGGGGAGTATCGCCGCTGCATCAGTTGCGCGAACGAATGGGAACCAGCAGAGACGCCCGCCGAAACGCCTGCCGAGGCGCTCGACGAAGCAGTGGCGGTGTGACGAGGGACGACGGTGAGCGCCGCCACGATGACAACACAATAACTGTCATCGGCGGCGGCCTGGCCGGCTCGGAAGCCGCGTGGCAACTCGCCGAGCGCGGTCATAGGGTGACGCTGCATGAGATGCGTCCAGTGCGCGGCACTC
>JBKJRW010000113.1:0-6234 GCA_046593165.1 Gemmatimonadaceae bacterium
AATCGTCTCGATTGCGTTACTCGCTGGCACGGGAGCGTTCTCCGCATCGACGCGGCCAACAGTGAACGGCACTCTCGTTCCGCTCGTAGGATCGACAACGCCTGTAGTGACAACGGCTTCGAGTGTGAGTCCGACAGCGTCGAGTCGGAAGTCGGCAGTGGCTGTCGCTCCCGTTCCAACGCTGACACCTGGCACAGTCCCGGCGCGATAGCCGAGCCGGCGCGCTGTGACGGTGTATCGTCCGGAGGGGACGTTATTGATTGAATAGCGTCCGGCGTCGTTGGTGATGGCGCTGAAGCGCGTTCCGGCGAGTCCCACCTGAACCGCAGATAGAGGTCGCCTGTCGGTCAAGTCGGTTACGATGCCGGTAACGCTACCAGTCGCGCCGGACGTGGCCTGGGCGTCGGCCTGGAAAGCCGTCGACGCGAGAACAAGCGAGAGAAGTGACGCGATGGGCGCGGTGCGGACAAAACTGAACTGGAGCATCAAGTCCTCCTGAGCGTAGCGGAAGCGAACGAGGCATTATGGGTTCGGTTGGACGGAACGGCAAGTCTCTTACGCATCGCCGGAAAGCGTCGTGCATTCGTGGGTTGAAAGCCGGTGCGACAGTCGTTTTCGACGCGCGATATTTGCCGCCCGAGCGAATTCATGGCATCCTATCGTGATGAGCAGGCATGCGACTCTGATGAAAATTGGCCGCGCACTGGTGATCGGCACTGTGTTGTATATGCCGGCGGCCTGCGCATCACGTGTAGCAGCATCTTCCGCTGCTCAACCTTTCGCGGATACGTCGCCGACGCGGGGGCATCTCTTTATCGTTGGTGGCGGACCCGCGCCGCGAGGGGTGACGCAGAGATTCGTGGACCTCGCCGGAGGCACCGGGAAAGCACGGATTGCTGTATTTCCGATGGCGAGTGCAGTCGTTTCGACGGGTCCCGACAAGGTCGCAGAACTCCGTTCGTTCGGCGCCGATGCATTCGTGATTGATGTTCGGCGTAGTGATGCGGATGCTGACACGACAGTTCGCAAGCTGGAAGGAGCGAGCGGGATCTGGTTTTCAGGGGGCGACCAGAACCGGCTTTCCTCGGCTCTGGGAGGAAGTGCGCTCGTGCGGCAGATTCGCTCTCGCTACGTGGCGGGGGCCGTGATCGGAGGAACGTCTGCGGGTGCGGCGGTGATGAGCGAGATCATGATCACAGGCGACGAGCGCAGACCTGGTGGGTCGCGCCCGTCGAGTGACTCGAGTCTGGCTTACGTGACCATCGAGCGTGACAATATCGTCACGGCGCCAGGGTTCGGTTTTCTCCGGGGCGTCATCGTGGATCAGCATTTCGTCCGGCGACGTCGGCAGAACCGGCTTGTCAGCCTCGTTCTCGAGAATCCAACGATTTTGGGGTTAGGGGTGGATGAATCGACGGCACTTGACGTAAGGCCTGACGGTCTGTGGGAGGTGCTGGGGGCGAGCGTGGCGGTGATATTCGACGCACGCGGCAGTGAGACGACTCGTCGGGAATCTGTGCTCGGCGCGGCGGATGTCCGGATGCATGTACTTCCGGCAGCAAGTGTCTTCGACCCGGTCAAGGGGCGCGTTATCCGCCTCGGTGCCACGCGCTGAGGTTTCGGGCGTGCCGACGCTGGACTAGGCGTGCGCCCTCCCGTACATTCAGCTATGGCAACCACAACTCGTCCGTCTTCGCGGCCCGCTCAACCGGCAGACACCGGTAGCGGGCCTTCGCGTATGCGTGACCAGGAGCCGACCATGCGCGGAGTCCAGCGCGTCCGAGAGGACGTGGTTCTGACTTTCGACGACGTCCTGCTCACACCCAGGCATTCGCTGGTCATTCCGCGCGATGTCAGCACTACGTCCCGGTTCACCAGAAAAATCAACTTGAATGTTCCATTCGCGTCGGCTGCGATGGATACCGTTACCGAGGCCGAGATGGCGATGGCGATGGCTCGCGCCGGCGGCATCGGAGTAATCCACAAGAACATGTCGATCGACCGTCAGGCCGCCGAAGTGGACCGGGTCAAGAGATCGGAGAGCGGAATCATCCTCAATCCGATCACCTTGTCTCCCGATGCGACGGTGCGCGAAGCCGTCGCGCTCATGACGCGATTTCACATTTCGGGGGTGCCGATCGTGGACCTCGATGGACATCTCGTCGGCATCATTACCAATCGCGATCTGCAGTTCGAACGGAATCTGGATCAGCCTTTGAGGCAGGCGATGACGTCCGAGGGGCTGGTCACCGCGCCGGTGGGCACGACGCTCGAAGAGGCCGAACGAATCCTTGGCAAGCATCGCATCGAGAAGCTTCCTGTCGTTGACGAGAACGGCACGCTCAAGGGTTTGATCACCGTTCGCGATATTCACAAGCGGCGCGAGTTTCCCAACGCCAACAAGGATGAGCGCGGGCGATTGCGTGTGGCTGCCGCGATCGGCGCGTCGAACTTCATGGAACGCGCGCGTGCTCTGATGGATGCAGGGGTGGATGTACTTGTGATTGATACGGCGCACGGGCACAGCGAGGGGGTGTTGCGCGCGACGGCCGAGGCGCGCAACGCATTTCCGGATGTTCAGCTTGTAGCGGGTAACATTGCGACGCGCGAGGGTGCGGCGGCGCTTGTGGAACGCGGCGTGGATGCGGTGAAGGTGGGCGTTGGGCCAGGCTCTATTTGCACGACCAGAGTGGTGACGGGTGTCGGTGTTCCGCAACTCACGGCCGTGTTCGATGCTGTAGAGGGTGCGGGAGACGTTCCAGTGATTGCCGATGGTGGTATCAAGTATTCTGGCGATATCGTGAAGGCGATCGCGGCGGGAGCATCGAGTGTGATGATGGGATCGATGCTGGCTGGCACGGAGGAGAGTCCGGGTGAATCGCTCTTGATGGAGGGCCGTCGCTTCAAGACCATTCGCGGCATGGGCAGTATGGCCGCGATGCAGGATGGAAGCGCCGACCGGTATTTCCAGGAAGGGGAGATGTCGCCGCAGAAGCTCGTGCCCGAAGGCATCGAAGGTCGCGTGCCGTACAAGGGTCCGGTGGGAGACGTGATTTTCCAGATGGTGGGTGGGCTGCGCGCGGGAATGGGTTACGTCGGCTGCGCGGACATCGAGCAGCTCAGGCATGACGCTCAATTCGTGCGAATCACGGCTGCGGGCTTACGCGAGTCGCACCCTCATGATGTGGTGATAACGCGAGAGGCGCCGAACTACTCGGTTTAGCGGGCTACGTGTTATATCGATCAGCAACTGCTTTAACACAGATGACACATGATGACACAGAAGATGAAAACTAAAAGAAGAAAAAATCCAGGTTGAGCACGACGCATGTTGCACGCTCAATCAGACCCGCTGCCTAAGGCTTTGTTGTCGACGTAGTTTTTTTCATCTGTCATCTGTGCCATCTGTGTCAAAGTTTTTGATACCCTTCGCCTTCGAAACACGGCCGAATACCCGAAACCTCGGGAGTTTGCAGGCAAATCCTGATGCCTCTTATTGCTTGACAAGCCTTATCACAAGACGACAACTTCTCCCCGCTTCCCGTTGTCAAAACACAATCAGCCGCAGCCAGGCAGGCGCCACCCGCCAGCCGGCCCGTAGTTCGTTTCACCTACGCCGGTTTTCCCGGAGACTCTCGAATGGGTATTTGGTCTAAGAAAAGCGTGGCCGCGCTTCAGGTAGAAGCGGCCGGAGAGGATGGCGCTCAGACACTGAGACGTGCCCTCGGCGCCTTGAACCTGACGACGCTGGGTATCGGTGCCATCATCGGCGCCGGCATCTTCGTTCTCACCGGTACGGCGGCGGCGCAGTATGCCGGCCCCGCAATCGTGTACTCGTTCATCCTCGCCGGGCTCGGCTGCCTGTTCGCCGGGCTTTGTTACGCCGAATTCGCGGCGATGATTCCGATTGCCGGTAGCGCGTATACCTATGGATACGCAACGCTCGGGGAACTCGTCGCCTGGATCATCGGCTGGGACCTCATTCTCGAGTACCTGTTTGGAGCGGCCACCGTTGCGGTGGGCTGGTCGGGATACTTCTCGGCGTTCATGAATGAGCTGGGCTTCAGAATTCCAGTTCAGTTCACCGGAGCTCCGCTGGACGTAGTGGGCACTCACAACCTGGTGGCTTCGCAGATCTGCTACGACACGTCGACCAACGCGGTCATAAAGGTCGCGGCGGGCTCGGTCTGCGACACGACGAAGTACGCCCTCACGAGCGGCATCATCAATGTCCCGGCGATGGTGCTTGTCGGACTGATGACCGTGCTGCTCGTCATCGGCATCAAGGAGTCAGCGAGGTTCAACAACATCATCGTGATCGTGAAGTTGGCGATCGTGCTTCTTGTGATCGGCTTCGGCTTCATGTACGTGAATTCCGACAACTGGCATCCGTTCGTTCCCGACAATACGGGCACGTTCGGGCAGTTCGGCTGGAGCGGAATCGTGCGAGGCGCGGCTGTGATCTTCTTCGCCTATATCGGCTTCGACGCAGTGTCCACGGCGGCTCAGGAAGCCAAGAACCCGCAACGCGACATGCCCATCGGAATTCTCGGCTCGCTGGCGATATGCACGGTTCTGTATATCCTGATGGCGCTCGTCATGACGGGCCTTACGAGCTATACGAACCTGAACGTGCCGCACCCTGTGTTCGTCGCTATCGAGGCGGCTGGCCCGGGGTTGGCGTGGCTCAGGCCGATTGTGAACATCGGCGCGATTGCCGGGCTCGCATCGGTGGTGCTTGTGATGCTCATGGCGCAGCCGCGAATCTTTTACTCCATGTCGCGCGACGGGCTGCTGCCGCCGGTCTTCGGAAAAGTGCACCCGAAGTTCCGTACGCCGTACATCACGACGATTATTACCGGTGCCGTCTGCGCCGTTGTTGCGGGTCTCTTTCCGATTGGACTGCTCGGTGAGCTGGTGTCGATCGGCACGCTGCTCGCGTTCGTGATCGTCTCGGCCGGCATCATCGTACTCCGCAGAACGAGTCCCGATCTGCCGAGGCCGTTCCGCACGCCGCTCGTTCCGCTGGTTCCACTGCTGGCGATCGCGATCTGTGGTTACATGATGTACAGCTTGCCGAGAGACACTTGGGTCCGGCTCATAGTGTGGCTGGCTGCCGGATTACTCATTTACTTCCTCTATGGAAAGGCGCATTCGCGCATAGGTAATAGCCGCGCGAGTGGTTGATCTTCTAACCGTATCGAAAGACCGGAGAGAGGCGATTGAGCGTCTCGCGCGAGAGTTTCGCGCGGGGCGCTCTGTCGTTCTGTCCACACACATAAACGCCGACGGAGACGGATGCGGCTCCGAGTCGGCGCTGGCGCGTATACTCGCGTCTCTCGGGATGACGGTGCAGATCGTCAACCCGACGCCGTGGCCCGACACGTTCGACTTCCTGCTTGACGCCGATGTGGTCGACGCGACATCGAAGGGGCCTGCGGCTTTCAGGAAGGCTGATTTGCTTGTAGTGCTCGACATCAGCGATGTGAAGCGGCTCGGCGGGCTAGCCGATACCGTTCGTGCGTTGAAGGTGCCGAAGCTGGTGATCGATCATCACATCCCGAGCGACGAGCCGCCGGGCAGCGAGATACTTGCCGACACCTCGGCGTGCGCGACCGGCGAGCTGATCTACGATCTCGCCGTGACGCTTGGCGTGGAGATCACGCCGAAGATCGCAGTGGCGCTGTACGTGGCGATCCTCACCGACACGGGCGGCTTCAGGTTCAGCAACACCACCGCACGCTGCCTTGCAATCGCGTCGCAGTTGCTTGCGGCCGGTGTCGAGCCGGAGGAGATGTACCGCCGGCTGTACGCATCGCACCCGATTGGCAGGCTTCATCTCCTGCGTGATGCGCTTGCCACGCTCGAGGTCGACCCTGCATACGGAATATCCTGGATATCGGTCGCGGCTGGCGCTGCCGAGGAGTACGGGCTCAAGTCCGAGGATCTTGAGGGACTTGCGGAGCATCCGCGGTCGGTTGGCGGCACGCGGATGGCGATTTTCTTTCGGGATCTTGGTCATGGAAAGATCAAGGTGTCGTTCCGCAGCACCGGCGACGTGGACGTGAACGAGTTCGCGCGGCGATTCGCCGGCGGCGGTCACGCGCGGGCATCGGGAGCATTGATTCCCGGGACGATGGAGGATGTTCGGAAGACGGTAGTGAATGCGGCGCGGGAGTTTGTCGGCAGCGTAGCCTGAAAAAAGCGCCGAGGAGACCACGAGTTGGCGCCAGT
>JBKJRW010000155.1:0-5670 GCA_046593165.1 Gemmatimonadaceae bacterium
AAACAGAAAAAGCTTTTAACACAGATGTGGTCGATGACACAGATGAAAACCAGGGCACGTATCCGATGGGGAGAGTCTATCACCTGGATAAGGCCCTCGTTTTTTTCTTTTTAAAAAGGTGCTCTCAACCGGTTGATGCAACAGATTCACGCATCGATTGGAGGTGATTATGGGACGACGCAGACGAAGAGTACCGTTTAGCGAAGCCGAGCGGGAGATTATCTGGCAGCGGTGGAGCGAGGGTGCATTGTACCCTGATATCGGAAGGGAGTTGGGACGCTCGGCACCGGCGGTGACGTTTCTAATCGTGCGAGACGGCGGAATTGTGCCGGCGAAACGATCCCGTGCTTCGCGAGTGTTAAGCATGGACGAGCGAGAGGAGATTTCCCGAGGGGTTGTGGGAGGAGAGTCGATGCGTTCGATCGCCGGGCGCCTAGGCCGTGCACCATCGACCATCAGTCGCGAGATTCACCGGCATGGCGGAGCTCTCACCTACCGGGCTGCAGCGGCCGACAGCGAAGCATGGGGTCTTGCCAGACGGCCGAAAAAGTGTCGACTGGCAATACATCCAGAGCTTCGCAGCCTGGTCACACAGAAACTTCGTAGCGACTGGTCACCGGAGCAGATCTCCAGGTGGCTTGTGAAGGCGTATCCTGATGACTCGAGCCTGCATATCTCTCACGAGACGATCTATCGTACACTGTACGTCCAGGCGCGAGGGGGATTGAAGAAGGAGTTGGTAACGCATCTGCGCCGCAGCAATGGCGTTCGACGTAACCTCAAGGCAAGGAACACGGGTCGCGGACGCGGTCAGATCGTCGGTGCAGTGTCGATTAGTGAGCGTCCGCCTGAAGTAGCGGATCGCGCAGTCCCAGGACACTGGGAAGGAGACCTGCTCGCGGGCAATAAGCGATCGAACATCGCCACGCTCGTCGAGAGAAAGTCCCGATACGTGATGTTGGCCCGGCTTCCTCAACGCGATAGTGAGACCGTAGTGAAGGCCGTCGCCCGGCGCATCAAGAAGTTACCGAAGAGTCTCAGGCAATCATTGACGTGGGATCGCGGTCTCGAGATGTCTCAGCACAAATCTTTCACCGTCGCGACCGATGTACAGGTCTACTTCTGCGATCCACAGAGTCCCTGGCAACGCGGTTCCAACGAGAACACCAACGGATTGCTTCGTCAGTACTTCCCAAAAGGCATGGACCTGAGCAATGTGACCCAGCGCCAGTTAGACGTAGTCGCACACAAACTCAACACGCGACCACGAGAGACACTCGACTGGCAAACACCAGCCGAGGTCTTAGCAGCAACTGTTGCATCGACCGATTGAGTTCACAAAAGAAAAAAGAAGATTACGCAGTTTCCGTGTACCTCCGTGTACCTCCGTGTACCTCCGTGACTCCGTGGTGAACGGTTTGGACTCCGTGGTGAAACGTTTGACCGTTTCCTATCTGGCCGGCGGCTTCGCCACTGTATTCGGATCGCCGTCGGAGACATATCGTGACGCATTCTTGTCCAGGCGGTCGAGCGTCTGCTCCAGCTGATTGCCGAACACCTCGATGCGCTTGATGCTCAGCGGATTGAATGCAGGGTCGTGGGGGCTCACGGTCGGCCCACCGGAAACTTCAAGTATCGCCTCGTTGTTGTATCGTGCGACCTGCTTCGTTTTCGGATCGGTCCAGCTCCCGCTCTTCGCGAGCGAACGGTTCTTCGGCCAGACGCCGAGTGGCAGGGCAAATGTGCGAACCTTGTAGCCGGGGAGTGCGGAATCGATCGCCATCTGGCCGCGCGCGATCTGCTCCTGGACTACTGCGTCCGAGTATTTGGAAAGATTGGCGTGCCAGAGGGTATGGTTACAGAGTTCAAAGCCCTGGTCCCTCAGGTACTGCACCTTCTTGAATCGCCAGTCGCTCTTCTGGCCTTCGATACCCTTGTCCCCGAACAGCGAACGTCCAGCGGCAGCTCCGGAGAGCATGCAGAACACGGCCTTGTTGCCCCAGTCAGGATGCGTTTCCCGAAAATTGTTCCAGATTCCGATTCCGCTGGTGGGGTCGATCTCGATCTGGCCGTTTCGCTCGATGTACCGGAATTGACTGGGAGAGGCATCGTCGAAGACGAAGACAACGGGAGACAATCCGCGAGGCAGGTCGATTTTTCGGTCCAAAAGCTGCGAGATGCTGACCGGGCGGTATCCCCTGTCGTAGATAAGCTGGAGATCGCGGGCAAACCGGCCACGCTCACGAGCGTACCGTCCGTCGGCAGTGTCTATCAGATGGTATTCCACGACAGGGATTTTCCCAAGTTCGTTTGGAATCCTCGCCTTGTCCTCGGCCGTAAGGGGAGCAGGACTCGTTGAAGCGGAGTTGGCGTTTGCCGGGCCCGGCGGGGTATCAGCCGGAGTGGACGCGCTCGCGGCGCGGGCGGTCGAGGGGTTGGAAGCATTGTCACCCTTGGCAGTGCAGGCGACTGAAGCGAGAAGCAGCGCGGCAGCAATTCGATTGAACATGGACTTTATGATGCAGTTGAGGCAGTGGAAGTTCGAGATTCGCCGGGATGTGGCGATCAAGGTTGCTCTCGCAATAAGCATTCTAGGCGTCATTGCACTCGACGCCTGGCTTGTGACATGCGGGTACGACGGTTGCCCGAGCCCGCGGCAAATCCAATCTTATCAGCCCGACGAAGGCGGGCGGATATACGACCGCAACGGTGCCCTGATGGGCCGGCTGGCGATTGTACGACGCCTCAATGTACCCATCTCGTCCGTTCCGGTGCATGTGCGGCAGGCATTCATCGCCACCGAGGATCGGAGATTCTACAGGCACAAGGGCGTGGACTGGCGCGGATTCGTGAGGGCTTCCATGCGCAACGTGAAGTCGTTCGGAGTGCGCGAAGGATTCAGTACCATCACCATGCAGGCGGCCCGCAACAGCTTTGTGGTCAGAAAGTACAAGAACCGCTCGCTGGCGCAGAAGCTGACCGAGCTTCGCGTCGCCCGCCTGATGGAAAAATCGCTGTCGAAGGACCAGATCCTCCAACTTTACATGAACGCGATTTACATGGGCAACGGCGTCTACGGAGTCGAAGCTGCGAGCCGCGACCTTTTTGGCAAAAGCGTAAGCGGGCTCACCGTTACAGAAGCGGCGATGCTGGCCGCGCTGCCGAAGGCGCCTTCGTACTACACTCCGCGACGCCATCCCAACCGCGCGCTCGCGCGGCGGAATCTCGTGCTCGGCCTGATGGTCACCGAAGGGTACATCTCGCGCGATCGGCTTAACGAGCTGACATCCACGCGCCTCCGCATAGCGACTGAGGAATGGCGTCCCGACACACGCGCCGACTCCTACGCACTCGATGCAGTCAGGGCATTTACCGATTCCGTTCTCAAGGAGCGCGAAGGCGACGTCTCCGACTACACGGTGTATACCACCCTCGACAAGCGCGCCCAGACAGCGGCCGATCGCGCCGTCGCGCGCCGCGCTTCGGCGATACAGTCGGAGTCCAACGGGTGGTGGAATGGTACCCGCCACTCGATCCAGGGCGCGGCGGTGGCGATAGACCCGCGTTCGGGAGACATTCGCGCACTCACCGGCGGCCGTCGGTACGAGCGCGGCAACTACAACCGCGCGCTTCAAGCCAAACGCCAACCCGGCTCGGCCTTCAAGCCCTTTGTGTACGTCGCTGCGCTTGCGGCGGGCTATTCACCGGCGTCCGACGTTCGCGATGAGCCGGTCGAAGTAGTGCAGGGGCGAACGGTATGGACACCTGCCAACTTCAAGGGCGAGTACCTTGGGCAGATCACCTTTCGCCGCGCATTAATGCGCTCGTCGAACGCTGCCGCAGTCAGAGTCAGCCAGTCAGTTGGTATGTCGCGAATCATCGACGGTGCACACCGCATGGGTATCGCGAGCGATATTCCAAACTATCCGGCCGTTGCGCTCGGCGCGCTCGACGTGACGCCGATGGAACTCGTTCGCGCCTATGCGCCCTTCGCCAATGGCGGGTTCAAGGTGACGCCGCGGCTGGTACGTCGAATCGAGTCCCCCGATGGAGACGTGCTGTTCACGAGCGAGACCGTTACGCCGGAGCGGGTGATTGATCCGCGCGATGCATACTCTCTGACGTCGATGCTGCGGGCAGTTGTCGACTATGGAACCGGGCGTCCTGTTCGCGACTACGGCGCCAAGGGAATGATTGCTGGAAAGACGGGCACGACAAACAACGGCACCGACGTATGGTTCGTCGGCTACACTCCGAATCTCGTCGCGGCATTCTGGTTCGGCTATGACGACCCGCACGCCATCAGTCGCGATGCATCGGGTGGCCGCCTTGCGTCGCCGGCGTGGGCTGAGTTCTACATGCAGGGGTGGAAAGAGGTCGCGCCGGCTGATGCGTGGCAGCCACCCGCGGGACTGGATGAAGCAGTCACCATCGATCCGACGACCGGCTGGGTCGCGACCGAATGGTGTCCCGCGCGAAAGGTCGAGTACTTCAAGCCCGGCACCGGCCCGCGCACGGAATGCATGGAGCACGGCCCCTCGTACGAGGAACCAGACTGGGCGGACAATCAGGACTTCGGCAAAGAGGTCGAGAAACGGGCGGACAAGCTGGGCAAGAAAATCGGGAAGGCGCTGGGCCGAATCTTCAAGTTCTGAACTACGGGGAGGCGTAAATCAGCACACCCCGCTTTACTCAGACGAGCCCAAGCCAATCACGCGGTTCTGCCGCGAATCCGGGAAAAATCCTGTCCAGTTTCGTCGCGCCGAGGTGGCGCGCAGTGACCTCCGAGAAGACGCTTCGGAAGTCGGTGGTGAGAGCGAGGTCGCGACCCTCGTAGAGCTGTTCCGGTGCGAGGCCGGGCCATTTGCCGTGAACTTTTCCGCCTTTCACATTCCCGCCGATCACGAACAGGGCACCGGCATGGCCGTGATCCGTGCCGCGATTGCCGTTCTCTCTCGCCATGCGGCCAAACTCTGACATCGTCAGAATCAGCACGTCGTCGAGCCTGTCGCCGAGGTCGGTGACGAGTGCAGCGACGGATCGTGAGAAGTCGTCGAGGCGAAGCGCGAGTTGTCCAGTCGTGCCGCCCTGGTTGACGTGCGTGTCCCATCCGCCCACGTCCGCGAACGCGATCTCGAGGCCGACATCCGCTTTGATGAGCTGAGCGATCTGAAGCAACCGCTGGCCGAATTGCGACCGCGGATACTCCGCTCCATTCCGGGGCGCATATTTCTGCGGGTCAGCTGCCTTGAGCATCTTCACCGCATCGAACATTTCCTTTCCCGTTCCGTGCACAAGATCGGCGGAGCCGGTGCGATACAGCGCCTCAAGGCGGTCGGATTGCGAGCCCGACGCACGGACAGTGAACTCGTCGACGCTGTTCATCGCGACTACTTCGCTCGCACCCTCCAGTATCCGCGGCGTCTGCTGCGTGAGCGCGACGGCGCGGAAGGGGCTGGCGTGGCATTCGTCGCAAGTGCCATGCACCGCGAGATACCGATTGAGCCATCCGTCCTGCGTGCCCTTCACGTCAGGGGTGCCCGTCTCCATGTAGTCCTGCGCATCGAAATGCGAGCGTGTAGCACTGGGGCTGCCTACCGCGTGCACCGGTGCGAGAATGCCGCGATCATACAATGGCTTGAACGGCGCGAGCGACGGATGCAGTCCGTA
>JBKJRW010000098.1:0-10531 GCA_046593165.1 Gemmatimonadaceae bacterium
GTCGTATTTCTTCAGGGAGCCGGCCCAACTGCGCTTCCTTGCCGATGAGTTGCTTCCCGAATGGAATGAGGCGTGGCCTTCCGGCAAGGGAGTTCGAATCTGGAGCGCCGGTTGCGCCGCTGGCCAGGAGCCTTATTCGATCGCGATGCTCCTCCGGGAAAAAAAGTGGAAGCGCCCGCACCGAATCATTGGAACCGATCTCTCCGAATCCCGGCTCGTTCTCGCACGGCGAGCCGAGTATAGCAAGTGGTCGCTGCGAACGATGTCCCCCGACAGAATCAGGCATTGGTTCCAGCCAGTTGGCTCGGGATACAACCTCGACCCGACTGTCGCACGAGATGTCGAGTTCGCGGCAATGAACCTATCCGCTCCGTTCCCCGATTTCGTGGCGCAACAGGATGCGATATTCTGCCGCAACGTTCTCATTTATTTCGATATTGCGACGATCGTGCAGATGGCAGAGCGGCTGCTCGCCGCCCTTTCTCCAGACGGCTGGCTATTCCTCGGTGCTTCCGACCCTCACATCGCCGACCTGACACCGTGTGAGGCTGTCGTACTGCCCGGTGCGACGGCTTACCGGCGCTGCAATGAGGGTGTCAGCGGATACGGGCTCAGGCATGCCGCGCTGACGCTGATCGAGCCGTTGGACATTCCTGTCGACGAACTGGCGGGATCAGATGCGTACGACGATGTCGTGGAAGGAATTTACACGGTGAATTCACCGTCGATTGAGCCTTGGCACTCTAACTCGGATAAATTGAAGCCGGCGGCGATTGGAACACCCGCCATGTCTTCCGCCGACGTGAGCGTGCGTGAGATCAGGGATCTCGCCAACCAGGGTCGTCTGGTGGAGGCCGGAAGGGTCCTCGCCGGTTCTCTGGAGAAATATCCGGCCAATGCGGAACTACACCTCCTTGAGTCGGTCCTGTGCGCGGAGGCAGACCGATGGGACGATGCTGAACGAGCAGCGCGAAGGGCACTCTACCTCGACCGTTCGCTCACTCTGGCGCACGTGGCGTTGGGCGACGCACTGGCCCGGAAAGGCAGCACACATATGGCGCGACGCAGTTTTGAGAACGCAGCGGCGCTGATAACAGGGCTGGAGAGCCGGGATGCTCCCGTAGACCCCGATGGAGTGCCTCTGGCCAGACTCCTGCACATAGTGCGGGCACACCTGTCCGCGCTCGAGGCCGGCAGGCTGAATCACGCGGAAAGACCGCGCAGCGCGTCCTGAGCCTCCGGTGGACATGTCCGATACCGAATTGCTGGCAAAACGCGCGCGGTTGCTTGCCGCTGCGCGCCCTGTAGACACAACTGCTGTCGAAGTGCGTAACGCCGATCGCTTCCTCATCTCTCGGTGCGGAAGCGAGCGGATGGCGATTCGGCTGACGACCGTCGCCGAAGTGTACCGGCCATCCGGGGTGACGCCGTTGCCGAAGGCCACGCCGCCCGTTTGGGGGCTCGCTTCATGGCGAGGCCGCATATTGACGATCGTGAAAACAGGAGAATACGCTCCCGACTCGGGAGTGGGCATGGTGGTGGTGCTGGCGGTGGGCAACGAAGTGTTCGCCGGCGCGTGGATGAGCGACGTTGAAGAAGAAGTAGTGATTGCGCCGTCTGATATCCATCCAGTACAGCGAATGAGCACGGGCAGGGATTTGTTCGTGAGCGGCATCACTTCGGACGCTGTGCTGATTCTCGACATCAAAGCATTGAAAGCGGGGCTCGAGCGGGAAACTCCCGCTTCAGGAAACGCCGGTGAACGCAAATCGACGAGGAGAGCTAAATGAGCCGATCTACTTCGGAGTGGACAATTGGAAAACGCGTTGCCAGTGGCTTCGCAATCGGGCTCGGGCTCGTCGTCGCGGTGACAATCGTCGCGGTGTGGGCTTTGGGAAGAACGTTGGGAACTTACGAGGCTGCGCTCGAGCAGCGACGAGACTTGCTGTTCCCGGCCCAAAGAGTGGAGCCAGAGATTCGCGGCGCGACCGTAGAGTTCCTCCGCTATCTGGTGGAAGGTGAGGCAAAATACGCTGCCGCCGCCGATAGCACGATCAGGGCTGCTCGCCAAACCGCGGAGCAGGTTCGTGTCGCAGCAGGTTCCGACCTGCGTACGGCTGCTGACTGGGGCCAGCTAACCACACTACTCGACCAATGGGCGGTGGAAATCGATTCATCGATGGCTGCGCGCAAAGCTGGTAACGAGGCACTCGCTCTGTCGATACGGGCGGATCGTATCGAACCCTTGGGGGATAGGTTGAACGCGATGGTCCTCACTAACACCGGGAACGTCCTTTCGAGGTCCGAGGCGATCGCAGCTGACGCGGCTGCAACTTCGAGAAAAGCCCGGCTGGGCCTTGTTGTCGGTGCGTTGCTCGGCGTGCTCGTCGGGCTCTTGGCAGCGGTCTTCCTGAGCAGGTCGATCAATCGACAGTTGCAGGAAAGCGCCAACGTCATTGCATCGAGTTCGGCGGAGATTCTTGCGTCCACTTCCGAGCAGGCGGCGGGTATCAATGAATCGATGGCCGCAGTCACCGAGACTGTTGCGACGGTCGATGAAGTTGCGCAAACAGCCGCGCAGGCAGCGCAACGGGCGAAAACTCTCGCCGAGTCGGCGCAGCGAGCGGCCGAAGGTGGCGCAGCGGGCAAGGTGGCAGTCGATCGATCTGCGGTTGCGATGCTGGCCGTCGAAGCCGAAATGGACGCCATCGCCAAGGGCATCGTCGCGCTCGCCAGCCAGGCCTCGGCTATTGGCGAGATCACATCGTCAGTGAGCGACATCGCCGAACAGACGCGGCTTCTTGCGTTGAACGCTGCAGTGGAGTCGGCTCGCGCCGGTGAGCATGGACGTGGCTTCGCTGTTGTTGCGGCAGAAATCAAGGCCCTTGCGAATCAGGCAAAGGAATCGACGGCGCAGGTGTCACGTATACTCGGCGATATTCAGCGAGCGACGAGTGCGGCAGTAATGGCGACGGAGCAGGGTACCAAGCAGACTGCTTCAGCCACGCACCAGGTTGCCGAGGCGGGCGAGATCATCGCGCGTCTCGCGGACGTCGCCTCGGAAGCGTCGAGAACCGCGGCGCAGATATCGGCGTCTGCCGGGCAGCAGGCTCTTGGAATGGAACAAATCAGGCAGGCAATCGCCAACATTCACGATGCGACGCAGCAGCACCTCACCGCAACGCGACAGTCGGAAAGCGCGGCGGAGAATCTCAGCACGCTCGGCTCGCGTCTGGTAATGCTGGTTGGAGGGGGCGCGCGGGGATGAAGCCCGGCAGATTCCGCAACGCCAGCGGGTTGGATTGAGCGACGGCGACGTGCCGCGGCGCGACTCACTGGCTGATCGGTTGACAATGACGTTTGCGACCGAGCTGGAGGGCAGCCACCGGACGCTCGTCTCGGACACGCTCGCGCTCGAGCGAGACCCGGGTGACGCGGAGCGTCAGCGTTCGGTGTTCAGGATAATGCACACACTCAAGGGTGCCGCGCGCGCCGCGGGCGTTCCAGCGATCGAGACGCTGTGTCACTCGATGGAGTCCGAGTTGTCGCGGGCGAAGGCCGCTGGAACGCCACTGACGCCGCCCCAGTTGTCACTGCTGTTGGCCGTCGCCGATGCGTTCGCCGACGCTTCGCAACAGCTCAAGCGCGGTGAGCCTGTTCTCGAGGAATCCGTTGCGGCTCTGCTGCATCGCATGTCCGGCCGCGGCTCACCCTTTCGGGCACCGCCGGTGGCGAAACAGCAGGCATCGGCGCACGCGGAAGCGGTCGTGCATGCTGAAGTAAAGCCACAGCATGAACCTGTTACGGAGAATCGCGATGGAGAGGAGATTGCCGACGAGCCCGTGTTGCCACTTGTCATTCCGGGTCTGGCCCTGTCTGGCCGGCCGCTCGAATCCGATGATGACGTTCGCATCGGAGTCTCGACACTCGAAGGATTGTTCGCGGTAACTGGCGACCTTCTCAGACTTGCCGCGCGGATGGAGGATCAGCCGCTGACGTTGGTGCGCGCAACTTCGGAGGTTGACGATCCGCTCGTGCGGGTGGCCCTGGTGGGGATCGCGAGGCGATTTGACAGCGACGTGCGCGTTCTGCATACGCTTTCGTCACGGTTGATCGAATCCGTTCGGCATTTGCGACAGCGTCCATTCTCTGATATCGTCGAAGCGCTGCCGCGTGCGGCGCGGGACATATCGGTGAGCGTCGGCAAGCCGTCCCGGCTGGTTGTCGAAGGTGGTGACGTCGAGGCTGATCGCCCGGTGCTTGAGCTTCTGCGAGAGCCGCTGCTTCACCTCGTGCGTAACGCGGTCGATCACGGACTCGAGCAGCCCGCCGCCCGTAGCGCGGCAGGGAAGCCGGCAGAAGGTACAATTGTTGTGAAGGCTTCGATGCGTGCCGACCGGCTGCGCGTGACCGTTTCGGACGACGGTGCGGGTATCAATCTCGACAGCCTGAGGCGAAGGCTTGCTGAATCCGGGCGTCCGATTCCGACCAAAACACGTGAGCTTGCGGATTCGGTGTTCGAGGATGGGTTCTCAACGCGGGGTGAGATTACGGAGATCTCGGGACGAGGCGTCGGGCTTGGCATCGTCAGATCTGCCGTCGAGAGTGTCGGTGGTGGTGTGCACGTCTCGTGGCGAGAAGGCGCCGGAACGACGTTCACGATGGAAGTGCCGGTGACGGTCGCCGTCCTTCGCGTCGTGATCGCGGATGTCGGCGGATATCCAGTCGCGATTCCAACTGCGTATGTGGAACGAATCTCTCGCATCGGTAGCGATGAAGTACGCGTCGTGGATGGCGCGACTGTGCTGCCCGATCCGGATAGTCCGATTCCGCTCGCGTCGCTGGCGGGTCTACTGGGTGCGCCGTTCGCAGACGACAAGCCATCTGATGGCAAAGTGGTCGCCATTCGCCTCGAGTCGGGATCGCGCCGCCTGGCTGCTGTGGTGCGCGACGTACTCGATGAGCGGGAAGTGGTGATGCGTCCGCTCGATGTTGCCGGTGGAGGCCGAAAATCATTTCTCGCCGGCGCGACACTTCTGCCAGATGGAAATGTCGCGCTTGTAGTCGATGTGCCCGCTCTCCTTTCCCGGCCGGCCGATGGCTCTGCCCGTGCATCTGTTGGCTTCGCCTCCGCGAAAGCGGTGACACGTCGCCGGATTCTGGTTGTCGACGATTCGATCACCACGAGAAGTCTCGAGGAGAGTGTGCTTACAGCTTCGGGATACGATGTCGAGACAGCTGTAGACGGAGTTCAGGCACTGGAGCTTCTCCAACATGGAGAATGGGATATCGTCGTATCAGATATCGAGATGCCGAGAATGGACGGAATCGAGTTGTGTCGCCGTATCAGAGAGTCGCCGCGTACCAAGGCGCTCCCGTTGATTCTGGTGACGTCCCTGGACAAGCCGGAAGACAGACTGCGCGGGCTCGAGGCCGGTGCCGACGCATACATAACCAAATCGAGTTTCGACCAGGACACGCTGCTTGATACCATTCGTCAGCTCATCGGTCGCGGCGAAAGGGAGAAAGCGTGATAAGAGTTCTGGTCGCTGAGGATTCGCCGACGGCGAGAGCCTTGCTTGTGGGAATGCTGTCGGAAGATCCCGACATAGAGATCGTTGCCGAGGCGACGAACGGAATAGAGGCTGTGGAGATGGCTGAGCGGCTTCGTCCTGACCTCGTGACGATGGATGTGCAGATGCCCGGGCTCGACGGCCTGCAGGCGACCGAGCAGATAATGGCACGTGCGCCGTGTCCCATTCTGATTGTATCGTCACAGGCACGTGATTCAGATATAAGGCTTTCGCTCGACGCTACGCGCGCGGGAGCGTTGCTCGTGCTTCCGAAGCCGGAGGGTCCGAGATCGCCGCGATTCGAAGCTGACAAGCGGCATCTCGTATCGATGGTCAAGGCTCTCTCTCACGTGAAGGTCGTGAGGCGGAGGGGGCCAGAGGTGCGCGATGCATACTCGCACACTCAGTCGGATCGCGCGTCGGTTGCGCCGTCTTCGGGGGCGCCGAACGGTCGGCGGGGCGCGTCGACGCTGGTGGCCATCGGATCATCCACCGGGGGTCCGGCCGCGCTGCGCGACATGGTGCTTGAGCTGCCTCAGACTTTCGCCGCGCCGATATTCGTGGTGCAGCATATTGCGCGAGGCTTCGTGCAGGGCCTCGCGCGGTGGCTCGGTGCGGATGCCGGCATAGTGGTAAAGGTTGCAACGGACGGCGAGGTGGCCCGTGCGGGAACGATGTACATCGCCGGCGATGGGAAACATCTCGAGGTACGGAGAGAGGCTCATGGGGCATTTCGCGTTGCACTGACGACGTCTGCGCCCGTCGGCACGTTTCGGCCATCGGTGACCCGGCTTTTCGAAACAGCCGCAGAGGTGGCTGGTCATGGTCTTCTTGCAGTAATTCTCACAGGCATGGGCGACGACGGCGTAGCCGGCCTGTCGACAGTGCGCCGGCGCGGTGGAACCGTGATTGCGCAGGACGAAGCCTCGTCGGTGATATATGGAATGCCGCGCGAGGCAGTAAATGCCGGCGTAGTCGATATGGTGCTACCCCTGCGAGACATCTCGCGGCGTCTTCAGGAGCTGACATGACCGGAGATTCAACCGCAGCCAGCGGCGACATGGCGGCATGGAGAATTCTCGCGGTAGAGGACAGCGCCACGCAGGCTGCGGCGATCGGCGTGCTGCTCGAACGCGAGGGCTACGTAGTCCTGGTCGCGGGAAGCGGTGAGGAAGCGCTGGAGGTGCTAAGGTTGCAGCCTGCTGTCCATCTCGTGCTGAGCGATGTCGTGATGCCCGGAATGGATGGCTACGAGCTTTGTAGGCGGATCAAGACGGATAACCGGGCAATGCCGGTCATTCTACTCACGAGCCTGAGCGATCCACTTGCGATCGTCCGAGGGCTCGAGAGCGGAGCCGACAACTACGTCACCAAGCCGTACGATCCCGAGCAACTTCTGGCGCGTGTTCGACACGTGCTTCAGCGAACTGTCGCGGAAAAACCGATAGTATCGCGGCCAATAAGCATCGACCTCCTGGGAGAGAAGTTCACGATCTCGGCGACCAAGGAGCAGATACTGGAGCTGCTCGTATCCAGTTATGGTGACCTTGTGCGCACGAGCGAAGCGGTCAATGAAGCGGCTCAACGCGCGCGGTTTCTGGCCGATGCCGGAGTGTTGCTGTCTACGTCGCTCGACGCGGAACAGATTCTGGTAGATCTTGCGCGGCTGTGCACGCCTTACCTCGCTGATGTTTGCCTGGTGGACATTCTGGGCAATGGCGGAGAAGTGACGCGAGTGGAGGTGGCTGTCGCCGATTTGGTTTCGCCGTCCCTGGCGACCGCCATTCGTGAGACAAGGCCGCGCGATTCAGTGGGCCGATTTGTCGAGAGGCGCGGCAAGAGCCGGGCGCCGGTGCTCGCCTCCGGGACCCTCGGCGAGATAATGGACACAGGTGCTCCGGAGAGCGCGACAGAATCGCCAGACTTGCCGGTGTTGTCGGCTATCATCGCACCCCTGGTTGGGCACGGCGGTCTTTTCGGTGCATTGACATTCATTGTAGTCGCGTCGTCGCGCACGTACTCACGAGACGATCTTGTGCTGGCGACTGACGTTGCGCTGCGTGCTTCGATTGCGCTCGACAACGCGAAGCTTTATCGCGAGGCGCAGCAGGCAACCCGCGCACGCGACGACGTACTCGCAGTAGTGTCGCACGATCTGAGAAATCCGCTCAATACCATTCAGATGAGCGCTTCGTTTCTACTCGAACTGCTCGAGACACCCGATTCAAAGCCGCCGTTCGAGCAGCAGCTCAAGGCGGTCAATCGCGCGGCGGCGCGTGCGAACAGGCTGATCGGCGATCTGCTCGATGTGAGCCGAATCGAGGCGGGTACGCTTGCGGTGGAAAAACCGCCCATCGATGCCGCCCAGGTTCTCATGGATGCTGTCGAAGATCAGCGAGCGCTGGCGGCGGAGAAGGACATCGGGCTCACTCAGTCATGGACCGGTGAGGCCCTGAAGATTGGAGGCGACAAGGAGCGGCTCGGCCAGGTGTTCTCCAACCTCATCGGCAATGCGGTCAAGTTCACGCCTCATGGTGGGAGTATCCAGGTCAGCGGACTCTGTATTGGATCCGTCGCAAAGTTCGTCGTGGCCGATACGGGGCCGGGGATTACGCCCGAGCATCTGCCGCATCTATTCGATCGCTTCTGGCAGGCTAACAGGGCGACGCGTGATGGGGCCGGGCTGGGACTGTCCATCGCCAAGGGTATCATCGAGGCGCACGGCGGGACTCTTCGTGCCGAGAGCGAACTGGGTCAGGGTACGCGGTTCATCTTCACGATTCCGATCGCTGTCGGTAACTGAACTCATCCGGCGTGCTTTTGATTTGACATGCGACGGTCGGCTGGCGCTCGATGACCGAAGCTGGGTGACATTGTCGCAATGCACCGTGCGGAAGGATGAGAGCCCGGCAAAAGACGGGGCGCGACGATTGGGTGATCCCCATCATCGAGGCGCTCACGTCACCCGAGGCAGCCGCAGCTGCGGGAAGAGCGGCTGATGGCGGAAGCATCTGGGACGCCGCACTCCGGCTCGGGATAGTCGAGGGTAACCAGCTTCTCGAAGCCATCTCGCGGTGCCTTCGTACAGCGATCGCGCCGACGCTCGAGTCCGATCACAAGGCGCGGGCGCTGCTGCCGGAAAAAACTGCTCGACGGTATCAGGTGCTTCCACTGGCCACTTCCGACACGATCATCGACGTCGCGACGTCGAACCCCTGGGATCTCGATTGCGAGCGGTCACTGGCTTTTGCAAGTGGCCGGTCCGTGCGGATGTGGCTCGCGCCTCCCGCGACGATCGCAACACGGATCGATGAAGCCTACCGCAAGGATCACCCTTCCCACCGCATGCGGGGCAATGACCTCCAGACAATCGCTGGCGAGCCCGTCGTCCGGCTCGTCGATCGCGTAGTCGCCGCCGGCATCGAGCAGCGCGCAAGCGACATCCATCTGGAGCCCGAAGAAGATGGCATCGCGGTGAGATACCGCATCGATGGGATTCTCCGCCATGTCATGCTTCTTCCCAAGGCAGTCGGGGTTCCGCTGGTGTCACGTATCAAGATCATGGCGAAGATGGACATCGCAGACCGGCTTCGGCCTCAAGGCGGTCACGCGTCGGTCGGACTAGGCGCATCGAGAGTCGATCTCAGGGTGTCCACTCTTCCCGCGTCGAATGGCGAAAAGGTCGTAATACGCATACTCGATCCGAGGGCCGCGATCAAAACTCTCGATTCACTCGGATTCGACGCAGTCGATGCACCACGTATGAAGCAACTTCTGGAAGTTCGGGAAGGGCTGGTTCTCATCACCGGCCCCACGGGCTCAGGCAAGACCACGACACTCTATGCCGCGTTGAAGAAGATCCAGCAGAAGGGCCTCAACATCATCACCGTCGAAGATCCGGTCGAATACAGAATTCCCGGCATCGTGCAGGTTCAGATAAATGACAAGGCGGGGCTCAGCTTCGCGACGGCGCTCAGGTCGATCCTTCGGCAGGATCCCGACGTTGTTCTCATCGGAGAAATCCGCGATCGCGAGACTGCCGCAATTGCGATTCAGGCAGCGTTAACCGGTCATCTCGTATTCGCCACGCTTCACACCAACGATGCTTGCAGTTCGATCACCCGTCTGAGCGATCTGGGAGTGGACAATGCCAAGCTTGCGGCGGCACTAAAGGGAGTCGTTGCCCAGCGGTTGATTCGGCGCCTCTGCACCGCGTGCCGGACCGTCGCGAACGATGGCGCGCCATCTCAACTTCTCCCGAGCGTCACGCCAGATCTGATGGTGTACACTCCGGTAGGCTGCGACATCTGTTCGATGAGTGGCTATCGGGGTCGGCTCGCCGTAACCGAAATCGTGATCGCCGACGCAGACATGGAGCGCGGAATCGCGGCCGGATCGGCTGCCGATACTCTGACCGCGATTGCGCGTCGTTGTGGCTCCCGGTCTCTATGGGAATCCGCACTTGCGCACCTCACTGCCGGTGAGACGAGCGGTGACGAGCTCCTTCGCGTCCTCGAGCAGCACGTGCCTCCGGGGCCCGACGGAGGCATTCCAGTCAGGAACGATCTCTGGGGCCTGTTCGATACTGACGATTCAGCCGGAGTGGCGTTTGATTCACCAGATGATATGCCACTTCCTGCTCATGGCAGACGGTCACCGGACGTGACCGAAGTCGTCGTCGGCGTAGTGGACGTGTATCTGATCCGGCCCCTGCCGGATGGCTGGAAAATTCTCGCTGTGCAGCGAGCTCTCGATACCAGATGCCCGGGCGCCTGGGAAACCATTCACGGGCGGATCGAACCCGGCGAGCGCCCCGAGGATGGGGCCGTTCGCGAAGTGCGCGAGGAAACCGGCCTCTCCGTCGCGCGGCTCTACAATGTCACAGTACAGCCATTTTACCTCCACATGTTTGGTACAGTGCAGCTCGCCGTGGTATTCGCTGCGTTTGTGGATGAGCC
>JBKJRW010000172.1:0-3657 GCA_046593165.1 Gemmatimonadaceae bacterium
GACCCAGCTCCGCCTCGACCTCATACGCAGGGGCGAGCGCGCGCGCTACGCGGGCGCGAAGGTCGAAGTCTGGAGTAGATGGTGAAGGGTCGGTCACGCTTGGAGCGGAGTGGAAGAGTTGGAGGCTAGTCTACTCTGCCGCTGGTGCGTTGGCGAGGCCCGCAATCGACGCGCCCGCATGTGTGATGCTATACTCATTGACCTTGACTGACGTAAACGTAAGCGCCGAATTCGAGGCTGCCGCCGCGGCGCCACTGTCTCCCTCGCCAGTTCCAGGACGATACGACCGATCGATCGTCGAGGGACCGCTGCGCTCTGCCGTCTGGAACATCGCGTGGCCAACGATGCTGACGAACATTATCGGCGGAATTCAAGGTATCATCGATCATGTTCTGGTTGGGCACCTCGTGGGCTTCCGGGGCAACGCCGCCATTGGCGTCGGGTTCCAGATTTTTCTCGTTGTCATCGTTTTCATCGTTTCGATCTTCACGGGCATGAGTGTGCTGGTGGCGCGATTTGCCGGAGCGGGCGATTCCGGGAAGGTAGATCGTGTTGTGTACCAGGCATTCCTCACCGCTGTGGGCATCTCGCTTTTGATCCTCGCACCGGTGGGTTACTTCGCGTCTCCGGTGCTTCTCGATCTCGCCAATGCCGCGCCGGCGGTGAAGGCCGAAGCGCTGCCATTTCTGCGCATCATGTTCATGTTCAGCACGGGCATGCTCGTGTTTTTCATGCTGGGTGGGGCACTTAGATCGGCTGGCGATGCCCGAACGCCCATGATCCTTGGAATCGCGATGACCGTCCTGAACATTGTCTTCAATCTGGTGTTGATCAGCGGGCTCGGTCCTATTCCGGCCTTCGGGACGGCGGGGGCGGCGATGGGCACGTGCGCCGCATCGGGTCTTGTGTCGGTGTACGCCGTTGTGAAGCTGATGAGGGGGGGGTGGGTAGTATCGTTTCCTCGCGGCGTGAGTTACCGCCCCGACTGGGTAATCATCAGGTCGCTCTTCAAGTATGGCTTGCCCACTGGCATCCAGGGAATTGCGATGAATGTGGGGGGCGTCCTGATGATGGGGTTCATCGGCTCTCTCCCCGACAGCGCGGCCGCTCAGGCGGCGTTCGCTGTTTCCTACTCGCAGCTGTTTTCGTTCATTACGTGGACCTCGATCGGCCTCATGGGCGCCGCATCGGCCGTTGCCGGCCAGAACCTCGGCGCCGGCAAGCCCGACCGGGCGAACGAAGCGGTGCATGTTGCGGCCCGAATCGGCATGGGTGTTGCCGCGTTCGTTGGCGCGTTCTTTCTCTTTCTGCCGGAGCAGTTGCTGGCGATTTTCGGAATGAACGACCCGGTTGCGGTCGCGATCGGGACGCAGTTGCTGAGGGTGCTCAGCGTGTCGGGCTTCTTCATCGCCGTCGCGTTGACGTACACTGGAGGTCTTCAGGGCACCGGAGATACCAGGAGTCCACTCTACATCTCGGTCATCTCACAGATAGCGGTGCCGCTCGGAATCTGCTTTGTCATCACCGAATTCGGGACGCTTCAGGCGATTCATATCTGGATCGCAATTCTCATCGGGCATCTTACGCGGTGTGCGCTCAGCGTGATCAGGTTCAACCAGGGCAAGTGGCGGGATATTGCAGTCAGCATTTGAGAAAGGTTGAACCGATCACCACGGAGTCACTGAGGTTCACGGAGGTGCGCGAAGAACGGCGGGGGAATGCTATAGTGAAAGACACTGCATCGAGGCAACCAGCGCCTCTATCGGGCCGGAGGCCCCTTTCCACCTTGCGTTCCTTGTCGCCCCGGACGCCAATTTGCGTTCACCAGTAAAAAAAAGCCATTTGGAGGTTTTCCCGATATCAGAAGTCCGTGCTCCTCCGTGTACCTCGGCGGCTCCGCGGTGAACGGTCAATCGACCGCTCGGTTACTGAAAGTGTTGCTGCCGAGGCAAACTACTATTCATGTAGTTGATATATCTTCAAGGAGAAACGGGGTAATTACTATGATGATAGTAGATGATCAGGCGGATCCTTGTGCACCGCTCGGCGAGCGAGAGGCAGAGATCATGGGCGTTCTCTGGACCGTCGGCTCGGGCACCGTCGGGGAGGTGAGAGCCGGGTTATCCGACCAACTGGCGTACACCACCGTTCTCACCATTCTCCGCAACCTGGAAAAAAAGGGATTCCTCTCCCATAAGGCAGAGGGACGCGCCCACCGATACTCCCCCCGTGTTGCGAGGCGGGAGGCAACCCGCGAAGCGGTAGATCGCCTGCTCGGCGCCTACTTCAGAAGCTCGGCCGAGGCGCTCGTCAGCTACATGGCGGAAAGCGGGATGATCGGGAGGAAGGACCTTAAACGCATTCGCCGCGGACTCAAGCGTGGGGACGACGGTAACGCAGGCCGATCGAAGAAGCGACGAAAGAAGAAAGGCGACAAGAAGGCCGGACCCCGTAACGCTTCGCCATCATTGAGCACGGTAGATCGTGATAGCAGTAGTGTCGAACTCCCGCCGGATACTTCCGCCGGGCAGATCATGACCGCTGTCGTGCTCGACCGCGAGTAGTCGCGAAAAGCCGCTTTCCTTCCAGATCTCGACGAGACGATCGAGCATTCGTGATCCATACGGCGGATCGGCAAAGGCGATGTCGTACGCGTCGCGGCCGAGTGCCTGAGCAAAGGGGAGTGCGTCGCGCTTGAATACGCGCGTAGACTTGAGGAGTCTGAGCGTAGCGATGTTCGCGCGCAGGGAGTGAAGGCTGTCGGGTCCGAATTCGACGAAATCGGCGCTGATAGCGCCACGCGAGATAGCCTCGAGGCCCAGCGCACCAGTTCCCGCAAAGAGATCGACTACGCGTGCACCGCGCACAGCATCGTCGAGCAGATTCAGCATCGCCGAGCGAACGTGCTCCGCCGTTGGCCGTACGCGGGGCCCCTGAGGAGAAGTCAGGTTACGCCCCGCGAACTTCCCTGCGACGATCCTCAATAGCAACTCCCTCTGGCGATCTGGTGAGGCCGGCTACGGCGAAACGCGATCGGATCTGCGCCAGTGCCCACTCCGCGTGGCCGCCGACAAGTGGATCCGGGTCGGCCGCGGCCTTGGCGAGCATAGGCATATCTGAGTCCAGCCCGGCGTTCCCCAACACCACCGCAGCGTTCCGCCGAAGTCCGCGTCGCTTCGCGCGCTTCATCGGTGAATTTCTGAATTCAGCCCGAAACTCAGCTTCGTCCATCGACAGGATATCACGGGCGAGAGCCCGTGAATCCTGAGCGACGAATGCATCCCGCGGCGCGAGTGCTGGCTCGGTAAGATCTCGTGCGAACCGCACGTTCCACGGGCAAACATCCTGGCAGATGTCGCAACCATAGAGGAGGTCGCCTATCGGCGCGCGAAGCTCGTCCGGAATCGCCCCGCGCGCTTCGATTGTGAGGTACGAGATACAGCGGGTCGCATCGAGCACGCGAGGTGAGACGAACGCGTCCGTTGGACATGCATCCAGGCATCGGGTGCAACTCCCGCACCGGTCCGCCTCGAACGGAGCGTCAGGTTGGAGCTCGAGATCGACGAGCAGGGCACCAATGAAGAAGAACGAGCCAAGCCCCGGATTGATGAGATTGGTATTCTTTCCAAACCATCCGAGACCGGCGCTCCGCGCGAG
>JBKJRW010000200.1:0-7344 GCA_046593165.1 Gemmatimonadaceae bacterium
CGAATCGACATGTCCGTGATACTTTTCTCTCCGTCCGCCCCGATCATGACTGCTCTCGTTACCCTGGCGATAGCAACGGGTCCGGCGCTGGTGGGAAACCGGGAACTGGATTGCGCGAGTATCTCTACATCAGAGCCGGAAGTGAAAGGATACGCGCCAGGCACCAGAAAGAAATCGTGTGCGCTGAGCGCCGAGGCGGCTGCAAGTATCAGCAGGAATGTCACTGCCGTTGCACGACGCATGGTTGTTCGCCCGCGGAAGCTGTCGGTGTCTTGCATGTTCTCCCTGTTATTTATTGGTGATCGGCATCGGCATATCATGGGATGCGGGACGCATGTTCGCCATGGCGCCCGCACGGTGACATCTGAAGGTCGCCCGACCACTGGCCGTCTGCCGATTCAACGCGCCCGGCGTCCATGCCGTAGGGCACTTACAGCACATCGGCGATGATGCTCGCGCCACGCTCACGAAGCTGCATCCACCACGACCGCCGCCGAAACTCGGCGAGCCGAATCTCTTCCGTATACTCCAAGTCCGCAAGGAACAGCGAATCCATCGTGGCGCCGACAGTAGCGTCGCGCACCGTCAGTGCAACTTCCGTGTTGTACGCCAGCGAGCGATTGTCGAAGTTAGCCGTACCAATTGCGGTCCATAAACCGTCGGCGACCATGACCTTCGCGTGGAGAGTCGTTGGCTCATACTCGTATATGCGAACTCCCGCCGACAGAAGGGTCTCGTACCGGCTTCGGCCGGCGAGCCAGGTGGTAGAGACATCCGAATTCGCCCCGTTGGTCAGCACCCGCACGTCGACTCCCCGTTTCGCGGCATCGGAGAGGAGTCTCACAAAATCGGCATGTGGGACAAAGTACGCATTCGTGATGTACAGCCGGTGGCGCGCGCTGGCGATAGAGATGGCGAACAGCCGCTCAACCACAGTGCTTCCTGTCACCGACGGACTGTAGAGAAGCGCGGCAATCGCTCCGTTCGAAGTCCCCGCTGTACCCATTAATGACTCGCGCGGTACAACGTCCCCCAGCATGAGCGTGCCACCATGTAGCTCGCCAGTGGCCTCGGCCCACTGCGCGACGAACGTTGACTGAAGCTGTGCCGTCGCGGGACCTTCGAAGCGAGCGTTCGTCTCCCGCCATTCCCGTGGTTTCCGGCCGCCGCCCAGCCATTTGTCGTCGAAGCCGAAACCCCCCGTGTAGCCCACCGTCGCATCGATCACTATGCCACGGATGTGCGAGCGATGGTTGGCGCGATCCAGGGCATACCATTTGATCGGCCGAAACACCGCGATGCGTACGCCGGCGAACCGCAACTTATCGAGGAGTTCCAGAGGGAACGTTTCGGCGCCGAAGGCATCATAGAGAAAAAACACTTCGACGCCGGTGCGCGCTCGCTCAGCCAGAATGTTCACCACGCTGTCTGAAACCGCACCGGGTTCGGCGTAATACATCTGGACGGTAATCGACCGGCGCGCCGAGCGAAGGTCCTGCCATAGACGCGCGTAGGTTTCATCACCGTTCGACAGCACCTCCACGCGATTCCCCCCATAGAGCGGCACCCCCGTAACGAGCGCGAATGCTGAGGCGAAACCCGGTGCGTCCAATGCCGGCGGCGCGCCCGTGGCGCCCCGCGCCATTACGTTGCGGACGAGTGGCGTGCGTAAGACGTGGGGTAACCCCACCAGCGCGAGCACCACGAGGGGAACGCTCAGAACGAGCGCCGCCGATAAACCCCCGAGCAGTCGCCGACGCCAGCGGCGACGCTGCTCCGGCCAGTCACCGTCTTGATTGGTAGCTGCCTGCAGTCGCATCAACCAGAAGTCTGAGAGTCCGCGCTTTGCGACGAGGCGCGCCGCGCGTGCGTCATCGCGTCCAGCCATCCCACGATCACCTGCAGTGACAGCGCAAGATTACCAATCTGGCAATGATTCTGGGCATGCTCAGCCCGGGTAAACAGTCGCGTCGTCAGGGATCGCACATTTGTCAGGGTTTTCATCTGATCATGAAACTGGCGTAGCGGAACGTAATGATCCTGCTCGCCTGCCATCAGCAGTACGTCCTGATAAACACGGGCCGAGACGGAAGTCGTGGTCAACTGTCGAATCTTCTGCAACAGCTCGAAAGGGGACCTGCTCCCCATGACATGCATGCCTTGCTGAATACCCCATTCGACCACCAGGCTTCGCCGCATCATGCGCCTCACGAGCGTATTCACAACGGGGGCTGCCTTTGCGCTGACAAGTAGCGTGAGGATGAACCTGACGACGGGGCCGACCTGCCGAAGCACGACTTCCGAAAAATCCGTAAGAACGTCATCCGCAATGACGCGGCGGACCCGCGGCTCAAAGGCTGCGGCACGAACGACCAGTTCGCCGCCGAGCGAAAATCCCAGCAGGCTGACATCGTCCAGGCCGAAGTAATCCAGCACGACCTTGACGGGTTTTTCCCACTCATGAGTCATGGGCAATTGGAAATCTTCCAGAGCTGTCCCCTGGCCAGGACCATCGAATGCAACGACGTCGTAACCGGCATCGCAAAGCGCATAAATAATGGCGAACCATTCTTCGACGTAGCTGTCGAAGCCACCGAACACCACGATCGTTCCCTTCGGCACAGGCGGTGTAAAACGATAGGCCGAGAGCGCTCCGCCCTCAAAAGGGATAGTCGAATGATCAGCCTCCGTGACGCCATAGTGAGTCTTGATCACCTGAAGAAATCGCTCTCGGATCGGACGTTTGGCCGAATCCGCCGGCAGCATGAAAAATTCGGCGGCACGCAGGTAAAAACCTCCCTTGAGTTCCTGACCGCTGGTAAGGGCGTGTTCGGCAAGAGCCAGAAACTCACGGGTGAAATCCCTGTAGTCGGCAATTCGCGGCGCTACAGCGCGCATCTCGTCGAGCATCCGCGTGTCGCCGACCCAGTTGTAGAACCGATTCATCTGGAAATTGAGACTGATATCGGGGTGGAGTCGGTAATAGCCAACGGGAAACTTCGCATCAGTCGCCTTACGATTCGCCATTACCGGGCCTTGCGCACGCTTGAGACCACGGTGTTCGCAGCGTCGTTCTCTGCATTGCTGACATCAGCGCGCTCGCGAGATTCTGCTGCAGTAATTTCCAGCCTGTCTTCCCGAATCTCGAGGCGCAGCCTGCCAAAGAAGCTCATGTAGACGTTTGCCAGCCATACCAGCGAAAAGCCTGCGATGAGATAGCCTCGCCACCCGTCGAACATCAGCGTAAAGCGTGTGATGAACAGGAAGAACACTGTCACGTAGTGACTGAAGCAATATTCGCAGGTGAACACGTAGAAGAACTTTCGCGCGTACAGGCTCCGGCACGATTTGCTTTTCGCCGCGCACCACTCACGCGGCTCGCGAAACAATTCTTCGTGCGCCACCGTCCACGCAATGGACGCAATTGGAATCGGCAGAACAAGCAGCAGAACGAGCTGATGGTCCCAGGTCATACAATCACCGCGCCGATGGCTTCGTCCGGTGCTCTAGGACCTCTCCAGACTGTGAGCGCTCACTGTGCCGCAGCAACTGCCCGCCTTGTCCACAACTGGCAAGCTCGTTGCGCGATGCTCATGAAGTTTTTGTCGAGCTGTTCCAAGCGACTCGTCCGAGCCGCAGCAAGCGGATGCGGGCCGCATGATCTCTTCGACGCGGACTTCGGAAGCCTTGCGGTCATCAGCCGCTACGTCGCAACACACATCTCGCTCGGTGACGACGCCGACCAGCCTCAGCGTGTCAGCATCTTCTACCACCGGCGCGCAGCCGCAGCCTGAATCGCGCATCGCTCGCGCAGCATGTGCGGCCGTATCCTGCGGGGTACAGCACGAAGACGCTTCGATTGGCTTCATCACATCACTGCAGCAACTCATTGTGATACCTCCTCATGGTGATTGAGATCGCATTTTCATTGACGAGCGAGTTCGGCCTCGCTCTGAGCGCCCATCGCCTTCCACCCGACAAGCAAGGCGACCGTCGGCAATACTGCCCCGCTGAACAGATACGGCGCGTTTGTCCGCCAGAGGAACAGGCCTCCACCGCATAAACGCCGGTCAGAAGCGTCACGTGCAGCACGATCGCCTGCCGCGATGCACCCCCTTCGAGCGCCAGACGTTCGACGTAGAACGGCAGCACCGCGAGCGTGATGCCGAAACCGATCATCACCACAAAGAGAGAGCCCAGGAGCACGAACAAGTGTCTCTTCATCAGGTCAATTCGGTTCTCCGGTAGTGCACCGCACCCGACGGCCGGGCATGGCTTCCACCTCTCCCTGGCTCTGGTAACGCTTTCGCGCTCTGCTTCTATCGGTGCGGTGCTGCAAAGCCCCACCGGCGGGTGAGTGAGTTGTAAATGGGAACGAATACGAGTCCAATGTACACGCCGTATAGAAAGCTCTCGATCAACCCCAGAAGGAAGCCACCGAGGGTCAGCCATTTGAAAGCGGGTAAAACGGTCTCCAGGAACGAAGCCATGTGCAGACTCGGCGGCACAATCAATCCGTAGATGACGCACAGGACGAAGCTGGTGGCGCTAAAGATTCCCAGCGACCAGCTCACGACTTTGATGTTCAACATGCCATTTTCTCCTTTGTGCTTCGCAGCTATTCAGTCACAACAGTCACAGGTCGACAGGATTTTTCTTCAACTTCCAGGCACACCTCCGTTCCGCCTTCAGTGCTGGTGCCCGCCCGGCCTCGAGTTCGGGGCGCGGTCTCGTGATCCATCTTCGCTTCCCTCCTCCCCGTTTCGCGGACGATCACCTCCGCCATGACCGCCATGACCGCCATGACCGCCATGACCGGACGTGTGCATCCAAATGAAGGCGATGAAAATCAACACCCAGAACCAGTTTGCCGTGAGCCACGCCATGATATGTCTCCTCCCCGCGCGATGATTGAACGGATTACGAAACTGCGTGTCCTGCCGCCACCACAGCACGATACCGGCCAGCCAATCCGCAGCATTCAATTTTATTCGGCGCAAAGCCTGGGCCATGGTACGGGATTCGCACTGGACTTTGCCCAGGACTCATCAGGCACTCAGCCCGCATTCAGTTGAGAGCCTCACGCTTCTCAGGTACGGCAACCAGAGAATCACGCGGAGGTGCGAGAGATGGTTTCATGACACCAGAGCGCGGCATCATCATCGTCACCGGTTCCAATGGATCAATCGGCAACGCCGTGATGCGACGGCTTGCCGCGCGATTCCAGGACATTATCGGCTTCGACCGGAAAGCACCCCAGCCGCCACCGCCAGGCTGCGTCGCAGTCCCCGTCGACATCACATCGGACGAGAGCGTACGAGATGGGCTCCGCGCCATCCGCGAGCACCACGGTGACCACGTCAACTCGGTCATCCACCTCGCAGCCTACTACGACTTCTTCGGCGAACCGAGTCCGCAATACGACGAGATCACCGTTGGCGGTACAAGCCGCCTGCTCCGCGAACTGCGCCATGAGCGCATCCACGTCGAACAGTTCGTCTTCTCCAGTACCATGCTTGTACACAAACCGGGAGAGCCGGGCGAGTTCATCACCGAAGACTGGCCCATTGAACCCACCTGGGCCTACCCGGAGTCGAAGGTCCGCACCGAGCAGCTCATCCGCGATGAGCGCGAGGGCATCCCGGCGGTGCTGCTACGCATCTCCGGAGTCTACGACGACGGATGCCACTCCATCCCGCTGGCGCACCAGATTCAGCGCATCTACGAGCGCGACCTCACCAGCAGGCTCTACTCCGGTTCGACCGCGCATGGCCAGTCATTCATGCACATGGACGACCTTGTGGACGCCATCGTTCGCGTCGTTGACCGACGCGCCGAACTGCCACCGGAACTCGTGCTCCTCCTCGGTGAGCCGGAGGCGCTCAGCTACGACGAACTGCAGCATACCATCGCCCGTCTGATCCGCGGGGAAAGCAAGGAGACCATCGAGATCCCCGCCGCGCTTGCGCCTGTGGCGAAGGCGGGCGCCTGGGTGCTCGACCATGTCCCGGGACAGGAAGGGTTCATCAAGCCGTGGATGATCGACCGCGCGAACGACCACTACGCACTCGACATCTCGCGCGCGCGAAAAGTGCTCGGCTGGGAGCCGAAGCGCTCTCTGCGCGAGACACTGCCGAAGATGATCGATGCACTGAATGCCGACCCGCTCGGATGGTACCGTGAGAACGACCTGAAACCTCCGTCGGAGTTGGAGAAGACCGTCGAAGACCCCGAGGCACCCGCAACGGAATCACCGCAGGAACGACCCGCTGAATCGCCGAAAGAGCACGTCCACAAAGCACCCGGGGCTCCAGTTGTCGCGGGCTCCGATGCGTCGAAACACGCCGGCCACAAGCCGGTGCAGCAGCACGATCCGGCCGAGAAGCCGGGCGGAGACGGGATGAAGCAGCGCGAGAACATGGCGGCTATTCCCGGCGATGCGCCAATGGCGATGGCACACAGTAGCCCGGTGGTGTGGCCGCACTTCGCCAACATGGCGCTCGGCGTATGGCTCATCACCAGCGCATTCGCGCTTGGATACGGTAGCGGGGCACTCCAGGTGAGCGATGTTGCAAGTGGCGCACTCGTCATTCTGCTTGCCAGACTGTCACTGTCGAACCGTCCATTCTGGAAACTGTGGGCACCGTGGGCGAACTCGCTCGTTGGACTCTGGCTGCTTTTTGCTCCCCTCGTTTTCTGGGCCCCCACAGCCGCAGCATACGCAAACGACACGCTCGTCGGTGTGCTGGTGGTCGTGTTCGCGATTCTGGCACCGGGGATGCCGATGGCGCCGGGGATGAACATGGAACCGGGCCCGGACGTGCCGCCCGGGTGGTCGTACAACCCGTCGAGCTGGCCACAGCGGGCATCGATCATCGCGCTCGCCCTGCTGGGCTTCATTCTCTCGCGGCAGATGACTGCGTTCCAGCTCGAGCATGTCGCGACGCTCACCGACCCGTTCTTCGGACTCGGCACGCAGCACGTGTTGACATCGGACGTCTCGCGCGCCTTCCCCATTCCGGATGCGGGGCTGGGCGCCGTCGCTTATATGGTCGAGTTCCTCATGGGCTTCATGGGTGACAAGCGCCGATGGCGCACCATGCCGTGGATGGTCACGTTCTTCGGAATCCTCGTAGTTCCGCTCGGCGTTGTCAGCATCGTGCTCATTATCCTGCAACCGCTCGCCGTGGGAGCATGGTGTACGCCATGCCTCATCGCCGCCGTTGCAATGCTCATCATGATCGCGCTTACTCTCGACGAGGTCGTGGCCATGGGCCAGTTCCTTGTTCAGGCGCGACGCGAGGGGCAGCCGTTCTGGCGAACATTCTGGCTTGGCGGCACACT
>JBKJRW010000220.1:0-20720 GCA_046593165.1 Gemmatimonadaceae bacterium
AGCCGTCAGTGAGAGCCGGGATACTGCCTGACCACGACGCGAGCCGGCCGCAGAAGCTGCCCCTTGAATGTGTAGCCGATCTGGTAGACGCGGGACACAGTGTGGTCCTCGTCGGGCGTTTCGGCGACATCCGTGCCCACCGCCTCATGCAGCGAAGGGTCGAAAACCTCGCCCACCGGATTGACCGTCTCCAGGCCCGCGCTTCGCAGCGACTTTCCGAGCTTCTTCTCGACCATCTCGACACCTTGCACGAGAGTGGTCGAATCAGTGAGAGCGGGGTCGACGTGCGCGAACCGCGCGATGTCGTCGAGTGGATCGATGATCTGCCTGGCGAGCTCCATCTGCCCTCTCGACTCGGCATCAGCACGCTCCTTCATCATCCGCTTGCGGAAATTGTCAAATTCGGCGACCAGGCGCAGATGCTTGTCGCGCTCTGTTGTAAGCTCGCGCTGAAGCTCGGAGACTGCGTCGTCTCCAGCGTAGTCATCTCCGACAGTGCTTCCGTCCACGCCCGCCGAATCATCTACTTCGATGGCCCCGTCCGCCTGTTCGGCCTCGTCGGCTGGGGGACGCACCGCGCCCGATTCCTTCATTCTATCCTTTGTCTTTCGCATCATGAATCTAACCCGTTTCCAGAGTTCGCCTGATCATGTCTAACGATGCCTGCACCGCTCGCTCGCGTACTTCCACGCGCGTCCCGAACAGCCTGAGGCAGCGCGCCTCGTCCCTGATTCCGCTTACTGCCACCCATACCATTCCAACCGGCTTGGCGGATGTTCCACCGCCAGGACCGGCAACTCCAGTTATCGCTATCCCGACCTCGGTTCCGAGCCGCTGTCGCACCGAATGCGCCATCGTGGCGGCCACTTCTTCGCTCACCGCGCCATGCTGTTCGAGCTGCGAATCGGTCACCCCCAACAACTCACGCTTGACGCTATTGTCGTAAGCAAGCACCCCGCCCACGAATACATCGCTTGACCCCGCAACTGCGGTGAGTCGCGCGCCGAGCATGCCGCCAGTGCAACTCTCCGCAACAGCCAGTCGTACACCTTTGCGCCGACATGCGTTCAACACTACTTCCGCGAGGTCGGCGCCATCCTCTCCGTACACATACCGTCCAGCCGCTGCTCGAAGTTTCACGAGCGCCCCCTCGAGAGCAGCGTCGGCCTGAGGGCCAGCGAGTCCGCGGGACGTGAGACGCAGATCGACGCTTTCCACGCCCGGCAGGAAAGCGAGCGTCATTCCGTCCACTCCGCGGGCCAGGTCACCAAGCTTGTCGGCGAGGGCCGACTCGGCAATGCCCGTCGTGCGCAGTGTGCGCGATCTGATCACTGGAATATCCGCTAACCCGCTCGCCAGTATGCGGTCGCGCATGCGAGGTGTAACCTCATCGGCGAGAAGTCCCCGCATTTCGCGAGGCACTCCGGGCAGCATCGCTACCCATCGCCCCCGTTCGTCCTCGAGCCAGATGCCGGGCGCGCTTCCGTGCTGATTGGGAAGAATCGTCGCTCCTTCCGGAATCATTGCCTGCGCGATGTTCGATTCGGGGAACGGTCCGGTTCGCCTGAGCCGCTCCCACCGATCCTTCATGCCATCGACGATCGCTTCGTCACGATAGAGCTTCCGGCCGAATAGTGCCGCGATCGATGCCTTCGTAAGGTCGTCTGCCGTTGGACCGAGTCCCCCGGTAGTTATGACAGCGCCCGTCCGGTCGAGCCCTTCGCGCACAGCTGCGGCTATTGCTTCGGCGCTGTCTCCGACGGTCGTTCGATGCACAATCTCGACGCCCAATGACGACAGCTCGCGCGCGAGGTGCGCAGCGTTGGTGTCAATCGTGAATCCGAGCAGTAGCTCGTCGCCGATTGTCACGATCTCGATTTTCATCGCTCAGACCGCGAAGACGCGCGCGTACCGCTTGATGTAGAGGCCGAGCGAATACAGAGTCAGAAAAATAGCCGCCGTCATGGTGGTGAGTCCGACGAGTGCGTTGAACCACTCGAAGTATTTCCACGCATCGCTATTCCAGTCGTTCCGGGCCGCGAGTGTAGCGGCAAAGAACCAGAAATAGGCAGCGCCGACCCATACCGACTGGAATCCTGTCTTCCACTTCGCCGATCCTATCGCGGCGATGACGACACCGCGCCGGGCGGCAAGCTGCCTGAAGACGGTCATGAACAGCTCCCGGCCAAGCACAATTGCAACAATCCACCATGGAAGCCCCACTTCGCCAAATGGAGTGCGAAACGCAAAGTCATGCGCTCCGCCCACCGACTCACGAGTGGGAGCCATCAAGTCGGTGTCCGGAGACATCAACACATACATCGGGATCAGCGTCGCAAAAAGCAGAAGCTTGTCGGCAAGCGGATCGAGCAGGCTCCCGAGGTCTGTCACGAGGTTTCGCGTCCGCGCGAGCATGCCGTCGTAGTAATCTGACACCGCGGCGACGATGTAGATGATAAACCCTGCGGCGCGCGCGAAAGGCGAGTCGATGAACGGCAGCGCTGCGATGAGCGGAGCAATGAGAATCCTGCCGATCGTTATCGCGTTCGGGAGATTCACCGACGCGGCTCCTTCAGGCCAGCGCCTTCAGCACAAGCTTGCTAACCGCCTTGAGAGTGTCAAAGACACCGTCTCCGGCGATGGCCACTCCCTCGAAGTAGGGTACACGTTCCACCCAGTCCCCGCTCGAAAGTTGGTCTACGAGATTCTCGCCAGCGTGATAAGGATCGGGTGTCACGCGTGCTTTCGCGGGCTCGCGCGGCTCCCAGCCTGGATTGAGCGCGGCCTGCAGATCTGCGATCGCCGCCGCATTGGGCAGGTCACGCTTGTTGTACTGGATGATGAACGGCATTCGGGTGAGGTCGTACCCGTACTCGGCCATGTTGTCGTACAGATTCTGCATCGACTCGAGATTCGCTTCCATGCGATCGACCTGCGAGTCGGCGACGAAAACGATGCCGTCCACGTTCTTGAGAATCAACTTGCGGCTGGCGTTGTAGTAGACCTGTCCTGGAACTGTATAGAGGTGAAAGCGGGTGTTGAATCCGCGAATCGTTCCGAGATCGACCGGAAGAAAATCGAAGAACAGGGTGCGGTCGGTCTCGGTGGCGAGAGATATGAGCTTGCCGCGCGTTTCGGGCTTCACCTTGCCGTAGATATGCTCCAGGTTGGTCGTCTTGCCCCCGAGGCCGGGGCCATAGTAGACGATTTTACAGTTGATCTCGCGCGCCGCGTAGTTGATCATCGACATCAGAGTTTCAGTCTCCTTACCAGTTGAACAGTTCGTCGATCTCGTCGCTTGCGCCGGCGAGGATGTTCGGCTGCGTAGTGCCGCTCTCCCGCGCCCGGACAAACGCGCGGTCGAGATGTGCGGTCAACTCCTCGACCACCGGCTTCATCTTCAGCCGAACCAGGCCAATCGGAGTCCGGTTGTCGAACAGGGTAACGAGTATCAGCCGTCGCGCGACGTCGGCAACGTATATGGACTCCTTTTCGCCCTGATGAAACAGTGTCGTGAAGTCGGTCTCACCGATAAGCCTCGCGAGCTGATCGTTCGCGCTGAAGTCGGCGGCCGTGAGCGTGGCAAACACGGTTGGGTCGAATGTCAGCGGCTGCCCCATGGTCGCAACGAGCTGCCCTGCCCTGTCGGCGATGAGCGCGGAACGCGCGCCGGTATCCGCGAGGAACTGGTCGACCGTTCGCGTCAGTGCTGCGAGGTCCTCTGCATCGAAGGACCACGTTGCGGCTCCGGGATTCGTCACGAGGTCAGGAGAGAGTCGATTCCACGTGCCGCATGAGCTTCGCTCCGCGCTGGCGGAGTGCAGGACTTCGCTCCCATGCGACATACTCGCGCAGAAGACGCACCGTTCCCATCGAGGGACGCGTGCGAAGGTAGCTAAGCGCGGCAAACCGGCGCAGCGGACGATTGCTGAACAAGTCGCGGCGGTATTGCTTCTGAATGTGGCTCCAGGCGAGCGCGCCACACGCCGCGCCGCCGAGAAAGCCAAGTGCTGCCAACTGGCGATTACGAGAACTGATCACATCGCCCGCCGTGCGGAAAGTGCTTGTGCAATCGTAACTCCGTCCGCGTACTCCAGGTCTCCGCCCACCGGCAAGCCGCGCGCGATGCGCGTAACGGTGAGCTGATACGACGATAACTTGCGCTGAACGTACAACGCCGTGGCTTCGCCCTCAATGCTCGGATTGGTAGCGAGTATCACTTCGCGCACGTCGCCCCCGGATACACGACGCTCGAGCTGCGGAATCGTCAGGTCGTCGGGACCAATTCCGTCCAGCGGCGAAAGCCTCCCGCCGAGTAC
The DNA here is from genome assembly GCA_046593165.1 of Gemmatimonadaceae bacterium. Lineage (GTDB taxonomy): Bacteria > Gemmatimonadota > Gemmatimonadetes > Gemmatimonadales > Gemmatimonadaceae > UBA4720. The sequence continues at coordinate 4,320 of JBKJRW010000220.1, forward strand.
ATGGTAGACTCCACGGAATTCTCCCGCCCGCTCGATCGCGCCGATATCCGAAGCATCCTCGACAGCGCAAATCACCGCCCCATCCCTCCTCGCATCGCGACAGATAGAGCAGACATCTTCCTCGGTGAGGTTGAAGCAGCGGCTGCAAGGACGCACTCGCTCCGACAGCGTGACAAGAGCGTCCGCGAGCCTGCGGCTCTGGTCCGTCGGCTGCTTCAGAAGATGATATGTAAGCCGAAGCGCTGTCTTTCTGCCGATACCCGGCAGCTTCGCCAGCTCCGAAGCCAGCGCATCGATTGCAGACACGCTAAAACGGAAGCTTGAACGGCAGTCCGAGACCGCCGGTGAGTTTCGACATTTCCTGCTTAGCGAGTTCGGCGGATTTCTGCTGGGCGTCGCGCAACGCGACCAATATCAGATCTTCGAGCATCTCGATATCCGCTGCGCTCACTATGGACGGATCGAGTCTCACTTTCGTGATCTGGCCTTTTCCGTCCGCGTCCACGGTCACCATCCCGCCACCAGAGCTTCCGCTGACGGACATTGCGCCCAGCTCGGCCTGCACTTTTTCGAGTCGGCCCTGCATCTGCTGGGCCTGTTCCATGATCTTCGTGAAATCTGGCATTGTTCCTTAATATGGGCGGATCGGGTTCAGTCGAGCAGGTCGAGGTCGAGTTCGCGCACTGCGGCGTCGAGTACGGGGTCCTGAGCGCGCAGCATTGCGAGACGTTCCTGGCGCACCGCTTCGGTCGTCAGGCGAGCCCTCGTGCCGCTACCGGCCGCCTGGTCGAGCTCCGCTCTCCAGCCCGGCCCCTCAGCCTGTTTCTCAGGCGGAACGTCTCGCTGAACGGCAGCCTGCTCCACCGAGGGCGTTACGCGAAGCGGGGGCGTTGGCGGGGATAGAACAGGCTGTGCAGGCAGATCGCTCAACCCGGCCGGCGCTTGCACTCCGGCAGAAATGGATGAGCTTCGCGTCGTGGCCCGCGCTTCGACTTGCGTCACGCGAGGTCGCGCCGAAACGTGAGAGCCACCGACGCCCGGGCCCCCGCCAGCTCCCCCAAGCGTATGTAGAACTTCCTCGATTGTAACCGCCCTATCGAGCAACGCGAACCGCACGAGCAGCATCTCCACCAGAAGCTGCTGCTGCGAGCTCCGGCGGAACTGCGGCTCGATGCCCGTCAGCATCTGAAGCATGCGCAACAGATCGGCTGCGGAGAAGGAGTCGCGATGGCCCTCGAGCGCGGCCCGTGCATGAGGCGATACGCCGTCGGCGCGACCATCAAGCACAACCGCGAGCTGCGCCCTGAGCATATCTCCCAGTCCCGACAGGAAGACGCCGAAATCCACGCCGCCGTCAGCCAACCGCCGCACTGTTTCGAAGACGTCGCCCGCCTTTCGACCCGAGATGATGTCGATCACGCCGAGGTACTCGTCCTCCGGCACGAGACCAAGGGCTTCGCGAACGCGCTCGGCGGTCAGGCCACCATCGCCAATCGAGATGACCTGGTCGGTGAGGCTCAATGCGTCCCGCATAGATCCGTCGGCGGCCCGGGCAATCATCGCCAGTGAATCGGCGGTGGCAGGAATCTCTTCGGCCGCGAGCACGGTCTCGAGACGCGCAGTGATATCGGAAATACCGATTCGCTTGAGGTCGAAGCGCTGCAGTCGGCTCAGCACAGGCGCTGCGGCCTGCGCGATTCGCTGTGGATCGGTAGTCGCGAAGACGAAAACTACGCGCGGCGGAGGTTCCTCGAGAATCTTGAGGAGGGCGTTCCATGCCTCGCGCGTGAGCATGTGCGCCTCGTCCACGATGTAGACCTTGTAGCGATCGTCGCCCGACGGAGCATACATCGCCCGCTCGCGCAAGTCTCTCGCGTCGTCTACGCCGCGGTTTGACGCGGCGTCTATCTCGACGACGTCAAGGCTCGCGCTGCCACTCCAGATGCGCAGGCACGAAGTACACTCGCCGCACGGCTCGCCATCGCTTTGCTTGTTCTCGCAGTTGAGGGCCATGGCGAGAACGCGGGCAAGGGTGGTCTTGCCTGTTCCCCGCGGCCCGCAAAGCAGATAACCGTGCGCAACCCGTCCGCGCGCTATCGCGCCGCGGAGGGTGTCGGATACATGGGATTGCACCGCCACGCCAGCGAAATTCTTTGGGCGGTACTTACGGGCGAGAGCAATCGACATTGAGGAGGGGAAGATACCCCAGGCCTGACGGAGCAACGATAGACACCGCTTGCCGCTGCTACCTTCGGGGTCCTGACGGAGTTAGCGGGCTTTCGCCCTCCGGGACCTGGGGCAACCAAAATATAACCAAGTACTAAAGACGAAGAAGCCCGGTGCGTGAACAACGCAACGGGCTTCCCAACCTGCTGAAACAGATCACCAGCTTTACTTCTTGACCTCTACCTTCGGAACCTTGACGGTCACCGAATCGGTCGTTACTTCAACGCTGGGTACGTTCAGCGTATCGGTGACCGTTCCGACTACGGGCTTCTCGACTTCGAGATCCCCTTCCTTAGTCTTGCTGCATGCGGTGATCGAGACGGCCAGAATGGCCATTGCCAAAAGCTTACGCACGAGACGCCTCCCCAGGATGTTAGTTCGCGCCGCGCGATGCGGCGCGATGCCACTTCATTGCAACTTCTTTGCCGTGACTATCAATCCTCGAAGGCCTCTCGCTGTAACCGTCTAACTCGGCGCAATTCATAGACTTGCGCAACCTCGCCCCCGAGGATGAAAATCATTGCTGCATAGTACACCCACACGACGACGATAACCAGTGCTGCCAGCGTTCCCGTGTAAAGCGATCCGGGGTCGAACGATTTGACGTACCCGGCAAAACCCCGCTTGGCCAGCTCGAGCAGCAGGCTCGTGAACAGCGATGCGATCCAGGCCGTCTGCCACCTTATTCGACGATTGGGAAGAAACTTGTAAAGCGAAAAAAACATCAGGGCGATAAACAGGAACGCGACGAACTGCCCGATGTTGTACTCCATCGTGCCCATCACGTCCTTTCGGAGGCCGAGCTGGCCCAGCACGAGGAGTCCTCGCGTAGTCGCAAGAGCGAGGTACGTGTTGAGCGCCGTATACGCGACAAGCAGAAGCGACGATACGATCGTGATCTGAATGTCGAACAGCTTCCCGGCAACAATTCCGCGGTCCGAATCGATATCGAAAATCTGACAGAGAACGCTGCGAAGCGATCCAAAAAGGCGAGTCGAGAACCAGACGAAACCAATGACGCTGTAAACACCGATAGCCTGCCGCGACTTGATGATGTCCACCAGAACACCGCCGATTGGCGATTTCTCACCGGCAGAACTCGCCGGGAGCAGCCGGTAGACGATCTCGCTGATCTCGGCAGACGAAGCCTCTGCCGACTGGTTCAGCAGATACCCGAGCCCCGACGCGAACAACAGGACGAACGGAACCGCGGCAAGGAGAATGTTGAATGCAATTCCCCCGGCCAGAAAGAAGATGTTGTCTTCCCCGCTATTGTCCCAGACGCGCGTTGCGTAGTCGCGTAGCGTCCAGCCGATCCTGAGATGGAGCGGCCGTTTGGGCACTAGGTCTCTTTATACGCGGCCTTCGTTTCCGCAATGCGCTGCTCGAGCTCAACGCGCGCCTGCTGCGCGGCGGCGCGACCCGCATCGACCGCACTGCTTACCTGGCGCCGCTTGATATCCACCGCGTTTACCGTCGCGTCAATCTGCTCCTCGACACTCCGCCTGGCACTCTGGATCTTCTCGCCGACAGTCCCGGTAACCTCGGCCACAAGTTCCTGCGCCTGATCTCCCACCTTCCGTGCGCGGCGCTGAAGGTCCCGTCTGGTTTCCTCGCCGGTGCGTGGCGCGAAAAGAAGCGCCAGGCCGGCACCCACTGCCGCACCCAGAACAAACGCTCCGATTCCTGGCTCACTCCTCTCGATCACCACGTATGGCTCGTCGTCTTCCCATTCGTAATCAGACATGCTCTCTACCATCCTCTTGATTAGCGCTTCTTGACTTTGCCCTTCGCAGCCGGCGCAACCACGCGCGGCGCACGAACCTTGTCACCCGCGGGAGCGGGCAATTCCGCCTTCGCCTCTCCATTCCTGCCCAGCAGCGCCGCTATCTCGGCCCTGACATCGTCCGCCGAGATTCCGACGATCTTTCCGGTTTTGACCGCATCTCCGCTCGTTGACGCAAAAGTCCTGAGCACGAGCTGTTTCTTCGTATCTGCGAGAGACGCGCCAGCGGGCATAGGGATCGCCGCGGGAAACTCGCCGCTCATCCGGATGTGCCTGGGCATGATGTCGTGCGCCCCGATAACGTCGCCTTTCGCCATGATGACCGCACGCTCCACTGCATTCTTCAACTCGCGAACGTTTCCCGGCCAGTTGTGCGAGAGTATCCACTCCCACGCGCCTTCCTCAATACCCTTGATCTTCTTGCCGTTCTGCTGCGCGAACCGCACGAGGAATTCATTCGCCAGCAGCTTGATGTCGCCTGCGCGATCCCGGAGCGGCGGAAGAAACACCTCGACTACGGCGAGACGGTAATACAGGTCCTCGCGCAGTTCATTTTCGGCCAGCGCCTTCTGAAGGTCCCGGTTTGTCGCGGCGACGATGCGAATATCCACCGCAATCTCCTTCCTGCCGCCGAGCCGGCGGATTGTTCGGGTCTCGATTGCCCGCAGGAGCTTGACCTGGATGTCGGTCGCCATCTCAGCCACTTCGTCGAGAAAGATGGTGCCGCCATGCGCCATCTCGAATGCGCCTGCTTTCTCGTTTATGGAGCCAGTGAACGCCCCCTTCTCGTGGCCGAACAGTTCGTTCTCGAGAATATCCTTGGGCAATGCAGCGCAGTTGAGCGCGAAGAACGGTCCCTTGGCGCGGTCGCTCCTGGTGTGGAGCGCGCGAGCCACAAGCTCCTTGCCAGTGCCGGATTCTCCAAGGATCATGACACTCGCGCTGGCGGAAGCAACAGCATCGATGATCTGATAAACCGATCGCATTTCCTCCGACTGCCCGGTGAGCTCGCCGTAATGCGTCAGCCCCTCAAGCTTCGACGACAGTTCGCGGTTCCGCTCCTGCACGCTGAACTTCTCCAGCGCTTTCGGAATCAACGCCTTCAATCGGTTGAGCTTCTCGGCGGTAAGGGGCTTTTCGATATAGTCGTAAGCACCCTCACGCATTGCCTGCACAGCCGAGTCAACCGTCCCCTGACCGGTGACGATGATGCACTCGGTGGGAATGGCGAGTCGCTGCATCTCCTTGAGAAGGGCGAGCCCATCGAGCTTCGGCATCTTGAGATCGGCAAGCACGACGCCGAAGTGGTCCGAGCTGAGCTGGTCCAGAGCCTTCTTACCGTCCGACGCAACGGCCACGTCGTAGCCTTCCGCGCTGAGAATTGCGCTCAACGCGTTGGTCATCGACAACTCGTCATCGGCGATCAGTATCTTCGCTTTGTTCATTCTGTTTCTTTCGATTCCGGGCTCGAGTCAGGGATGCTTAATATAACCGTCGCCCCCCCTCGTTCGGCGGCAATCGCCCCTCGCGCGACGAGTGGCTCGAGTGCGCGAATGGCACGTTCGGCCTCAAACTCGGTCGATTCGATGCGGAGCGCACGACCATCGTGGTCGGCAATGTTCAGCATACCATCCGCCGACACCGCGCCGAGCACGAGGTGAAGCAGCGCGATGGCCGCTTCCGCCATGCGCACGGATTCTTCGGATTGTTCGACTGCCTGCGCGAGGAATGGCTGCACCGCCCGGTCGAGGCCGTCAGAACGGCTGCGCACGACTTCGAGATTGACGACGAGTGCGTTGAGAGTATTCCTCAACTCATGACCAACTTCGTGACCGGCCTCACGAAGCAGGGGCACCCACCGGGGCTCCTCGGCCCCGCCTTGCTCAGTCACTCAGATCAGCGTCGTCCGGAGCCGCAGCCACACTCACCATTCCCTCGTGCGGCCGGGTACGATGCTGTACGACGGGCGTTACATGCTTCGCCACCGCACTCGCGGTGTTCGCGATCCCGAGCTGAGTGAAGAGAAAGGTGAACTTCTCGTCGTACGCCGCGGCGAGCTCCCGTTTGGCGGACTCGTCGAGGTCCCAGCACCGGCGCTTGAACGGGCCGAGCGCCTTCTTCCGCGTCTTGTAGAAGAATTGCTCGTCGGAGTCGGAGGGCTTCCGCTCGTCTTTCGCGTTTTCGCGCAGCCATTCGTATATCTCCGCGCGCAGCCCCTCCGGCAGACGGTCATAGAGCATCGTCTGAAAGTTGGTGGCGAGATGTATCTCGCAAGTCTCCGTGCCGGGGAAGTTGTGAAAGGCTGTGTCCGGCAGCGTCGATGCACCGTGCTGAACTGCTCCCGCAAGACCGTATTCCCTGAGTGCGACCTCCGAGAGGCGCCTGAGGGTACCGAAGTCGATCTGAACGTCGGCAATGGTGCCGTCGGCCAGAACCACACCACCGTGCGTCGTTCCAGACTGCACGCTGATTTTGGAAAGCCCCGCTACTCCGGGAACCAGGCGCTCGAGCGTCGCATTGAAACCCAGCATGTAAGCATGCAGTTCTTCGACGGTGCTGTTCTCCGTTCCCACTTCGCCGATCTCGCCGCCGAGTGAGATGTTCACTCCGTCTGGCTGCTCGCTGCGTACGAACGCGGCAATCTCGGCGGCCTGCTCGTAGTTCGTTCGCTGCTGTTCCGGCAGGGTCGCCTTCGAGAGATCGACCAGCGTGGAAGTATCTATGTCGATGTTGTAGAAGCCAGCCGCTATGGCCTCGCGGGCCAACTGCTTCACGGCCTCAACTTCTGTTTCAGGATCGACCGCAAACTTTTTTGCGCTGACCTGAAAATGATCGCCCTGAATGAAGAGCGGACCGCGCCAGCCTTCGCGCAACGCCGCCGCCATGATAACCGCTACATACTCCGCCGGGCGCTGGTCTGTGTACGCAATTTCCGACCGGGCTATCTCGCAGATGAATGCTCCTGCGTCGAGCTTGATTGCCGTTCGGAAGATGGAGCGCGCGGTATCGTAGGCCATTCCGCGCACGTTCATCGCCGGGACAGTGTAGCCTCCCGTTTCGCCGCGCCCGCGGGCTATGTAGAGATCATGGATCGACGACGGAATCACGCCAACCGCCTGACCTACTTCCCAGATGAGCCACCGGGCGTTGTCGCGAGCGTCCTGGTCGCCGAATACCGCAGCGCGCACGAGCGCGTCCATTTCTTCGGTGGCAATGGCGGCCTCGTTCCTGACCGTAATCCGGCCATCCTCGACGCTCACGGCGCCGTTCATCAGTTCTTCGAGCATAGGGTCTGAAATTCGCCGCACGAGCCGGCACTTGCAAGGGTTTCTGGCGCCCGGTGTCTGGTCCCCGGTGTCTGGTGCCGCTATGCATCGTGGCGAAGCCGACTACCTCGCCCCGGCCACCAGATGCAATAGGCAACCTGGAGGAACACAGGTGAGAGAGGCCAGAGGGCTTAGTTCAGAGTTTCGAGAGTACGGCCGCGTCGTCGGAGTTCACATTCGTGCCCTCAGGACGAGATGCCAGACGGCGAAGGACCCTACGCTGTACTTCTGTCGCCTGGCGCCTGTGTCGTTCTCGGTTCAACTCGTGGCTCGCGCTCCGGTCAAACGCTCCAGCGAGGATCAGCAACGGGCAGTGTATCCCATTCCTTCCTGGCCTCATCGGCTCCGGGTCTCCCGAGCAGCGCGTACGCGAACTGCTTGCCCAGCTCCACCCCTGGCTGATCAAAGGCATCCACACCATAGAGCTGCCCCGCGTACGCCGTGGCAAGCTCGAACAGCATGATCAATCCTCCAACATGCCACTCGTCAACGCGCTCAACATGAATCGTGAGGTTGGGCCTGCCACGCCTGGCGAGTGCTCCGGCAGTCGCGCGGTGCTCGATCGCGATCAACTCGCCCAGGCTGTGCCCACCCAGATAGCCGAGTTCGTTCACTTCCTTGAATCCATGCGGAATGGTGAGGTCCGTCTTCCGCTCGTCAACCGCAATGAATGTCACGACCTTGTCCTTCGGGCCTTCCATGAAGAGCTGCACCTGGCTGTGCTGGTCGGTGGCACCGAGCGCGGCAAGTGGCGTCTGGCCCACATGCGATCCATCAGCTTTCTGTTTGCCGAGACTCTCGGCCCACAGCTGAACGAACCAGTCTGCGAAGTCGCGGAGCGGATCCGAGTAGGGCATCATGACATTGATATTCTTGCCGTGCCTGGTGTCGGCGAGCCACTGGAGTGTGGCGAATACACCCGCGGGATTGCCGTCAAGGTTCCCCGCGTTGCAGCGCGACGCCATGTCGACAGCTCCTTCGAGGAGCCGGGCCACATCGATTCCGACCAGCGCGGCCGGAAGCGTGCCAACGGGGGTAAGGACGCTGAACCGTCCGCCTACGTTCGAGGGAATATCGAGCGCCGGAATGCCTGTCGATTTCGCCAGCGGGCGAAGCGCACCCTGGGTCGGATCGGTGACGAATACAACATGGTTCTTCGCGGCCAATCCTGCCCGCACGATGGCCTCGTGAACTATCAGAAACTGAGACATCGTCTCTGCTGTCCCGCCCGACTTCGAGGTCACAATAAACAGTGAGTGCGCGAGGTCGAGCCGCGATAGCAGCGCCCCAATCGTGTCGGGATCAACATTGTCCAGCACATGAAGGCGCGGGTTCCCGACCCTCGACTTATCCCCAAGCATATTCCAGCCGCTTGGTCTGAGCGCAGTACGCAGCGCGATTGGTCCCAGCGCCGACCCTCCGATGCCAAGAATCACGATATCCGTGTAGCGGCCCCTGGCTCGTGCCGCGAAAGCGGTCGCCTGATCGCGAAGCGCGCTGTCGCTCACGATGTCAGCGAATCCGACTGTGCCGCCAGCGCGGAGTGTCTCGAAACCGGCGTGAGCTGCTTCGAAGTCCGGAGCCGCCGCCGCCCATTCCCCGACGCCGATTCCTCCCACCGCGTCGCCGACCATGTTCGAGTAATCGATGCGAATCGTCATGTCGTGAAGAGCCCCTGGTCTATGCGAACTGTGAGACCATCGAACGCCGGCATTATTCCGCGTGGCAGCTCGGCCTCGAGATCGGCGTGGAAATTATCGTGCGTGAGGTGCGTGAGATACGTGCGCTCCGCGCCAATCACCTGTGCAACCCGCACCGCTTCCGGAATGCTGAGGTGCGTAGGGTGATACGTGCGGAAGAGAGCGTTGATGACCAGCACGCTCGACCCCTTGAGAACCGCAACGACGTCGTCGGAAATCAGCTTTGCGTCGGTGATGTAGGCGAGCGAGCCGATGCGGTAGCCAAACACTGTCACCGGCCCGTGAGGCACAGCGACGGGCAGAACCTCGACACCGGCAATTTCGTGCGGTTGCCTGTCGTGGAGGGCAATCGCGCGCCCCTCCGGCTTCGACGTGCCGGGCAAGGGGCGAATTGTATCGTCGAAGATGTAGGGAAACCTTCGCGCGAGTCGATCGAGCGAGTCGGCCGGCCCGTACATCTCCAGGGGTGCGTCGCGGCGCATGGAGATAGCACGAATGTCGTCGAGGCCGTGCGTATGATCGGCGTGATCGTGCGTAAACAGCACTGCATCGACCCTGTCTATCCCTGCTGCGATCAACTGCAGCCTCAACTCGGGAGGTGTATCGATCAGCAGGCGCGCTCCAGAGTCGGCCTCTACTACCGCGCCGACGCGGTTGCGCTTGTCACGCGGATCCGGCGAGCGACACACCGCGCAGCCGCACCCCAGCTGCGGTACTCCAAAACTCGTACCGGTGCCGAGAAAAGTGAGTTTCATCTCGCTTCTTCGCGTTTAGCCGCCAGCACGCAGGCGCGCGTGCGGCTCACACGATCTCGACTTTGAGCAGGTTCGTCGTGCCAGGCACGTCGAACGGCACGCCGGCTGTTACTACAATCCTGTCTCCCTTTGCGGCCAGTTCTCGACGGACGACCACGTCCTTTGCCAGTGCCATCATCTCTTCATACGTGTCGCAGTGCGGCACAAGCTCCGGAATAACGCCCCACACAAGTGCGAGCTGACGGAACGTTCGCGGCTGATCCGTGAGCACGAGTATCGAAACGCCGGGCCGATGTGCCGCTACGATACGCGCCGAAAAACCGCTCTTCGTGAACACAACCACGAGCGGCGCGTGGAGCATGCCAACGGCCGCCGTCGTCGCCGCCGCAATTGCGACTTCGGTGGCGACGGCGACAGTGTCGTCGCGTGTAACTCTGCGCGGCCCGCGACTCACCGGCGGATGTTGCTCGACTTGCGAGATGATGCGCCGCATCGCCTCGACAGCCAGCCGCGGATACGATCCTGCAGCAGTTTCGGCCGAGAGCATGACTGCATCAGTGCCGTCGAGTATCGCGTTGGCGACGTCGCTCGCTTCGGCGCGTGTCGGCCGCGGATTCTCGATCATCGACTCGAGCATCTGGGTTGCGGTGATCACCGGGCGTCCAAGAAGATTCGAGAGAGCAATGATGCGCTTCTGTGCGCCAGGCACCTCTTCGAACGGCAGCTCAACGCCAAGGTCGCCTCGCGCAACCATGACGGCGTCCGACGCCTGGATGATGCTCTCGATATTCGCCAGTGCGACGTCTTTCTCGATCTTGGCGACGATGAGGAGTTCGCGCGGGATCATCGCGCGGAGCTGCTCGATGTCCGCCGCTCGCCTGACAAAGCTCAGGGCGAGATAATCGAGGTCGTGGTCAAAGGCGAACTGCACGTCGGCGATATCCTTTTCCGTAATGGACGGGGCGGAGACGTGAACGCCCGGCAGGTTCAGGCCCTTGTGCGGATTGATCGTTCCGCCGTGCAGCACCCGCGCGGATACTCGCGGCGCGGTCACTTCCATCGTCATCAACTCGATCAACCCATCGTCGATGAGGATGCGATCACCGACACGCACATCATCGGCAAGCTGATCGTATGTGACCGGAATCTCGCCCGCACGCTCGAGCCCTTCGTGTACGAGAACGAGATCCTGACCTGCGACGACATCGATCGGGTGGGTTATGTCTCCAACACGAATGCGTGGACCCTGAAGGTCGCCAAGTATCGCTATTGGACGATCCATCTCCGCCGAAAGACGGCGCACCAGTGAAATAGTTTCCTCGTGTTGCGCGTGGGTGCCGTGCGAGAAGTTGAGGCGAGCCACGTTCATCCCCGCCTCCATCAAACCTCTTATTCCTGCCTCCGATGCGCTCGCGGGTCCAAGCGTGCAGACGATCTTCGTTCGGGGAACGTGGGCAGCAGTCACTTGGTTGCGGGAAGCTGGCTCATCTTCCGCTCGATTCCCGAGGTGAGTGAATCGAACGATTTCTGGAAACTTGCCAACCCGTCCGCAAGGAGCTTGTCGGTCACATCCTTGATCGAGATTCCAACCGCCTCGATTTCCCTCAACACACCCTCGGCGGCGCCGAGTCTCTTGTCTATCGTGCGCTGCACGTCGCCGTGGTCCCGGAATGCTTCGATGAGCGCCGGTGGCATGGTGTTGACTGTGTCGGGCCCGATAAGATCCTCCACGTACATCACGTCGCGGTACGCAGGATTCTTGACGCCTGTGCTTGCCCAGAGCGGCTTCTGCAGCCGGCCCCCCTGATCGGCCAGCGATTTCCACCGCTGATCGTCGAAACGGCGTCGGAAAAGCCGATATGCGAGTTTTGCATTTGCTACCGCTGCCCTTCCCTTGAGCATCTTCAGTCGATCGCGGTCGGAAGGATTGGCTGCCTTGATCGATTCGTCCAGCCGCTTGTCCACCTCGGTGTCCACCCGGCTTACGAAAAAGCTCGCCACCGAGAATACGTGATCGATGGGATTGCCGGCGGCGATACGGTCCTCGAGGCCAGACATGTAAGCATCGATGACACTGTCGTGTGCGTCAACGGAAAACAGCAGCGTGATGTTGACGTTGATTCCATCGGCGATAAGCCGGCGCACAGCGAGCGCTCCCTGCGGAGTGCCAGGTACCTTGACCATCACGTTGGGCCGGTCGACCGTTTCCCAGAGCCGATGCGCTTCGGCAACCGTCGCTTCGAGGTCCTCAGCGACGCCCGGGGACACCTCGATCGAAACGTACCCGTCGTCACCGCGGGTGCTCGAGTAAACGCCGGCGAACAGATCGCAAGCCCGCCGCACGTCAGTCGTTTCAACGAGCTCGAACAACGCATGGGGAGTTTCGCCGGCAGTTGACGCAAGCTGCTCGTCGTATGCGGTCCCTTCCGCCAGCGCCTTCTCAAAGATCGTCGGGTTCGACGTCATGCCTGTCAGCGCGTCCTCGACTATTCGCTTCTCGAGGTCGCCATCATGCAGCATGTCCCGGTCGATATTGTCGAGCCAGATCGACTGGCCCTCGTCGTGAAGTTTTGCAAGCCTGCTCATCACTGAATCCTCCGTACCTCAATTCTAACCGGAGCGGGCGCTCGACGCCCCCGTGAATCAGTGGGTTTTCGGAGCCCTGGCGCTATCGGGTCTCGACCGGCCTCCGGCGAACGAAGGGCGCCCTCCCATTTTTTCGACTCCCATCGATTCAGACATGTCGAGCCAATCGGCAATGGAGGTAACGGCCGTGATGTCGTCGCGATACTGTTTAGCCGCCGTGAGGATCGTTCGCCGTTTGTCGGCTTGCGGCACTTTGGGATTGGCAAGAATGTCCGACACTACGTCATGCAGGGAATGGAGGTTGTCGAAAATAATCGACGCCTCGGGGTAGCGCTTCGTAAAGAGCGGCGCGATGGCGGCGGACATCGGCATCACCGAAGGTAGCGTGGCCGGTGCCAGCGTCATGCTTCGGAACGTGCTTACCACCAGAGCCACGTTGTCCCGGCGCTGCTGCGGAGTGTCGCCAGCCATCATCGCGTCATACAGGGCCATCTGGAGCCAGTGATACGACCAGATGAGGCCGTTGAACTTCGGAAATCTCTGCCTGAACGCCAGTGAGTACGGCTGACCTTCCATCAAGTCCATGTCCTTCGGCTTCGAGCTGAACGCGAGCGCGGGACGCGACTTGTAGTATTTGATAACGGCGGCAATCTTCGCATCCTTGTCGGCAGGCTTGATCCTGTCGTCTGCCCATACGTCATATATCTGGCGGTGAAGCATGTGCGACCATTCGAACATCATCAGTGCTTCGGGAGCGAGCTTCGCCCATTCCGGGCCGATCGCCGATTCATCGAGCATCACGCGGGGCGGCCGCGGCAAAAGTCTTGTGGTGATGAACGCAAACTCCCGGCTATCAAGCACGTCCGCTTTCGCAGTTGGCTGTCGCCACAGCGTTTCGTAGAGAATCGCGTGACCGTAGTCGAAAGCGTTGAATAGACGGGATGCCTGAGGATAGGTGTTCTTGAACGCCCAGTTGTGAGATGCGGGGAGGTAGGTCTGGTCGAAGTATCGGTTGCCCTGCGCGTCCGCATATGCGAGTGGCGCGGCGAGGATGGCGATGCACACGATCATGCGCGGCAAGCGGCTCATATTCCGAATGGCATGTTGAACGTTGTGCCTGCTGTGACGAACCATGATTGGCTGATACCAGTGAAGCGTCGGCCAACGGCGCCATCGACTACCATGAACTGAGTGAGCTGCTTTCGCGCGCCTGCTTCGGCGCTCCAGTCGGCGGCCCTGTCGATGCCCTCGTACTTCTCAATGAATACGTCCGCTGCGAGGAGGATGGATCGAAGCGCAAACGCCTTGTCTATTCCCACGCCTGCGGTCCAGCGGTATTTCGTGGCGATGTGAGAAGAGACGCGAGCGGCGCCTGCGGCCTGCGTCAAGGTACCGGCCCCGCAGAAAGCCCTCATCGGTAACCCGGTCTCGGGGACAACGAAGTCGCACGGGCCGTCGATAACTGGGGGCGCGAGCGTCCCGCCGCCTGCAGACTGCCGCACTGCAAAAGTTCCGTAGCTCGCGTTCAGGTGAAGCCGCCCGGGCGTGAAGCTGCGTGTGAGGAGGCCCTTCAGCGAGTACGAAGTGCGAAGCGCGTTGGGGCCAGTGGGCACGAACGCTTCGGCCGAAAGGCCGATGGCGGGAACGTTCATTCCCTCTGTAACAAGTTGGTATTCTCCGCCTATTCCGACTCCAGCGACGCCGCCCCTTGGACTGATGCTCCGCTCGCGATAGTACGAAGGCATGCGGAGCGAGATCTCGGTGCGCGGCAGTATACCGTAGGCGATGCGGGGCTCGAACTGGAGGCGGTAGCGTCCGAGCGAAAGCCGCTCGACGCGGAATGTCGTGAGGTCGAGATCGAGTGCGTAGCGTTCGGTCGGGGTCGCGTCGGACATGCGGATTGGGCGGCCCGCCTCGAGGTTTCTGTATTCCGACTGCGCACTTGCAGGAAGAGCTAGCAGGACGCCGAGGGCCCAAGCTGCGGCCAGGCCTGCGACGCGAGTCGTCATGGAGGCGGGGTTCTCATGAATTCCGCCGGTTCGGACGGTAGCCCCGCGCCGCTGATTGTGCCGGTCATCGAAGAAGGGCTGGTCACGGTTCCGGTGAACGAGTAGCTCTTGTTGTTGGCATTCGTCATGGTGAATGAAATCTGCGTACCAACGTACGTCCCGGTCATGCTGGTGAGAACTACCCAAACATACGGTGGGGTAGGCAGTCCAATAGCAGCCTCCCCGTCAGCGTTACGGGCAAGGGAGATACACGGGCCGACCTGCACATTTACCTGGCATTCGGGTCCGAGTGACAGCGATTGACCGCTCTGCGCGAACATAAAGTGGAAATGGATACTGGCAGTATCGGCGCAGCTCCCCCCGGACGGGCATCCAACTGTTGTAAACCCCCACCATCCCTCCGGTCCGGTCATTCCGGTGATGGGGAACTGAGCAGCGCCGCCGGCCGTCGTGAAGCTGAATGTGTCATTGTTCGCAAGCGCATTTCCCGCAGCGTCGCGAACGCCCGTGGTGACGGTCGCCGTGTAGGTCTGGTTCGCCGTAAGCGCTGCATTTGGTGTGAACGTCGCAATCCGCGAACCCGCATCGTACGAGACAGTGCCGGCGACCGCCCCGCCGGCCGACAGCGTGAACGTGGAGGACGTGATCGTTGATGCGTCCATCGGCTCGCTGAATCCGACCCTGATTGTGGTCGTGGTCGCGACACCTGTCGCACCAGGCGACGGGGTGCGCGATGAGACTACGGGCGCCGTGTTGTCGGCAGTGGAGAACGTGAAGACAAAATTAGCCGCAAGCGAGTTGCCTGCGAGATCCTTCGCCCCCGTTGTGACGGTCGCGGCATACGTCTGTCCCTCGCCAAGCAATCCTGCGCTCGGCAGGAATGCAGCCACCCTCGAAGCCGCGTCGTACGTGACGGTCCCGGATAAGGGAGCACCGCCGACGGTAAGCGTGAACGTTGAGCCGTTGATCGACGATGGACTCATGTCTTCGCTGAACGTGACCCGCACCTGTGAGGTGACGGAAACGTTCTGGCTCCCGTTTGCGGGCGTCGAAGATGTGACCGTCGGCGGCACGACATCGACCGGCGGCGGCGGCGGCGGCGGCGGTGGCGGCGGCGGCGGTTCGATGAAGCTGACCGGCGTCGCCTCTTCGTCTTCGTCCGCCACTTGCGGCGCGGTCATCGGTGCCAGCAGCAGCATGAACGCGGCCACGTGCACGGCAATGGCGAACGCCGTGCCTGCGATGCGTGGCCAGCTCAGGGACTGGCGATCAGTCTGGTAATTGGAATCCGTCATGCGGTGGCGGCTCGGTTCGTTCTTATCGCGAAACTGGGGTTTGCCGCGGCCCGCCACTGTCCAGCGGCGGGAACTTGTTAGCTTATACGAACGATTTGTGTTTGCCCATGCGCCTTATTTGGCGCCGAGGGATTTCAGCATCTTGGTCGCTGAATCGCGGGTGCTGGGATCCTTGGCCGCCTCGCGGTACGCCGCAATCTCCGCGGGCTTGTTGCCCAGGCCCTGCTCGGCATTGGCGACCACCAGCCAGGCGTCGCCGGGACGCTTGACGCCCTTGGCCAGCGCCTGCTGCGCAGCGGCCTTGGCGGCGGCAAAGCGTTCTTCCTCGGCGGTGGCCTTGGCCAGGTTGAGGTAGAGCTCGCCGTCCTTGGCCAGCGGCGCACCCTTCTCCCAGGCAACGATCGCCTGCGGCATCTGCTCGGCGTAGTAGTAGGACTGGCCCAGCAGGCTGTAGATCTGGGCGGTCGGCTTGAGCACCCCCTTGGCCAGGCCTTCCTCGATGAATGCGGCGGCATCCTTCTCGCGACCATCGATCTGGCCGAGGATCTGCGCGCCCCGCTCGTAATCGGCGCTATCGGTCAGCTTGCCGGCCGAGCGCAGGCGCTCGAACACCGCGGCGGCCTTCGCCGGCTGGTCACCGTTGAGGTAGATCGTGGCCAGATCGAGCTGTACGCGCTTGTCGTCCGGGTGCTTGGCGGCCTCTGCCTCGGCCAGGGCA
>JBKJRW010000077.1:0-11636 GCA_046593165.1 Gemmatimonadaceae bacterium
ACTGGCGGAGCGCTGTACGCGGACGATATCGCGTTCCCGGCAATGCTTCACGGCCGGACGATTCGCTCGACTGTCCCGCGCGGGAAGATCAGATCCATCCGCCTCGACTTCGACCAGGCGGGTTTCACTGTCGTGGACTATCGCGATGTGCCCTCAAAAAACGTCGTCGATCTCATGGCGCAGGACCAGCCATTTCTCGCCGAGTCGGAAGTGCGGCACATGGCGGAGCCGATTCTGCTGCTTGCCCACGAGAATCGCGAGACTCTCAACGCGGCCAGCGTAGTCATCGAGTACGAGGAAGAAGCGCCGCTCTTCGATCCAGAACAATCGGAGCAGGTTTTCAAGACGGTCGATATTGTGAAGGGCGATGCCGAATCGGCGCTTACCGATCCCGATGCGATCATTGTCGAGGGGACCTACCAGACGGGACACCAGGAACACGTCTATATCGAACCCAATGGAGTGATCGCGGTGCCTGAGGATGGCGGCATCGCGATTTACGGTTCGGTGCAGTGCCCCTTTTACGTCATCAAGGCACTGCGATGCCTGCTTGGCTCAGCCCATCCGAATGTGCGGGTCATTCAAACAGAGACCGGTGGTGGCTTTGGCGGCAAGGAAGAGTATCCGTCGATGATCGCGGGGCATGCGGTGATGCTGGCGATAAAGTCCGGCAGGCCCGTAAAAATCATCTACGATCGCGGCGAGGATATGGTCGCGACAACGAAGCGGCATCCGTCCATAGTCCGGCATCGCACAGCTGTGTCGTCGGAGGGGCGTCTGCTGGCGATGGAGGTGGATGTGCTGATGGATGGCGGAGCATACGTGACGTTGTCGCCGACAGTGCTTTCGCGTGGATGCATTCACGCAGCGGGTCCATACCGGTGCGACAATATCCGCATCCGCGGCCGGACGGTGTTCACGAATACGCCACCCAACGGTGCGTTTCGGGGGTTTGGGGCGCCGCAGACGGAATTCGCCGTCGAAGTACACATGGACCGGATCGCCGAGCGGCTTGGAATGGATCCCGTGGATTTGAGGAGAATGAATGCGTTGCGGTCGGGTGATACGACTGCGACGGGCCAGACACTGCGGGACGATACAAGCGCTCACATGGTATTGGAGGAAGCGGTGCGACGCACCGACTTCGTGCGCAAGCGGAAGGAGTGGAAGGGAAGCAATCGCGCCATTGGACTGGCACTGTTCTATCACGGAGCTGGATTTACGGGTGCGGGTGAGCGCAACCTGAAATCGCGTGCGCGGCTGGAACTGACTCCAACCGGAGTGCGCATCGCTGTGGGAAGTACGGAGATAGGCCAGGGCACTCGCACGATGCACGCACAGATCGTGACTGATGCGCTCGGCATACCATATGAAGATGTTGAAGTCGCGCAGCCCGACACGTCGCGGGTGGCAGACAGCGGGCCGACGGTTGCGTCGCGCACATGCATGGTGGTGGGCAAGATCCTCGAAGAGTGCGCGCACGAGATGAAAGAGAAACTCGGCAAGCTCACGCCGGCCGAGTATTACGCGGCTAATGGGGAGATGACGGTGGAGCGGATGTATGAGCCGCCGGACTGGATTCAGTGGGACGATGCGACCTATCGGGGCGATGCATATGCGACTTACGGATGGGGTTGCGACGTAGCCGAGCTGGAGTTCGATCCCGACACTTATGAGGTGCGGCCGATCAAACTCACTGCGGTTCAGGAGTTTGGTCGTCCTATTCATCCGGCTCTTGCTCGTGGTCAGATCGAAGGTGGAACCGCGCAGGGATTGGGCTATGCGCTGCTCGAGCGGGTCGTCATGCGAAACGGTGCGATGGCGAACGGCCAGCTCACCAACTACGTGATCCCAACAACGCTCGATATGCCGGAGATGGACATCGTGATGATGGAGAACCCGTATCCTGGCGGACCGTACGGAGCGAAGGGATTGGGAGAGCTGCCAATGGACGGGCCAGCGCCGGCGGTTGTGAATGCTCTGCGTCATCTTGGACTGGATGTGCGTGAGATTCCCGCTACGCCCGAGCTCTTGTCGACGTGCGCAACGACGTGATGAAGTTCACTCTCAACGGGCAGATAACCGAGGTCGCGTCACATCCGGCTGCGCGCCTGCTGGATGTGTTGCGGGAGGAGTGTCACCTCACTGGCAGCAAGGAAGGATGCGGTGAGGGCGAGTGCGGGGCGTGTACAGTGCTCATCGATGGCGAGCCGGTGTGCTCATGCATCATTCCGGTAGCGCAGGTGGAGGGCTCGGAGGTGATCACCATCGAAGGACTCCACGGTGTTCATCCGTTGCAGGAGTTGTTCATGAACGAAGTCGGCGCGCAGTGCGGCATCTGCACGCCGGGAATGATCATGGCGGCGATGACGCTTGGTCCGGAACCGACACTCGATGACATCAAGACGGCGCTCGCCGGCAATCTCTGCCGCTGCACCGGGTATTCTGCCATCTATCGCGCGATACTCAAGTGGCGCGGTAT
This sequence comes from Gemmatimonadaceae bacterium, assembly GCA_046593165.1. Classification (GTDB taxonomy): domain Bacteria; phylum Gemmatimonadota; class Gemmatimonadetes; order Gemmatimonadales; family Gemmatimonadaceae; genus UBA4720. Next base: position 2,483 of record JBKJRW010000077.1, read on the forward strand.
GCCGTTGCCTGATGATGCAGGCGCGATGGCAATCGAATGAGGGTGGCGACGTCAGGGCTCGACTTGCGGAGGGCGGCATCGCTCGACGAAGCGCTCGCGATTCTCAGCGAGGAGCCGCGCACTCCCGTTGCCGGCGCGACCGATGTGTACGTCGCGCTCAACTTCGGAACCTTCGCTCCCCGCCGGCTGCTCGACATATGGGCTCTTGACGAGCTCCGCACAATCTCGATGCACGGCGACACTCTCGTGATTGGCGCCCTGACGAGTTATACCGCGCTGATCCAGTCGCACCTTGTCGGTAGGCATTTGCCAATGCTGGCGGCGGCCTCGCGGGTGGTGGGTGGCGTGCAGATACAGAACCGCGGTACGCTGGGCGGAAATATCGCCAATGGATCGCCTGCGGCCGACGGAGTGCCGGTGTTATCTGCGGCGGATGCTGTTGTTGTGTTGCGCAGTGCCGATAAGGAACGGCGCGTCGCGATCAATGGCTTCTACACCGGCTATCGCGTGAACGTGATGCGACCCGACGAGTTGATAGTGGCCATCGAGGTGCCGCAGGTGGATGGCAAGCAGTGGTTCCGAAAGGTCGGGACGAGGCAGGCGCAGGCGATCTCGAAAATCGTGATGGCAGCCGTTCGCGGGCCACTCCCAGGAATCGCTCTCGGAAGTATCGCTCCCACTGTAGTTCGGGTTCCGCTTGCCGAGCAGGCTCTCGCGTCGGGAAGCTCCATAGATGAAGCGGCGGAAATACTGGGGCGCGAGATAACGCCGATCGACGATGTGCGATCTACCGCCGATTACCGTCGGCGCGTCGCGCAGAACCTGTTGCGCCGCTTCTGGGCAGAGACGGGCTGATCCCCGCCTTTTGCGTCAGGTTGAACGGGGTGAGTGAATCGTGAATCTCCTGATAAGGGGTAATCGCGTCGCAACGCCCGAAGGAATTCGGCCTGCCTCGGTCCTGATCGCGGACGGGTTGATAGCAGCGGTCGGCAGCCCCGATCGTGTAGCTCCCGATGCAAAACTGATCGATGCTGGTGATTTGATCGTCATACCTGGAATTGTCGACACTCACGTGCATGTGAATGAGCCGGGCCGCACCGATTGGGAGGGCTTCGCCACGGCGACTGCGTCTGCGGCCGCCGGGGGAGTGACGACACTTTTCGATATGCCACTCAACTCAGTGCCTGCGACTACAACCGTCGATGCGCTGGAGGAGAAGCGCAAAGCTGCGCGCGGACAGTGTGTAGTGAATGTCGAGTTCATCGGTGGCGTTGTTCCCGGCAATAGCGGCGACCTCGAACCACTCGCCGCCGCGGGGGTGCGGGCATTCAAATGCTTCCTCACTCCGTCGGGAGTGGACGAATTCCCGAACGTGACCGAAGCCGATTTGCGCACAGCATTCCCAATTCTGGCGTCGCTTGGACTCCCGTTGATGGTGCATGCAGAAGATCCGGCGCATCTCCAGCCAATGGTCGGTGCCTCGCAAAAATACGCGGGCTACCTCGCGTGCAGGCCGGCAGAGTCGGAGCGTGCGGCAATTGAGATGTTGGTGCGATTGATGGAATGGTGCCCGACTCCTGTCCACATCGTGCACCTCTCGTCGGCGAGCTCGCTCGAAATTATTCGAGCTGCGCGTGCGCGCGGCCTCCCGCTGACGGTCGAGACCTGCCCCCATTATCTGACGTTCGTGGCGGAAGACATTCCCGACGGAGCGACGGAGTACAAATGCGCACCGCCGATAAGGGAATCGCGCGAGCGCGATGCGCTATGGGAGGGCCTCATTGCGGGCGAGATCGACCTTGTCGCATCGGATCATTCTCCATGTCTTCCGGCGATGAAAGAGACAGGCGGAGACTTCTACTCTGCCTGGGGAGGCATTGCGTCTCTCCAGCTATCTCTATCAGCAGTCTGGACAGGAGCCAGGCAGCGGGGCGTCCCGATCGAGCGCGTTGTCGAGTGGATGAGTGCTTCGCCCGCTCGTCTCGCGGGGATGGACGCGAAAAAGGGGGCTATCGCTGCCGGATATGACGCCGACATTCTGGTGTGGGATCCTGACGCGAGGTTCGTCGTGGACGCGGCATCCCTCCGCCACCGACACAAAGTGACGCCGTACCTGGAGCGCGAGCTCTACGGAACAGTTGTAGAGACATACGTTGGCGGACGGCAGGTGTTTGCCGATACGCGCCGTACAACCTGAAAGCAGGAGAAACGTTGGGTTCGTTCACCGATCTCATTGACCTCGCATCGGAGCGGCTCGGCGGTGCGGTGATCTCCGCGAACGACGAGTTCTTTGCGCCCATGGAAGCACTCCTCAAGGCGTCACCGCCGCAATGGCGCGAGGGCGTGTACACCGAGCGCGGTAAGTGGATGGATGGATGGGAGACGCGCCGCAGGCGGTCGCCGGGGCACGATTGGGCCATCGTGCGCCTCGGAGTTCCGGGGATAGTTCGGGGTGTTGTGATCGACACTTCGTTTTTCACCGGCAATTTTCCGGAGCGCGCCAGTGTCGATGCGTGTGCCTTTGAGGGCTCGTCATCAGCCGGATCGCTGGAAGGAACGCAGTGGATGCCACTGATTGAGGAGGCATCGCTTACCGGAAATTCGACGAATGAGTTCGAGGTCGTGGGTGAGGCACAGCGAGTGACTCATCTGCGTCTCAATATTTTCCCCGACGGAGGAGTCGCTCGTCTTCGCGTTCATGGAGATGTGGTGGCCGATGAACGCGTATTTGCTGCGGAGCGAGAGACCGATCTGGCGGCGATGGAAAACGGCGGATTTGTGGTGGAATGCAGCGACATGCATTACGGGCATCGACAGAATCTCGTTTTGCCCGGTCGCTCGACTCACATGGGCGATGGGTGGGAGACGAAGCGGAGGCGTGGCCCCGGTCACGAATGGACGATCGTTCGGCTCGCCCGGCGTGGTGTGATAGAGCGTGTCGAGCTGGACACAGATCACTTCAAGGGAAATGCGCCGGGCAGCGTGATGCTGGAGTGGTGCGATACCGGAGATGTGAAGTCGAAGTTCGACGGCGACGCGGCGTGGTGGAAGCCGCTCGTGGCCGAAATACCGGTGCAGCCCCACACGAGGCATCATTTCCACGATACAGTTCACAGTTCCGCCACACATGTGCGACTCAATATTTATCCCGACGGCGGCGTCGCTCGTCTGCGCCTGATCGGGAGAGTGACCCGCAAGTGACCGTCGATGAATTCAACGCGATGCCGGCGGCTGACGCAGCCGAGGTGCTCCGCTCGTGTTGTGGCTCGTCCCGGTGGGTGAAGGAAATGGTTGAGCGCCGGCCATTCGGGTCAGTCGCCAGGGCCATGTCTGCGGCTGATGAAGTGTGGAGATCAACCGGGAAGAAGGACTTGTACGAGGCGTTTGCGCATCATCCACGAATCGGAGAGAGTCGCGCGGCAGTGGCGCGGTCATCACGTGCAGAAAGCTGGTCGTCGGGTGAGCAGGCAGGAATCGAATCGGCGCCTGCGGGCGTGAATGAAGCATTGGCCGAAGCCAACAGGGTCTATGAGGAACGCTTCGGCCACATCTACCTTGTATGTGCGACCGGGATGTCGGCTGAGCAAATGCTGGCGCTCGCGCGAGAGCGTCTCTCGAACGACCCGGAGGCAGAGATTTGCGTGGCTGCCGAGGAGCAGCGCAGGATTACGCGGTTGAGACTGAGAAAGCTTTTCGGAGAGGATCAATGAGTACCATCAGCACGCACGTTCTGGACACAGCGCTTGGGAAGCCAGCCGCAGGTGTACGGGTCACGCTCGAGCGGGATCACTCGCTGATTGGGTCGGGAGTGACAGATGAGGACGGAAGGGTTCGGGATCTGCTTCAGGGCGGGTCGTCGCTTGCTGAGGGCGAGTACAAGCTGACGTTTTCTGTTGGAGACTATTTCGCGGGTTCGAAGCGATCGAGCTTTTACACTCAGATTGTCGTCAGTTTTCAGATAGCGGAGGGCACCGACCATTATCATGTGCCGTTGCTTGTCAGTCCTTATGGCTACTCTACGTATCGAGGTACCTGACTTCAAAGAAGGCCGCAGATCAAAGCTATTTCTTCACTCCAGCCACTCTCCAGACGACATTACCAACATCGTCTGCGACAAGCACTCCCCCTCGAGTATCGACGGCAACTCCAACGGGCCGACCCATAGCGTCTCCGTTGTCTTCCACGAATCCAGTCAACAAATCCAGCGGCGACCCGAAAGGCTTTCCGTCCTTGAACGGGATGAATATCACCTTGTAGCCGCTGCGGGGCTTTCGATTCCACGATCCATGCTGCCCGACGAACATTCCACCGGCAAACGGGGAGGGCAGCGACGTTTCCTTCGCGTACGCGAGTCCGAGCGATGCTGTATGCGCGCCGAGTGCGTAGTCGGGGACGAGTGCTTTCGCGACGAGGTCGGGGCGTTGCGGCTTTACGCGTGAGTCGAGGTGGTCGCCGTAGTAGCTGTAGGGCCAGCCGTAGAAGCCGCCGTCGCGCACGGAAGTCATGTAATCCGGAACCAGGTCACTGCCGAGTTCGTCGCGCTCATTGACAGCCGTCCAGAGAGCACTGGTTTCCGGGGCCCACGCCAACCCGACAGGATTGCGAAGGCCCGACGCGAAGATGCGATGCGCTCCCGACGGTGGATCGATCTCCCAGATTGCGGCGCGGCCGGTTTCCTTTTCGATTCCGTTCTCGGCGGCGTTGCTGTTGGAGCCAATTCCAACGTACAAGCGTGATCCGTCCGGGCTCGCGATGAGACTCTTGGTCCAGTGGTGGTTGAGCCTGCCTCCGGGAAGGGCGGTGACTCTGGTCGCGGGTGTGGTGATCTGCGTTGCACCCGGAGTGTAGGCAAAACGGACAAGGGCGTCCGCGTTTGCCACATAGAACGTGTTGCCGATGAGCGCCATGCCGAAGGGGCTGTTGAGGCCGCTCGCGAATACGCTTCGTACGTCGACCACTCCGTCAGCGTTGGTGTCGCGCAACAGGGTTATACGGTTTGCGCTTGGGACGGCGCCTCCCGCTTTCTTCTGAAAATATTTGAAGAAGAACCCCTTGATCCCTTTGGCGTCGTCGGGTCTCGGCGGCGCATTCGTTTCAGCGACAAGGACGTCGCCGTTGGGCAGAACGTATAGCCAGCGGGGGTGATCCAGCCCGGACGCGAATGCTGTTACCGATGTGCCGGGCGGCCCCACTGGCTTCGCTCCGTTCTTCCATCCCTTTGCCGTGACGACGTTGATTACGGGAATGAGGGATGTGCTGGGCGGTGGAAGCTGGGGATTGGGTCCAATTCCGGCTTCGATCGGCAGGCGCGCGGGCGATCCGCAGGCGATAGCCGCGAACGAGGCGAGCGAAATCGTGGTTCGCCGGAGGTTACGAGAATGAACTGCGTCGGTAAGCCGAATCATGGTTTGCCTTGAGGAATTTTGGGCAACGCCCAAACAAGGCAAGAATCAAGCGAAGGTTATTCGGGGATTGTCATCGATTGCGAGTTACTGAGACATTCCGGGCCCATCGCCCCAACAAGGCTCGCTCGGCGTCTGTCACGTATGTCTTGTTCGCCGGAGGCATCGTGCGCGTGACGACAGCGCGCTCGAGAATTCTTGCAGCACGAGCCTCTATCTGTTCGCGGGTATCGAAGTTGACCCCACCTGGGGCCACGCCGAACGAGAGATCGGCGGGCCGCTCGGAGTGGCACACGGCGCAGCGGCGGTCGATGATGTGTCTTGCGTCTTCAAATGTCACGGTGCCTGACGGAGCGTCGACAACTGGCGCGGGGTCAGGTGCGCCAGCCCGCATGATTGCAAAAAGGAGGGCCACGCCGGCGACGATTGTCGCGGCGAGCGCCGGTTTCCACGCCTCGAGAGTCCAGCGAAGATTGAGCACGTAACGCACTGCCGCTCCAACCGCGACAAGCAGAAGGAGCAGCAGCCAATTCCATCGGTGACTGTAAACCGACGGGAAATGGCTGCTCACCATCAGGACAATTACGGGAAATGTGAAGTAGTTGTTGAATCCCGACACTCGCTTGGCGCGAGCCGATACGATTGGGTCGGCACCGCGCCCCTCGGCGACCGAGGCGACGAGTTCGCGCTGCGAGGGCACGATGGTCAGCGCAACATTGCCGGCCATGATTGTCGCGAGCATTGCGCCCACATGAATAAAGGCGGCGCGTCCATCGAGAAACTGAGTGAGAGTGATGGACATCGCGATGAATCCGGCGAGCCACAATGCTCCCGCCGCCGCCGGTGCGCGCGCTGCAACAAAGCGCTGCGTCACTTCATATAGAAGCCATCCGGCGACTATCGCGCCGATTCCGAGCGCGCTTGCCTCGACATGCGACAGGCCCGACGCCGATGGATTGCTCATCACCGCCCGGCCACCCGCATAGTAGACGATGATCAGGAGCGCTGCACCGCTCAGCCATGTGGTATAAGCCTGCCACTTGAACCAGTGCAGCGGGGCAGGCATGCGATCACCTTCGAGCAGAGTTTTCTCGACATAGTAGAAGCCGCCGCTATGCAGCAGCCAGATAGTGCCGATTGGCTTCGGGGTCTGTCCTGCGGTGTGAGCGGGAACGAGCGATCGATCGAGCCAGTTGAAGAGAAGCGAATTGCCCACCCACATGATGCTGGCGATGACATGGATCCATCGCGCGATGAGGTCGAGAACCTCGATCATGCTACCGCTCACTTCCTTCCCCTCACTTTCTTCCCCTCACTTTCCTCCCCGCATGATCTTCACGAAGCTGCGTCCGCGGAATTCATCGGCCGTCAGTCCTGTCATGCGAAGCGCTTCGCCTTCCGTAATGGCTCCGGAATTGATTCCGCGAAGAAAGAAATTCAGCAATCCCTGTCCAGTGGCTGCATCGTCGAAGACGTCGCCAACCAGGGTTGCCTGCGCCGCCTTGCCCACGAAGTTGCTGAGTCGCACGCCGGCTGCATCGATTCCCTCGAGGAAGAAACTGTAAAGCGCGGCATACCGAGTGACGAGCTGCGCGGGGTGCAGATCCCATCCCTGATAGAACCCGCCCGCCAAAGAGTGCCTGATGTCGTCGAAATGAAGCTTCCAGGCGCCGTGAACGCTGGCTCTGTTTGCCGCCTTCTGATCAGCCGTGAGTGCCGTGCCTGCCGCCGCACGATGAATCGCGACGGGCATAACTGTAGTCGAGCCGTCGGAAAGCCAGACATCGGTGCCGGCGAATGCAACCTGCATGAAATGCTTCGCGAAATCGCAGGCCCGATGCTGCATGCGCTGGTGCGCGGCGGTGATGTTGATGCCAGCAGTGTAGTCGTACGTTCCGAAGTGTGCGCCACGCAGCCTGCCGTCAGATGCAGCGAGCACTCGCGGCAGGAGCGAAGTACCGGCCGAATCAAGAATGATCTGCGGCGTCTCGACCATTGCTTCGAAGCGAAGGGTACCGTCAGCAAGCCCAAGTTTTCGTTCCAGATCGCGCAGCACAGAAACCGTGTACTCCACCTGTTCGATTATCGTGATCTTCGGGATGGTCACCACCCAACGCTCGGGAAGTCCGCCAGCCTCAACGAGCGCCGTCGTCACCAGGTCAAGCGTGCGGATACTGCGCACGCGCAGCTCTTCGTTGAGCGGCTTGATGCGCATTCCGATAAACGGAGAAAGAGTCCCCTCGCGCATCCCCTTCGCGACCTCAGCCGCGACTACCGCCGAATGGCCATCCTCTTCGGCGTCAGGACGATTTCCGTATCCATCCTCGAAATCGATGCGGAAATCCTCGATCGGCTCGCGCTCGAGCTTCTCCCGCACTCGCGCGTGAATCGTTGCGAGCGCTGGATGGTCGCTTATTCCAACAGCTTCGCCAAGTGATATGGCATCGGGGGCATGGTCTTCGATCGCGCGTCTGGCGATGCGGCCAAGTTTCGGGACCGAATCGGCCGCAAAAAGCTGTGCACCACCGTAAACCGTATGGACCGGCTGGCGTCCCGGACCTTCTCCGGGGTGCGCACTCGCGAAGGCGAGATTTGCCTCCTTGAGTGCCGCCGTGGCCTCGGCGAGGTATCCAGGGTCCGAATCCCTGCTCCCGGCCGCTCGCTTCGTCAGATCGTCTCCTCTCATTCCGAAAGGTTGCCACCTAACCGAGGCATCCGGAAGAGTTGGAGATTCACTCAGCCGTTGTAGATCTGCCCGCTCTTCGCGCGGTACGCCTCCAGAACCGCGCGCGCTTCTTCACGCAGAACGTCGCGGACGATTTCCATGTTCCTGTCTTCGAGGTATCGGTACGACTCAGGGAATACCGGGCCCTCCTCGAAGTTCAGTATCGACGCGTCTTCGCGTGCGGCGCCGTACACGACTCTCCGCACGCCACTCCAGAGACTGGCGCCGAGGCACATCGCGCATGGCTCGCACGAAGTGTGGAGCTCGTGTGATGGCAGATGCGGGGCGTTCAGCGTGAAGGAGCCTACCCGCTTCTGAGCCATCATGAACGCCATCATCTCCCCGTGGAGAGTGCAATTGTTCAGTCGAACGACGCAGTTAATACCCACCGCTACAACCCGTCCCGAAACGGACTCGAAGATCGCGGCGCCAAAGGGTCCGCCAGAGCCGCGATCGACATTCTCCCGGGCTACATCGATGGCAAGGCGCATCCGGTCGTGATCCGAGACGTAAATTCGATTCCAGTCAACGATCGAATCGACCCAGTCGGGATACTCGATCTGGACGACGGGGTGGCGGAGAGTGTCTGACATATGTCAAAGGTTGTCGTCATGACGCCGTGCCGGAAGTGCCAGACGTCGGGCTTTGAAGCTACAGGATCGGCGCGTTCGACCGGGGGAGCGTCAGCGTGAAGCTGGAACCCGCGCCTGCGGTGCTCTGCAGTGTTAGATCCCCTCCCATGCCGCGCGCGAGGTTGCGGCTAATCGCGAGGCCCAGTCCGACGCCTTCACTCGCGTGTGCCGACTTCGCAATAGCCTGAACGAAAGGCTCGAATATACGGTCGAAATTTTCAGGCGCGATACCCGAGCCGGTGTCGCTCACTACGATACTGACAGTGTCGCCACCGTTCCTGCACTCGACAGCGACTTTTCCGCCCGGGTCGGTGAACTTGATTGCGTTGCTCAGAAGATTGATCACGATCTGATGGATCTTCTCTCGATCCCCCAGTGCGTACATATCGGCGTCG
>JBKJRW010000138.1:0-3139 GCA_046593165.1 Gemmatimonadaceae bacterium
CCAGTTGCGCCGATTGGCACTATCTGTCCGCCAATGAGCGATCCTGTCGCGGACACCAGCTGCGCAGCCGGCGTCTGCTGACCTGCTCCATTTCGATTCGAAAAAGTGACGAGATAATTAGTCCCGTCAGACGCGGCGGCACCGATGTTTTCCTCAAGCGCGGTCGCGGCGACCGCAATATCGGGTCCGATCACGAGTCCCGTGAGCGGGTCCACCGCGCCAAACGGACTGAACGACTTGACCTTTCCGCCCAGTCCACCGTGAGCGGCGTGCAAAGTGGTCGGAGCCAGGAAGCCGAGTGTGTGGTTCAAGAGGGACGCGAATGTGCGGCCGAGGCGCGAACGACCGGACCGTTCGGCGTTGCTCGTGGTCACGCCGATACAGTTCAGGAAATCACTGACGCCGACGCGCTCGAGGATTTCTGTCGCTCCGGCAACTGTGTGGGCCAATCGCAACTGATCGTGAATCACTTCAGGTGCGTAGAATGGGCTCGAAGGGTTGGTCACCTGGCAAACTCCGACGCGAACGGAATCACCCAGCTGCGTGTTCGCGGGGGAAATCGAGATCTCGTAGTACGGACCATACTGATTGAGCGACGTAGGAAGCGGACCCTGACCCGGAGTTCCGGGGGTCGGAAGCTTTGCGACCGTGATGGTTGCATTCTGACCGAGCACACCGGGCGGGATTTGAACACCCGCGTCTCCATTCGGCGTGACGACCAGCCCACCACCTGATCCGACGACGGTCGATGCCGAATCCTGCCGCGGTGATTGTGGCGTCGGTCCGGGTGAATCGCTTCCACCGCAAGCCGCCACCGCCGACAACACGAGTATCGATGAAAGAATGAACGCGCGGCGCAAATGAGCTCTGGAGCTGGTGCGCCTGACTGTCCGCTGACTGTCTTCTTTGCATTGCCTCACAAATCGCTCCAGTCCCAAGGGGTGAGCGTGCGGTTCCCAGAGAGCTATCTGTCCATCGCGTCAGCCCTGCACAAGCGTCGTGCAGAGTTTTTTTTCAGAAGCGCGACGCCGTAATCCACGTGTCCGACCGCGCCCACGCGGTCTGAAACTGTCGACGAGCATCGGCGGCATCGGCACTTCGCGCTTGTTTCGCCAGCGCCTGCTCCAGACCTATCAGGCTCCACCCATTCCGCGGACGATGCTCCAGCGCAGCACGATAAACCCGCTCGGCGTCAGCAGCACGCCCTTTCTCCAACAGCGAGGCGCCGAGCCAGTCCGTTGCCGAGAAGTTGAGCGGCTCGGGCTCGTCGTACTGGAGCTTTTGCTCGAGCGCGACGGCGCGTTCGAATACCGCGATGGCACTATCCAGCTTCCCTTCCCTTCGCAGAAGTTCGCCGCGCAGAATGCCGCCGGCGATTCCCAGGATCGACGCAGCAGTGTGACCGCGAATTGTCTCAGATGCCTGTGTAGCCCGCGCAGCCCGCTCGACACGCTCGAGGTAAGCACGCGCATTGTCAGGATCGCCGACACGCAAATGCGCATATCCGCGCGCGAACTCCCAGAGTCCGCGCGGTATCGCGCCTGCCGGTGGAGACTCGAGTGCAAGCACTTCGTCGAAACGGCCAAACCGAAGCAGAACGAGCGAGCGGTAGAACACGCCGCCGTCCACAATCTTCGCGTAGTCGCGCGCGGCCTGCTCCGCGATCGCGCCCTGTCCATCCATCGACGCCGCGAACAGCAGCATGTGCAGGTTGTGAGCGGGATAGATGGCAAACCCGCCGCCTGTCGCGGAGCGCTGGTCAGAATGAAACGCCGTGATGTTTGCGCGCACCGCGTCGCCCCACCGCCCCACTCTGTTGAACGTGTGCGACGGCATGTGATTGATGTGGCTCGCACCGGGAATGCTACTGCCCAGCAACTCGGCGCAAGACTCGGCGCTTCCTGCGCGTGGCGTGGTCTCGGTTGCGTGAACGTAGAGATGGCATGCGCCGGGGTGCGCGCGATTACGCGTGAGCACACCTTCGAGTACCTGATGAATCCGCACGATAGAGGGCTTGGAAAGGCTCCACACGCCGCGACGCGGCTCGATCAGCATCAGCGACTCGGCGTACAGCGTCGCGATGTCGTCATCCTTTGGGAATGCCGCATGAGCTGCGGCCATCGCATTGGAGTAGGCGGTGTCGAGGGAAGCTCGACGCGCACGCTGGAATACTGGTTCGTACCGGGCGGCCATTGCGGTGATCAGGGCTCGATCAACCGAGCGCGAAGTTCTCGTAACAAGACGAAGCGCGTTCTGCGCGGCAGCGTACGCCCGGGCGCCGCCAGCGGAGTCCATCCTCGAGTTGAGGTACGCGCCGCGCGACCACGCTTCACCCCAGTAGCATGCAGCGCACGCCGAATCGCGCCGTTGCGATTCGCGGAACGATCGCACCGCCTCTGGCTGTGCGAACGAATACATGAGCTGCATTCCCTGATCGAAATACGACTGCGCATCGCGTGACGCGCTGCCGGCGTTGCGAGTAAAGGGGCCGAGCGCCTCACGGTAGAGGAGCATGGCGGAGTCGCCGATGGTTGATGGGGCTGCGGCTGTGGCCGGCACCGGCTGTGCGCCCGGCACCGAATGCTCGGCGTGTTGAGCGCCGAGAGGCGGTGCCACGAAAAGTGCGACGATCGCAAGCGTTCGGCTCACGCGGGACATTGGCAAAGGCATGACTGGATCCTTGATGGGGCGCTGAGAGGATGGGGGAAACTACGGTTCGTGAAATCCGTCCGGAAGCAAAACCGAAAACTCGGGACTACGGATTGCACAAAGGGCCGCGAAACACATTCGCAGCCCTTTGATTCAATTCACCCCCCCGAGGAGGGGCCATCGTCTACTTGATGGTGAAGTCCTTCGTGCCGGCCGAAACGCCGTTGAGCATCACGTCGACTTTGTAGTCGCCTTTCGGCCACGCGGTCGCTTTCTGAATGTGGAACTCGTGATGAGCCTCGCCCGTCGGTGCGATGTCCTGCGATGATTCTTCGACAGTCTGGCCATCCTGGTACGTGAACTTTGCGGCGAGCTTGCCCGATCCCGCGCCCTGGGTCTTCACCGACACGTAAATGGTGTCGCGGACTTTGAAATCGTGCTCGTCTTCCTTGATGGTCTTGTCGGCATTCAGTCCCTTGCCCGTCTCGAT
>JBKJRW010000033.1:0-36446 GCA_046593165.1 Gemmatimonadaceae bacterium
GCGTCGGCCAGCCCGGCGCGGCGCTCCTTAAGGATTGCGCCGATGGTCGCAGAAGATTGCGCGTACTCCGGCGGCATGGCACGTGTCACTCGCGAAATTACGTCGTCGGTGATTGTCCGCTGCAACGCCTCAGCTTCTGCATTCCACACCGATTTGTCGAGACCGCCAAGTAACCTTCGATCAAACTCCATGGCGTTTTCGAAAAGCGCGCTCCCCCGAGGGTAGCGCGGGCCGAACTCGACCAGCGCAGACGATGCATTTCGCGCGATGTCGAGCACCAAACCTTCATACGTCACGAAGATCTTGTCGCGATCGCGCGGAATCGGAGCCCATGGCTGACGATTACCGCCGCCTCGCCGCGCCCACTTCCATTGATCTGGATGGCGATCGTTGTCATTCAGGAAGAGATCTACCAGCCTCGCTCTGAGAAACGCGCGCGCGTCCACCTGCGTGGATGGATTGCGATCAAGTTTCTCGAGCAGCTCGTCGGCGTCGATTATTGAGCTGGCCCCCGCGAATGCACGTCCCCGTTTCGGTACGGCCGGATACTCCTCGATCGTGCCCAGAAGGCCCGCGAAATCCCTTCTGAAATCTCCGAGTCGAGCATCGTCCGGCATCACCGCAAGCCGCGGTGTAGGGTGTAGCAGGCCCACTGCCGCGAGGACCGGTGCAGCGGCGACGGTTCCAGCGGGATGGGACGCGCTGGCCTGGTCCCGGAAAACCTTCCAGATGATCGTCCCCTTGTATTGGTCGGGAAGGATCGTTTGCGCCTTGAACACGGGACGAAAAACATATTCGGAGCTGTCGGGCGTAACCATCCGAAGCGATTTGGTCTGCCTTCCGCCGCCAACCTTCGTGGGCGTGAGGCCGCCGTCGAAACTTCCAAGGTCCAGCACCGGAACTCTTATCGGTGTCGTCCACTGATCCCGGTAGTTGTCGCCGAAAAAAAACCTGTGCAGTCCACCGGCGGCGTAGACCGCACCCGCCTGAACGGTGACGCTGTCTTTCCCGATTACGACTGGCAACTGCCCTTGTACAGATATCGGCAGTGCCGGCGTCAGGATGGCAGTCGCCGCAAACGCGGCGCGGTACATGCGGCCCACAGGGATCATCTTGCTCGCTATCCCCTGCCGATCAGTTCCGCCACCTGTAAAGCGAGATTACTGCCGGGTCGTTCCTCGCTTCGTCGCTGATGATCAGGATATTGTCGGAAGTGACAGCGACCCCCTCTGCCTGCAGGTGCTTCCCCGGGAGCGGCTCAGACCGAAGCACCTCTCCGGTCGGCGTCATCACCACCAGCCCTTTTTGCTGCGACGAAACGATCACGTAGTTGCCGGTGCCCGGGTCGATGGCCATATCGGACGCATTGAATTCTTTCCAGTCGTTCGAACCAATGACCTCGTGAAGAGGAACTGTGAACATGGAAACCTTGCCGTTATCCGGACCTTGAATGCGGAAGCGATAAAACACCATCTGGTCACGCATACTCTTTTTCGAGACGCGCTTGCACGGCATCACGAGCCACGCGCTGTCGGCCTGGTAGGCAACACCCTCGAACTCGCATTCCTTGCCCAGCCGGGCATCGCGCACTGCGAACTTTACGCGATCACCATTCCCCCCTCGCTTGAACTGCAGGAGGCTTCCATTGCTTTCGAGCAGGAAAATGTCGCTGCCGGCGACTGTAATGCCCTCAAAATCTCCCCTGCGCTTTTTTCCCACATGGAATCGGTCGACGACGATCCCCGTGCGCGGGTTGATGATATAGATGAGCGCCTGCTCGTCACCGTGGGCCAGAAGCAGCCCGTCCGCTGTCAGAGCGAGGCCGGATATTTCGCGTAATTCGGGCGGCATCACCCACAGGGCAACCGGCTTCTTTCCGGACGGGTTTGAGTCAGCGACTGCAAGACGCTTTGCGAGAAGCTCCGACCGCTTGGCTGCCGCGGCTTTCACCCGGGATTCAGCGTTATCGGAGCCGAAACGGCACCCGGAGAGCGCACCGAGCGCGCAGGCCAGCAGCGAGAGCAATCGCAGAAATTTCATTCCTTGTCGCCATCCTTTTGCAGGCGCTCGCCAAGCTCCAGGTTTGCGGCCTGAATGAGACCACCCGCCTTGTCGTGAACGGCGGTGATGACCTGATCGCGCATTATCGCTTTCTTCATCCGGACTATGTAGTGGATCTCCGACGGCTTGCCGACATTCGTCACGACCTCGTCGAGCCGCCACCGCTTCACCGCCTTGTCCAGAACCTCCTGGACGGCAGCCTGCGCTTCGCCGACGTTGTCTGTCGTGACGGTAAGAACCGCATTGTAGCGCGGCTTCTTCTTGTTCGTGCCCAGAACGTCACTCACTCGCTCGAACCGGTCAGCGAGAAGACCGGCTTCGGTCGGCGTGAGGCTGAGGACGAGGTCGCGGTCAGGCACCTCGCTCTCCGCCGTGGCATTGGCAAGAAGGTCGAGTGGCTCGGACCATCTGGACGATGCAGTGGGCGTCAGCACATTCCGCCCATAGTCGTAACGCCAGGTGAACAGCAGCACAAAATTGAAGATCACCGACAGTACTGCGCCAACGGCAAGCGACTGAACGCCAGCCGCAAAGCCGATCGCGATGCTCAGGAAAATGAACACTACATCCCGAGTATCACGTAGCGTAGTTCGAAACCTCACCGCTGCCACCACACCGGCCAGACTGAATGCGAGCGCCAGACTGTGCTGCACGATCATCACGATCCCCGCCACCACGAGCGGGAGAATTACCAGCGTCTGAACGATCGCCTGACTGTGGCCCGTGACCGAGCGCGCCGACATGTAAACCCAGGATACCGGCAGCATCAGCACCAGCGTTCCCATCAGGATCACGGTGGTCGTGATGGCCAGCTCGGCGAGAGAGCCGACTCCCAGAAGTGACGCAGACGGAGAGGCGCTCAATCCGTCCTGGAGCATCGCCGGCACCTGCATGGTCGTATCCGCCCCTCTTCCCAGAATCAGGTTCTGGCTCTCGGGGATGAAGCGAGCGAGCCCCCACATCACCAGGCCGAGGATCGCGTAATAGCCGAGGAGCCTCCGGATGGGATGCGCAGACCCGAGAGTCACTACGTCGATGAGTGGCTTCAAGATGGGCATTGCCCCTCCCAGTGCAAGTTGAACGCCTGATGCGCGAAGGTGTTACTTAGTCGCTTTCCATCTTCCCGTCCAGCCGTGACATGTTCACAACATTCACGGGCGAGTGCTGACTGGCCGTCTTGCGCCTGGATAGTGGCCGGTGCAAAGTGAAGAATGCCCTCCCCAAAGTCTTCCGGAATGGTACGACGGATCGCGCCGCTTCTGGCCCTCCTCGCCGCCGGGGCCTGCTCTGGCTCGGCCACCGACATCACCACTCCGACGCTACCGATTGTGCCCGCCGACACCGCAGCGCCGGGCCTTCAGCGCGAGATGCGCGGGCTCTGGGTCGCTACTGTTGCGAATATCGACTGGCCTTCCGCTCGGAATCTCACGGCCGATCAGCAGCGCGCGGAGCTCACCGATATCATCGCCCGGGCGCAAGCGACCGGGATCAACACGATCGTCTTTCATGTGCGGCCTGCCGGTGACGCCGTGTACCAGTCGTCGCTCGAGCCGTGGGCATCGCTTCTGACTGGAGCGCAGGGTACGAGTCCGGGTTACGATCCCCTTTCGTTTGCGATTCAGGAAGCACACGCGAGGGGGATGGAGCTGCATGCGTGGATCAACCCGTTCCGCGCCGGCAATACGTCCGACACCGCCACGATGGTCGCTCCGCACATCTTCAGAGCGCGGCGAGATCTGGTACGCGTGTACGGCGGCAACATATGGATGGATCCGGGTGAGCCCGACGTGCAGGATCGCTCGATGAGCGTGATCGCCGACATCGTCCGCCGCTATGACATCGATGGCATTCATGCCGATGACTACTTCTATCCTTACGTCATCAACGTTGCCGGGCAACCGCTTGCCTTTCCCGACGACGCGACGTGGTCGAAATACGGCACTGGGCTAGCGCGCGACAACTGGCGCCGCGCCAACATCGACCGTTTCGTCGAGCGCATGTACCGCGAGGTGCACGCGATAAAGCCCACGATCAAAGTGGGCATTTCTCCGTTCGGAATCTGGCGACCGGGATTCCCGCCAGGCATCTCCGGGCTCGATGCGTACGCCAGTATTTATGCGGACTCGCGCAAATGGCTGCAACAGGGTTGGCTCGACTACCTCGCTCCTCAACTCTACTGGTCGATCGCAGCACCTCAGCAGAGTTTTCCCGCACTACTCGACTGGTGGATCGGGCAGAACATTGCGGGACGGCACGTGTGGCCCGGCATGGCAGCGTACCGGGTGAACGATGGAACCGCGAGCGCCTTCTCGACAC
Organism: Gemmatimonadaceae bacterium; assembly: GCA_046593165.1. Taxonomy (GTDB): domain Bacteria; phylum Gemmatimonadota; class Gemmatimonadetes; order Gemmatimonadales; family Gemmatimonadaceae; genus UBA4720. The sequence continues at coordinate 4,378 of JBKJRW010000033.1, forward strand.
AGGAGATCCCTGACCAGATTCGCACGACGCGGCAGCGTGGCACAGGGACCGGGCACCTCCTTTACAACACCAGTTGGACTCTCAAGCGAAACGGGGGTGCGCTTGCGACCGCACTGTCGGGCGATCTCTACAAAGCGGGCGCGCTGGTACCCGCATCGCCATGGCTCGACTCCACGCCACCGGGTGCTCCGTCGATCGCCGTGACCTCCGATATTCTCCAGATCACGCCTGCACCGGGCGAGTCCGCGAGATGGTGGGCGCTGCGCATCAATGCTTCCGGGGCCTGGACAACAAAAATCCTCTTCGGCACCGATCGAACTATCTCCCTTCCATCGGGTTTTCAACGCGTATTGGTCCAGGGCGTCGACCAGGCCGGAAACGCCAGCGCCTTTGCGGAATGGAGGCGCTGAGCCAAGGTTAGATTTTCCGGTATGTCGAAACTCACTCCCTACCGCACACTGCCTGTCGAGCGCCGCGTTGCACTCGTCATTCACGCCATGAAATCGGGCCGCGAAGGCCGGGAACAGTTCATCCAGCGTCTCGTGTCGAGGGGAGGCGGCTTTCGAGCAGTCACACTCCGTACATGGCCGGTGGAGCGCGTCGCAAAAGAGATCGTCAGAATGAAGGCCGAGAGTTCCGAGGACGAACTCGACCTGCTTCAGCTGCTGTATCTCGAGGTCGAACCGGCGATTCAAACCAGCTTTCTCGACGCGGCCGGCGTTGAACACGAGAACGCGAAGATGCCCGACTCACTGGAGCCACCCTACGCCGATGCAGACGCAGTCCGGAAAGCAGCAGCAGTGGTTCTCGACCAACACGGCGCGGCGGGAGTGCACTACCTCCGTACGATTGAGCGCTACAGTCTCGACGGATGGCCCGGAATAGACGCTGTCGTGGCCGCTATCCCGGACTGACCGGCGCGATGTCGCGCACCATCACGCGATCGGTCTGCAAATCCTCGCCGAGCATGTACGGCTGCGACCCGACGTCCCTGAATCCGATTTTCTCGTAGAAGCGGATCGCACGAGGATTACGCTCCCACACGCCCAGGCAAAGAGTTCGCCCACCAACCGATCGCGCGAAGTCCTCGACCGCCTCCATCATCGGCTGCGCGACTCCTGTACCGTGCCAGGCCTTGTCGACATAGAAACGGAACAGCTCGACGGGTGCTTCGAACGCGGCGCAGCTCTTCGACTCGGGCTCACCAACCATCGCGAATCCCGCAGGGTCGCCGTCCGCCTCGGCGATTAACCAGACCTTCGACTCATCACGCAGTTCACGAAGCTGTATCTCGGGACTGTATGCGCGCTGCGCATGAAGGGCGATGTCCTGGGGCCGGTTTCCCGTCGCGAAAGTGTCGAGGAATATCTTGAGGGCCATCGACGACAGAAGTGCCGCGTCGGCGTCGGTCGCGCGGCGAATCAATACGTTCATCTGCTTCGAAAGCGCCGCGCCGCGAGAACGCCGCCGATGAACCCGCCGAAATGTGCCTGCCAGCTTATCCCTGGCTGTCCGGGCATCACGCCCAGCAGAATGCCACCCCACATCACGGTCACGACCACGCTGATCAGAATGCTCCCGAAACTCCGAGCGAACCAGCCGCTCAGAATCAGAAATCCGAGATAGCCGAATATCACCCCGCTTGCCCCGATGTGCACCGACCCGGTGGCGCCCAGCAGCCACGCCGTGAGCCCGGAACCCGCCATTGCAAACAGCGTGACCGGAAGAAAATGTTTCGAGTCGCGCAGCATTACGAGCCAGCCGAGCACGACGAATGGAATGCTGTTCGCGACCAGGTGATTGAGCCCGCCGTGAAGGAACGGCGCGAACAGAATGCCTCGCAGGCCACCGGTGGTACGCGGTATTACGCCGAACGAGAGGAGTGAGCCACCCGACAGCACGGTGACAACAAAAACGACCCACAGCGCGGCGAGCGAACCGCCCAGCACCATCGCCTGCGACTTGAGGGTTCGTGACACTCCGGTCGAACTGCTTCGGTTGGTCAGAAAGCTTGATGGCATCGGTGCCCTTGATCCGGAAGTCGAGAGCCGTTTACGCGAAGCGAACGAAGATCGATACGTCGGCGAATATGATCTTCTCAATGAAAATCGGCCACGTCTTCATCGTCGCGCGGTGCCCGGAAGTCTAGCGTCGATTGACCGCCTGAGCCGATTTCGCAGGGTTTCCCGCGTTCCGGGTGAACCCCTTTTGCGGAGTCACTCATGTCGCCTGCAGAAATCCTGCTCCGCCTTTCCACCGCGTCGCCCGCGGGAAAGGCTGTATGACCTGGGACGCGATCGTCATCGGCAGCGGCTTCGGCGGCGCCATGGCCGCACTACCCCTCGTACAGGCAGGCCAACGCGTCCTGATGATCGAACGCGGCGGATGGGTCGCTCGTGGACCCGACAACTGGGGCAAACGCGGGGCAGGCCTCGTTACTCCCCACTATACCCGTGAAGCATCATTCCAGGTATCGACCGGTCGCGGGACGTATCGGGCAAGCGCGTGGAATTGCGTCGGCGGCCAATCAGTCTTCTACGGCGCCGCGTCATTCCGATTTCGTGAAACCGACTTCGAGCACAGTCCCGGCGTAGTCGGCGACAGCGGCGCGGAGTGGCCATTTCGCTACGGAGACATCGAGCCATTCTACGCCCGCGCAGAGGCGCTTCTCGGTGTAGCCGGTGAGTCGGCGGCCGGCACCGGCGAGCCAAAACGCAGCACGCCTTTCCCTCAGCGACCAGCGGCACTGGCTCCTTCGGCGCAGTTGATGTCAGACGCCGCAAAACGAATCGGCCTGACTCCGTCGCGCATTCCGCTCGCCATTTCGTATTCGCCGAATGGCAACCGGCGCGGCTGCGTGATGTGCGGTCAATGCGACGGCTACGCCTGCGCCTCCGAGTCGAAAAACGACCTCGCTACGGGGGTCATTCCCGCACTCATTCGGCAGGGCCTCACGCTGCGCGCCAACACAGTCTGCGTTCGCCTGGCCGCAAAGCGTGGGCACATCACGGGCGTCGAGTGCGTCAATCGAATCACGGGCGAAAAGGAAATGTTCCGCGCCAACTGCGTTCTCCTCGCCGCCGGCACTCTCGCCACACCGCATCTCCTGCTCGCATCTGAGCTGGCCCATGTGAACTCCGCCGGAGACACAATTGGCCACTATCTCACACGTCATCGCAACGCGGTAGTGCTCGGCGTCTTTCCACGCCGTCCCAATCCTACCGGAGAGTTCGACAAGCAGATCGCAATTCTCGACCTGTACGAAAGCGCAGGCAGCATTCAGCAGTTAACCCCACCCGCTGGTCTCGTAAGAGCATACCTGCCGCCGCTTCTTCGAGAACCGGCAGCCATGCTCACAACACACGCGCTCGGGCTTCTCGTGATCGCGGAAGACCAGCCACTTTACCGGAATGCTGTTTCGGTCGATGTGGCATCGGCCGACCGCTACGGTCTTCCTGCCCTTCGCGTGGACCACTCATATAGTGAGCGCGACGAGCGGCTCGCTCGCGTGCTGACTGATACCGCGCGGAAGATACTCCGCGAAGCCGGCGCTCTCCTTACAATCGCGCATCCGATCCAGACGTTCTCGCACGCACTCGGGACTGTTCGCATGGGTGACGACCCACAAACGTCACCGCTCGACGGGAATGGTCGCTACCGCGGACTCGACAACCTCTACGTCGTCGACGGCAGTGCGCTCCCGAGATCGGCTGGTCTCAACCCCAGCCTGACAATAGCCGCCAACGCGCTTCGCATTGCGACGCGTATCGCGGGAGCGGCGCCACTCCCGGCACGTCGCATGCCGGCGGCACGCCGTATCCGGCATCACCTTCCAACCATGACCGTCCAATGAACGCCATTTCATCGAGCACAATCGCTATTGCATGCGCCGTTGGCCTTGCCTCGGGACTGCACACTTCAATCTGGGGCATGTACAAGGACGCGCTGCACGAGGGATTCGGCATCACCACTTTCGTCCGCAGTATCGCAATCGGCGGCATTGCCGCGATGGCAATCCAGGCGGTGCTCGGCCTACCCTTGCCGGCACCGCAGGCAATAATCCTTCTCTTCGGACTCTCCTACGCCGCAGAGCGTGGAATCGTCGAAACGTGGAAGACTTTTGTACGAAACGAAGATCAATCGAAGTATTTCATCCCGATGCAGTTCAGCTTGCGGGGCGTGCCAGTCACAAACCGGAGTGCGCGTCTCGCTGCGGGCGCCTTTTACATCGCTGGTGTAGCGGCCAGCCTCTGGGCGGTGGCGAGCCTCGATAGCGGCACGCCCACACTGGGTCACGTTACGCGCGCTGCGCTGGCCGGTCTCGTCGTCGGTATGCTGATCGCTGCGGGGGGAGCATGGAAGGACGCGCCCAAAGAAGGCTTCGACATCGTGAAATTCTTTCGCAGCCCCGGCATGACGGTGCTTTACGCCTGCCTCCTTGCGCAGATCACCCCCAACTACCTGCTCATTGCCGTCGCCGCGATCGGTTACGAGCGCGCAACAGCGGAAACGTACAAGACCTTCTTCTTTCCCTCAGTACCACGTGGCAAGTTCAGCGGCAAGCCGGTGCTGTACCCCAGGCTCCTGCAGCAACGGCTCTACTTCGTTCCTGTCTACGTCGCCATCTCGGCTAGCGTGATCGTGATTGCCGCGGCGGCGCTGTGAGGCGCGGGCGGGAATTGAGCGTGCTGCTTGCAGGCTGCGGCATGGCCGCGCGGATGCACAGTCGGACGTTGCGCCGGATGGGAGGTGTAGCGCTCTCGTTCGCAAGCCGCGATGGCGCGCGCGCTGAAGAGCTCTGCCGTACCTTTGGCGGTCGCCGTGCATTCGGTTCGTACGAAAGCGCAATGCGAGACGACTCCATAGATGTCGTGCTGATCGCAACACCCACCGCATCCCACCGCGACCTCGCACTCGAGGCACTCGGCGCCGGCCGCCATGTAATTGTCGAAAAGCCCGCATTCATGTCGGCAGGCGATGCCGATATTGTCTGCGACGCTGCGGCCGCGTCAGGCAAGCTGGTCATGGTGGCCGAGAACTACTTCTACAAGCCTATCGCGAGCTACCTGCGGAGAGTCATTCGCTCCGGTGACCTGGGTGATGTCAGATTCGTCACGCTCGATGCGACAAAACGGCAGCGAGTCGCTGGATGGCGCGCCGATCCCGTGCAAAGCGGCGGCGGTGCGCTGTTCGAAGGCGGCGTGCACTGGATCAGCTTGGCCTCGAACATCGGTCTCAATGTTATCGGCATTGACGCGATCCGAACTGGAGGCTCGATCGGTCGCGACCGCAGTTCACTCGTGGTGCTGCGATACGAGGGCGGCGCAGTAGCGACACTGATGCACTCGTGGGAAATCGCTGCTCCGCTCGGCCACCTGCGAAGGTCCAGGGTTCAGGGTACTGCCGGTGCTGTCACGTTCGAATCAAACGGGCTTGCGCGATTCACATCGGGGCGAGCGCGCTCGGTGGGCCTCGACGCTTTGCGCGACCCATTCGGTTACCGCACGATGCTGAATGATTTTCTTGGTGCGGTGAGAGATGCCCGCGAACCCGGTTTCACGCTCGCGATGGCGCGCCGGGATCTCTGCCTCCTCGAGGAGGCAGAAGCATCGATGCGGGACTCGGAGGAGTTTAGCCCGCGGCCCCAGCCCACTAAGCCCGGGCCCTAAAGCTTTTGTACGCCGCGTTTTTCACCGCCCTCCCCCTCCGCCTCCTCCGCCGCCTCCACCCGAGAATCCCCCACCACCCGACCCGGAGCCACTCCCCGGCGGAGTCGAAGCCGACGATATCGTCGAACTCAGACTCGATCCCACCGCGTGACTGAAGTCGCCAAGATTGGTGATCGGACCATGACCGCCGTACCACACCATGCTCGATGCAGCTGCTGCCGCGGCTGCCGCTCCGGCCGCCTCGGTGAACTTGTTCGTCCATGCATCCTCGACGTCCAGCGCAACAGCGTACGGAAGCATCGCTTCGTATCGCTTGGCGTCGAGCGGCGGCTCGTCCGGCCCACGAATGCTGGCGAGTTCATTGCGCTCGGCCACGCTCATATAAAGCTTGAGACCTTCAATCTCATCGAGAAGGATTCGTCCTTCCGCTGTGGGCGCGCGAACCAGAAAAGCAAACGCGGCGAGCGACAATGCCATCAGGCCACCAAGGACAACTATCGCGGGAATGCCGTATCCACCGCTCAGAATGAAGGCCATCCCCACGAATACCGCCGCAATCAGCACCGCAATTCCAACTTTCACGCCGTTGAGCTTGAAGTATCGCGGCTTGAGCTCCGCCTCCAGGGCTTTCGTATGCCCGTCTTTCGCGGATGAAACGACGCCAGCGTTGGAGTTTTTCAGTTCCAGCGTCTGCGCACCACCCGGGAACAGACCGCCAAGCAGAGTCTGTTGAGCGGGCGAGGGGAGCTGCGCTGAAGTCGCTCCAGTCCGCTCGAGACTCCATGCGTCCTTGAAAAATTTTTCCTCGCGATCGATCCGCAGGTGTCCTCCCACAGCGAGAGCGAGCACATCGGCGGTAAAGCAGCGCATGTCGTAACCCATCCGCTGTACAAATCGCAAACCCGCCGGCGTCTGTCCCTCTCGCGGTTCGTAGCGCGCGATGACGATCCCCTTCTGCGGATCGCGTCCGACATTCTTCCACTGGCGAACCATGTAGAACATGAGCAACACGAAACCCAGCGCCGCTATGAATACCCCTCGATTGTCGCTGAAGAACCAGCTGGTCTGCTCGCCACTCGTCGGCTCGGCAATGATGCCCTTGGGAAAAGTGAGGACGATCGTAAGTCCCTCGTAAGGATTTAGCGGCTGCGTCAGACGGTAGCGTGCTGCGCCCGGCGCGACAATTTCAGCAGTGTATGCGCTCCCCTTCGCACCCTGAGGCCCGGTGTAACCTTCCGCACTCAGTCGCTCCACCGGCACGGGCTCGGGAAGCCGAACATCGACCGTCGCGCTCTCGATGGGAAAAATCCATCCCGTCCCGATCGCGTTCCAATAGAGTTCGTCGTGATCCTTGAAGAACCCAAGCTGTCGCGTTGTGCGGTACCGCAGCGTGTACACGTAGTCCGCCGGCACGGGCAAAAAATCGTCGTTGCCAGTGTTGATGAGGACGCCGTTCTCCCGGCGCTCGGTGAACCACGGCTCCTGTCTGTCGTTGCGCTCCACGCCGAGCACTTCAAGGTCAACCTTCACTTGATTGCCGGCCCGGTCGCGATACCGTGTCGGAAAGTCGCGGTAGATTCCGCGCCTGATCTGCGTGCCCTCGGCGCGAACCGCAATTCGCTCGGTGACGTCGAGACTTCCATCGGCGCGCACGTCTACCCGAATGTCGTACGATTTAATTCGCTCCTGCGCAGCGAGCGATCCGCTGAAAAACAGCATCGCCCCGGCAAACAGGATTCGCTTCACGACTTCAGCTCCACACGTACCGGCGCCCTGTCTTCCTCGTCAGCCGTGAAGAACTCACTCTCGCCGAAGCCGGCCGCATGGGCGACGAGCATGTCTGGAAAGCGTTGCGTCGCAGTGTTGTATTCCCGCACGGCTCCGTTGTAAAACCGCCGCGCGTACTGAAGATTGTCTTCGACCTGTACCAGATCGCGCTGGAGCTGGAGAAAATTCTGGTTCGCCTTGAGGTCAGGGTAAGCTTCCTTGAGGGCGAATAGCTGTACCAGCGATTGCTCGAGGGCCGACTCGACTTCGCCCAGTCTGGCGGGGCTCGTAAGAGCGACCGCCTGAGCGCGCAACTCCGTGACCGCTGTCAGCACACCGCGCTCATGACCTGCGTAACCCTCCACCGCGGCCACCAGTTGAGGCACGAGATCGTGTCTCCTCTTGAGCTGCACATCGATGTCGGCCCACGCCGTTCTCACCTGGTTTCGCAGTCGCACGAGCCCGTTGTACGCGAACGCTGCCCATCCAAGAAGGGCGACTGCTACGATCAGGACGGCTGTCATCATTTATCACGAGCCTCAGTCGAGGTAGGGATAGTCAGGGTCGGCGAGCCTCGCCGCACGAGCCGTGGCCTCGGGACCGGCAATCTCCTGCGCCAGCTTTATGAGCATTCCACTGAGGTGCTCGCCATACCTCAGTATCGCGGCCGCGCGCGACTTCTTCGCCAGCAGGAACGCGAGAAAGGGCTTGTCGGCCTTGTCGATGTTACATGCTGGACACGCGAGTACAAGATTGTCGCGCCGATCGTAGGCCGTCTTTCCCTTTCGGGGCGTCACGTGATCGAGCGTGATCAACGCCGGCTTGATCTTTCGCTCACAGTAGGCGCACACCGGCCCGTGCTTCTTCAGCAGCCACTCGCGCGTCTCCATGTACGCATTGCGCGAGGTAGGCTGAGATGTGTGCTCCTGCTGCTTTCGGGCAAAGCCGGCAGGGCGGCGCCGCCGCCGGGGTGATCCGCTTGGCATCCGCTAAAGATATGGCGGCGCGTTTCAGATAGCTTTACGCCACGTTCAGACGGGCAAGCCCCGGGAACCGACCGCAAACTCACCGCAAGGACTGACAGCATGCGCGTAGCGATTGTTGGTGGACCCGGAGTAGGCAAGAGCACGCTCGTCCGTCAGCTCGGCGACCTCTATCACCACGGCTCGTACGGCGAGGGCGAAAAAGGCGTGTGGGATCCGCGCGTGCTCGAAGACATTGAGGCCGGCATCAATCCGATCGGAGTGACTGCCTATTTCGGAGAGCTGTACGACGCCAACTATCGCGATGCCGCGCTGCACGACCAACCGGGCCGAGTGATCTTCATCGAAGGCGCGCAGATTACCCTCGACGCTCACATTGTAGAGTATCCAGAGGAATACCACTCGGGACTTCGCGAAGTGGTAAAAATCGGAGACCGATGGAAGCCGGACTGCGTGATCGTCCTGACTTCGAGCAGCGACACCATCGAAAAGCATATCCGCCAGCGACGCCGGCCCCACGAGCAGGTCGAGAACATGGTGCGCCGCTTTCGGCTGATCGACGATGAGTTCCGGCAGCTCGCTCCCACCTATGCCAATACTCTAGTGCTCGACCGCGACGGCATTGAGTTCCACGAGCGCTTAGGCCTCGAGGCGATAATCGAGGCTGCGGGACTTCCCCGCTTTGAGGAGATTCCGTATAGGCAGATCGAGAGTTATTTGTCACCATCCTGAATGGCGGAACGACTTTGTACACGGATTCGACGGATGCAACGGATCAGGAACAGATCAAAAAAACGAAGAGGGGAAAAAACAGAACAACATTCAGGTCGCCTTGACCGCCCTCGGTGGGTGTCATAACCTTGGCGAAATGCCTGTCTGTGTACCGAACCCCGTTGCGAGCCCAGCTGCGAATTTCATTCTGGGATCCCAGTGACATCGTCCATCGGGGAAACGAAAGCCGAGTATGTGCTCGGAATCTCTGCATTCTACCACGATAGCGCCGCGTGCATTCTGAAGAATGGCGAGATCCTCGCAGCAGCCTCGGAAGAGCGGTTCACTCGGAAGAAGGCCGATGCATCATACCCCGCCGAAGCTGTTGACTACTGCCTTCGCACAGCTGGCATCACTCCGCCCGATCTCGCGTTCGTCGGATTCTACGACAAGCCACTGCTCAAGTTCGAGCGCATTCTCGAGACATATCTCGGAGTTGCACCACAAGGGTTCAGCTCCTTCCTGAAAGCGGGACCGCTATGGATCAAGGAAAAGCTTTTCACCGACAGCGAGTTGCGTAACAAGCTCGGCTTCGAGGGAGACATCCTCTACGCCGAGCACCACGAGTCGCACGCGGCGAGTGCCTTCTTTCCTTCGCCATTCGAGGAGGCAGCCATCCTCACGATGGATGGTGTCGGAGAGTGGGCCACCGCGTGCTTCGGAGTGGGCCGCGGCAACGACATCGATATACTCAAGGAAATGAGGTGGCCCGACTCGCTCGGTCTCCTCTACTCGGCCTTCACATACTACACTGGCTTCAAGGTCAACTCCGGCGAATACAAAGTCATGGGCCTCGCGCCCTATGGCGAGCCAAGATACGTCGACCTGATTTACAAGGAGCTACTGGACCTCCGGGAGGACGGGTCGTTCACGCTGAATCAGAAATACTTCGGCTATCTCGCTGGCCTGAAGATGACGAGCGGTGCATTCGACGACCTGTTCGGCGGTCCTCCGAGAGCACCTGAGTCAAATCTGACGCAGAAAGAAATGGATCTTGCACGTTCCGTTCAGGATGTGACCGAGGAGATCATGCTGCGGATGGCGCGCACTGTTCATCGCGAAACGGGACTCGATAATCTCTGCCTGGCAGGAGGCGTCGCGCTCAACTGTGTCGGCAACGGCAGACTACTGCGCGAAGGACCGTTCAAGAAGCTGTGGATTCAGCCGGCCGCAGGTGATGCAGGCGGCGCCCTCGGTGTAGCGCAACTGATCTGGCACCGCCACTGCGCACGACCTCGTACCGTTACGGCCGGAAAGGATAGTATGAAGGGCGCGTACCTCGGCCCCGAGTTCACTCCTGACGAGACCGAAGCCTATCTCGCGAGCGCTCATGCGAGTTACCGGCGCGTTGAACGTCCAGAGTTGCTGCAACGCGTTGCCGCGCTGCTTGCTGAAGGGAAGATCGTGGGCTGGATGAATGGCAGGATGGAGTTCGGCCCCCGCGCGCTCGGCTCGCGCAGCATCCTCGGCGACCCGCGGAGTCCGGGAATGCAGGCGGAGATGAACCTCAAGATCAAGTTCCGCGAGGGTTTCAGACCGTTCGCGCCAAGTGTGCTCCGGGAGCGCGTGCAGGATTGGTTCGAGCTGGACGCGGACTCTCCGTACATGCTTCTGGTCGCCCCCGTGAAGAAGGAGCGGCAGATTCCGATGAGTGCTGAGCAGAGGCATCTGTGGGGCATCGCGCAACTCAACGTTCCCCGTTCGGATGTGCCAGCGGTAACGCACATCGACTACTCGGCGAGAATTCAGACCGTCACGCGCGACACCAATCCCGACTACCACGATCTATTGAAAGAGTTCGAAGCTCTCACAGGTTGCCCGCTGCTGGTGAACACTTCGTTCAACGTTCGGGGAGAGCCCATTGTGTGCTCACCGGCCGATGCGTATCAGTGTTTTATGCGCACCGGCATCGACTTTCTCGTGATAGGGCCGTTTTTGCTCGACAAGAACGAGCAGCCGCGGTGGACGGAGGGCGTGGCGTGGCGGAGCGAATTCCAGCTCGATTGAGCGCGTCGCAAGGCCGGCGTTTCGGACTGTCCGTCGGCGGCGCGTTCGTGGTGCTCGCCGCGATCGTCTGGTGGCGCGCGAGCATTGGCGGCGACCTGACGGGCGGAGTACCGTGGGGATTTAGAAGGGTGGTCGCAACATCCTTTGCCGCGCTCGGGAGTCTGCTTTTTCTTGCGGGCCTGGCTGTACCGTCAGCGCTTGGTCCAGTCGAGCGAGGCTGGATGTCGCTTGCTCACGCGATGTCGAGAGTGACCACTCCCATCGTCATGGGCGTCGTATATTTCGTCGTGCTGACGCCTACTGGTCTCTTAATGAGACTGTTCGGAAAAAACCCGCTGCGCCACGTAAACGCCGGCGAATCGGCATGGGTAGCCCGCCCGGTTGGGAAGAGCGACTTGCGCCGCCAATTCTAGGAGAGGAACGCGGTGCTTCTTGTTGGCGGCCTTCTCGACTTCGCACAGGGCTCGGTGTTCGCTCCTTTCATCTACACGATTTTCCAGATCCGGGATTGCAGTTCCGTCAGCCGTGACACCAGGCGCGGGTCTCCCATTTTTTCGGCAATTCCCGCAAAATATTCTGTGGCGCCCTTCCATCGCAGTTCATCCACCTCGTCGAAAAGCGGCGCATCGATGCGCAGCGTCGCCAGCTTCTTGAAAAGCAGCGCCCGGTCGTTACTCTCACCTAGAATATCGGGAGGGAACTGCTCAATGTGGCCGTATCGTTCGATCAATCGCGCCGCGGTTTTCGCCCCATATCCGCTGATTCCCGGATACCCATCGGCGGAGTCTCCGACAAGCGCGAGGTAATCGGCAATGAAGGCGGGCGAAACGCCGAACTTCGAGCGAACCGCCTGCTCGTCGCGAATCTGGCCGCTTCTCCTGTCCATTTGCACGACACGCTCGCCGACCACGCACTGCGATAAATCCTTGTCCGGCGTCCAGATACACACCTTCTCGACGCGCGAGTCGAGAGCGGCGAGGTGCGCCGCGGAAGCCAGCGCATCGTCGGCCTCGAGGTCGACCATCGGCCACGTTACAACGCCCATCGCGATGAGCGCTTCTTCGAGCGGGTGGAATTGCGCAAACAGGACAGGCTCCATGCCTTCGCCTGTCTTGTAATCCGGCCAGAGATCGTTTCGAAACGACTCGACCACATGATCTGTCGCAACTCCGATGTGAGTCGCACCCTCGCCAAGCATCTGCGCCACCGTTCGGAGCACGCCGAGCACGGCTCCGAGAGGGGGATCGACCTTTACGCCGCGCCTGATTCCATAGAAATGGCGGAACAGCTCGTAGGTGCCGTCGACCACATGGACGATCACGGCGTTCGACGCTCGAGCTTTTCACTGCTCGCTCCGCTTCTTGCCCGATACGAATCGGCCATCGCTTTCTCACCGAGCGAATCGTAAAGCGCGACAAGACGTCGGGCGTTCATCTGCGTACGCGGATTAGCGGGGCCCAGAATTGCTACGAGCATTTGCTCCGCTCCGAGAAGCAGCGACTCGGCACGATCGTATTGCTTCACAAGCGCGAAGTGCTCACCCAGCACGCCCTGTGAATTCGCGGCGAGCCAGCTCTCTTCACCGAGATACTTCCTGCTCAGATCAAGACTCTCCTGAAGTGCCTTACCAGCTTCGTTATGCTTGCCGAGCTTGTCGAGGCAGCTTCCGAGAGTTTGCAACGACGCGGCGATCAACGAATGGCTCTCGGGCACACCGTTGCCGCGCAACGCCAGGACTTCGCGACTTTTTCTCACCGATTCGTCGCAACGGCCCTGGTCGGACAGGAACTTCGAGTAATTGAAAAGCGTGAAGGCATAGTCAGCGTGCCTGGGGCCGAGCAGCCGGCGACGCATATCGAGCACGGATAGATAGGTGCTTTCCGCCGCCGCCACCTTTCCCTGCATGTCCAGGGCGGTGGCCAATGCATTCTCCGCATCGGCCCTCAGTGTGTGCGATCCCGAGTGATTGGTCGCGAAAATCTCAATTGCCTTCCGGTGCAATTCCTCGGCGTCGGACCACCTGTTCTGATCGCCGAGAGCGACGGCAAGATTGTTCATCGAGATCGCGACTTTGTCGTCGCGCGGTCCAGGCACTCGTCGAAGTATGTCGAGCGCCTCCCGGTGTAGCCGTTCCGACTCCTTCGGCTGGCCGCGTTCACGGGCTACGCTTCCGAGATTGCCGATGATCGACGCGAGCAGAGTGTCAGGTGCGTCGCCGAATGATCGCCTCACCGCAAGCGCCTCATTGAACGTCGCTTCAGCGCTATCAAGTTTGCCGAGTGCGAGAAACGCGCCTCCCGTGTTCACCATTGTCGCCACGGAGTGGAGGGACACGCTTAACTCCCGCGTCTTGAGCTGCTCGGCGCGAGCGCGGCGCTCCTGGCGCGCAGTGGAAGCGACTCCGGCAATCAGTGCAATCACTACGGCTGCCGACAGGCCGGCGACGACGATGTTACGCCGAATGAATCGCCGTGCTCTATAGCCGGCGCTGTCGGGCCTCGCGTTGACAGGCAGTCGCGACAAGTAACGCGAGATATCTGCCCCAAGCGCCTCGGCCGATTGATACCGGCGCTCAGGCTCGTGTCGAAGAGCCATTGCCGTAATCGAGTCTAGATCGCCACGAAGCCGGGCGCGAAGGCGCTCCAGATTCCTCTCGCCGGACCGCGCTGCGGCCTCCATGGTGGCTGACCCACTCGGCTTTGGCACCGATTCGTCGCCCGTCGAGCGCTCGGCGTTTGTGATGTTGCGCGCAGTGTAGGGTCGCTTGCCCGCGAGCAGCTCGAAAAGCACGACTCCAAGGGAGTACACATCTGCGGCCGTTGTGAGATGTTCACCCCGGATACTCTCCGGACTCGCATACTCCGCGGTAAACGGCCGAGCGCCGCCTCGCGTGACGCGCGTTGATTCGTCCGCATCGCCTTCGATCAGTCGGGCGATGCCAAAATCCAGCAGCTTCACCGTTCCATCTGGCATGACGAGGATATTGCCCGGCTTGAGGTCCAGATGAACCACGAGATTCAGGTGTGCGTGCTGTACCGCGGCGCACACCTGCTTGAAAAGCTTCAGCCGGGCTTCGATTGGTGCGCGGTGCTCGTCGCACCATTTCGTGATGTGGATGCCGTCAACGAACTCCATCACGAGGAACGGCCGGCCATCGGCAGCCACTCCCCCGTCGAGGAGCGTCGCGATGTTGCGATGTTCAAGATTAGCGAGGCGCTTCCGATCGCTGTGGAAACGCTCCAGCGTTATCTGCGAGTCGAGCCTGCGATGGACGAGCTTGATCGCGACGCGAGTGCGATACTCGTCGTCCGCGCGTACCGCTTCGTAGACAGCTCCCATTCCGCCGTTGCCAATGTGTCTCATGACAGAGTACGCGCCAAGCCGCTGCCCAATCAATCCGGGGATCGCTTCCGCACGTTCGTCGTCACCGGAGAATCCAGGAAGCGAATGCGTGTCGCGCTCCGCTGTCAGCAGTTCCTCGACTTCCCTGGTGATGTCGGGCGGATCATACATCGCCACCACATTCAGGAACTGACTCCTTGAATTCAGCTCCTGCTCCATCACCAGGTCGAACAGCTCGCGAACCCTGCGGATTCGATCAGGATCGCTGCTAGTCATCGGCGGCCGCTGTGCTCTCGCCGAGTTCATGTGCCATGCGGCAATATACGGAGCGTTTTTCTGTCACGCCCCGCGAAGTCAGCGCGAGGCGCCCGGACTCTTCAGGGTGTCAACCAGCGCGACGGTTCAGCGCGGTGCCCACGCCAAACAGGACCGCCCCCGCGACCAGGGATCCAACTGCCAGCGTCACGGCCGCGGGATGTCCCTCTCCAAAACGCAAGGACAGGAATTCGATTATCGCCGCCGTGGCTCCGAACGCCAGGAACACAACCCCGAAGCTTCTCAAAACCATCTGTAGATTCGAGCCCATCGTATCACCTCAGGTTCTTGCCAGACCAGAATCGTCCGGACGTTGCTCAACAATCTAGCGCACGCAGGATGCCGCTAAAACGAAACCCCTTTCTGAAAGTATATCCCCCCCTTTTCTCCCCTCGCATATGCTACGCTGAACGTCTGCCCGAGCGTGGACAACCACACACCTCCGCCGTATCCCTTGTGCCAGCCCCCATCGCTTTCACCGTCGAACCATACGCGGCCAATGTCAGCCAGGCCAAATACACCCATCTTCCAGCGGATGAAAAGCGGAACCGACCCCGTCGGCACCCTCAACTCTGCCGATCCGTACGCCGTGCGCTCTCCCGTGTATCGCCGCCAGCTGTATCCACGAAGCGTACGGCGCCCACCGATCGCGGGCGAATGCAGTATTGGAGTCCTGTCAGAAGCGACGGCGCCGCCCGCGCGCACCGCGAAATGAGTCCCCTCACCAGGCAATGGCACATACACAGCTCCACTTAGAGCGGCAGTACCGAACGAATCATTCAGATCCCACACTGCCGGGTAACCGGTAAGCTCGGACTGCAGTGTCCATCCCCGATCAGGTACCGCAGCGCTCGAGGTCTGATCGACGTCCAGCAGCAGGCGGGCACCGATTCTACCCTCTACGTCCCTTCCGTTGGAACCTTCCGCGGCATACGGCGAGATCGATGGCGGAAGTGCATCTGTCCAATAGACAACGGGCCCCGCCGAGATCTTTCCCTGCAGTGGAAGGAGGCCCGACTTCGTCTCCTCGTTCAACATGATTGCGTCGCCCACACCTTCGCGTGAGCGCCAACCCACCTGGTACACGTAAAGCGGCTCGATCGCGACAAGGTTCTGGTTCACCCTCGCGCGCTCGTCAGTCAACTCAGGCGTATCATTGCCGAAGCCGCGGAAGCTGAATGCCTCGAACCTCGTCGCTCGCGCGTTGAGCAGCAACACAACGGGAGAGTTCTCGGCGCGGTAATCCACTTTCAAGTTCGCGCCTGGGCGGCCGTTGCCCAGTCCCATCAGCACATTTGCCCCCGCTTCGATACGGTGGGGCAGCCTGCGAAAGCCGTTCGTCTTGTAGCGTGGGCCGCCTCCCAGCACGAGTCCGCCACCGTTCGCGAAACCGATCGATGGGCCAAAGCCAGTGCTCCCGCCCCAGTCCGGCCGCCACGGCGAATCGAACCCAACACCGGCACCCTCTTTCGGTGGCGTCCACTCCCGAGTACTGACCTTCGTACTCTTCGCGGTGACAAATCGATTCTCACCTTTCTCGTCGTAAAAACGCACCCCGCTACCCGACGTGGAATCCTCCAGCACGTCATCGCCGCCGCCGCCTATGACCCGGACAATGATCGCTTCGTTCGACGATCCCTTCACGATCGCTCTGTCCTTTCCGCCGTGCAGATAAACGCGCACCTCGTTGGTCTCGGCGGGATAAAAAGTCCGCCGCGCATAGGGCTCAGTCCCCGTCGCATCGCCGTGCCCTGTAATCGTGAGCGTCACACGCCCATCCGGGTGCCGCTCGACCTGCGCCAGCTCGTCTTCGTCAGTCGCGTGCATGTCTACTTCCGTCGCCAGCCACGCGTAGAACTCGTCTGCTATTTCAGGGATGTTGTCACGGCGCGTACGCAGAATACTTCGAAGACGGGCGGGCGCGGCCGCGCGTTGGCGCCACTCTCGGGGAAGTTGCCCGATGACCTGCTCGATGACCCCGTCGGTTATCGCGCGCTGAACGCGTAGCGCGATGTCCTCGGCATCGTGTTTCGTCAGGCGTTGCAACAAACGGCGATCGATCTCATGGCCGGTGAATGTGAGACCTTCGAGATTGTATTCCGGCGAAAACTCCACGAGTTTCGGATAGACTGGTCGCATGACGAACTTGACGAGCCAGCCCCCCGCATCGGTGAATGCCCGGTCTCTGTCACGCGGCAGCGGACGCCACCTGTAATCGCCTTTCTCCCCAAATCTGGCAAAGCGCATGTTGTTCGGGCCACGATCCGTGTCGTTGACCAGAAAATCGACAAGCCGGGCAGCAAAAAGCTCTTTCTCGTCCAGGCGATGAGCCCGGCTTTCCTCAAGTGTTTTGAGAAACTTCTCGGTCCCCTGAATTTTTGTCGAGCCAGCGAAACCCGGTTCGTTTTTCGGCGCTTCCTGAGGGCTCAACTCCACCGTTCCGAGCATCATCGCGAACGTGTCGCGGTAAATACCCAGCTTTGGATCGTCGTGCATCACGTAAAGCCCCGGCTTCACATGCAGCACTCCGATGGCCTCGAGCAGTGGCGGAAGCAGGAGAGGCGCAGCCGGCATCAGGTGGCTCACTTGATCCTGAATTATGTCTCCGGCGGGCGTGCCACGGACCGCGGGCGGCATGGCCTGTATCAGCGGATACTTGTTGACCGAGCGGAACTGGTATTCACGCCAGCCGTTCTTCTCGACGAAGTGCAGCGACAAAGTCTGCATTCCCCCGCCCCGTTCGAGAAACTTGAGGCCGCCCGCAAATCTGTCCATGTCGAAAATCGGCGCCGACGCCGGCGTAACCCACAACTCGCGCCAACCAGTGCCGAGCAATTTTTCCTTGAACCCTTCGGCCCTGTAATTCGGGGCGGGAGCAACGCTCATTGGGCGCTCCGATCCTCCGGTCGTCGATTCCTGTGCCTCGCTGGAGCCGCCCGGCAGCAGCGTCCCCAGCATTGCGGTCAGGATAGATCGGTAACGGAACCTCATTGATCTCATGTGGTCTCTCTCCCGCTGCAATTTGAGCGTTTCCTGCGGCATCGCATGCCCTGCCCTTAGTCAAGCAGTATGCCGCTGACCCGAGCCGGAGGACATACGGCTGATTGGCGGACCTGAAGCGAGCCCGCCACTGGCAACCTCAGACTCGACAATCAGGCGGTCAACGTGAATTTTGAGACGTGCTCTGTCCCTCACACGCCTGACGCCTCCATGACAAAACTATCGAGTAGTTATCCGGCCTTCCTCGCGCTGGCGTTAATCGGGACGCCAACACGGTCGCTCATGTCGCAGGAGCCCGCAAGCTGGAGCGCCAATCTCGAGTTTAATACTTTCTCCATCGCGGCGGTCGATCCGGTAACGAAGGAATCAGGTGTCGCGGTCACGACGCGCGTGGCGTGCGTTGGCAACGGTGTGCCGTGGGTCCGCCCAGGTGTCGGCGCCGTCGCGACGCAGGCCACAACGCGCACCGAATATGGTCCCCGGCTGCTCGACCAGATTGCCACTGGGGTTGCTCCGGCAGATGCGCTCCGCCGAGAGTTGGCGGCTGACAGTGGGGCGGCCGAGAGGCAGGTGGGTGTCATCGCGATCGATGGGCGGAGCGCGCAGCATACGGGCGCGCGCACCGTCGCGTGGGCTGGTCATCGCGCCGGGCCAAACTACGTCACACAGGGAAACCTGCTGGTCGGTTCGGATGTGCTCGATGCCGTGGCCGCGAGTTTCGAGGCGAGTGCCGGCTCAGCGCGCCACTTGGCGGACCGGCTGATCGACGCTATCGCCGCAGGCCAGGCCGCGGGCGGCGATGCCCGAAAAGGGCGCGCTCAGTCAGCGGCCGTCGTGGTTGCCGATCCGAGGCCTGGGCGATCACGCCGGCCTGACGGGATCACTGCCTCTATCAATGTATGCGAGCATCCCGATCCGGTAGCAGAGATGCGCCGGGTCTACAATGCGATATCCCAGACGCTTGGCTTCCGCACCCTCGAGCAGTTCGCAGGAAACGATGTCTGGCAACTCAAGGTGATGCTGCACGCGCTCGGGCTTTACCTCCCAGGAACGCCGGAGCTTGCCCGCGATTCTACTGCTGCCCTCTACACGCCTCAAGCGGTGGCAGCCGTGGACGCGTTTCGTGCGGCCGAGAAGCTCGCCGGACAGTCACTCGGATCGCCTGCCGGGCTCGTGGATTCGCAGACAGTCGCCCGGCTCTGGGCGGCGCTTGAACGCGCCGGAAAAGCGCGAGCGGTTCGGGAAAAACTTCTCGACGTTACAGCCGTGCGGCGGTGATGGCGAGATAGTCGTCGATGACTGGCCCCTTGTCGTCGGGGCCATGTCATCGGCGCGGACCTCTGAGCAGTTTTGCGGATCTACTGCAATGAGCTCGTAAGAACCCCGAGTGGATCGATCAGCGGCCTGATCGCGATGTCGAAATGAACCGTGATATTCTTGTCGACCCGCACCAGACCAAGAAATTTTGTCGGCGGAACGATTCCGTACTCGCGCACGTCTATCATCCGCCTGCCGCGCAGGCGCAGCTCGCCACCGGGACTGCGTTGTACTTTCCCGTAAACGACCATCATTTTTTCCTTCCCCGCCATTCGCAGCAATCCGTTCATCCTTACCGACCGGGGCTCCTTGCGATCGAGCACCACGTAATTCCAGAGACGGAAGCTGATCGTCGGATTAGTGGTAGCGCCCAGCGTGACGAGGAGGTCTTGATTCATTTTCTGGATTCCACAGTCCAGTGACTGAACCGGGATAGCGAGCGCTCCACTGCTCACCGCAGGCATGCCATCAACCCTTGTTCTGTCGAAATCGTCGATCGCAGCCTCGGCCGACACCGCGACCTGTGTAGTGCGACAGATGAAATGCCGGATGTTCGACGAGCCGGTGAACCACACCCTGTCAACGGGTGCCGAAGCGGTTGGCTCGATGTCGGGTGCCGGCGGCGGCGAGAGACTGGCGCACGCGGTTAGACTGACTGAGCATCCGATGAGAAGGAGAGACTTGCGTGACATGCGACCGTCCAGACGGAGTTGATTTAAACTCGCGGTCGGAGCGCGGCGGCGCTGTCAGCGATAGTCAACGATTATGGTGAGGGTTTCGCTGACAGACGCGGCGCGTCAGGTTGCAACGGCCAAATGTCGCACGTTCAATCGCTCAGCAGCACCCTCGCATCCACAGCGATCGCGCCCTCCGCCGACGCGATCACCGGATTGATATCCAGCTCTTCAATCTCCGGGAAATCTGCGCCAAGTCTCGCTACCCGAACCAGCACATCGATAACGGCGTCCCGATCGGCAGCCGGTTGGCCACGTAACGCCTCGAGAATCGACCCGCCTCTGAGCTCCGACAACATGTCGCTTGCATCCAGCGAGTCGATTGGCGCCAGACGAAACGATACGTCGCGAAACACCTCGACGAATACGCCGCCAAGCCCAACCATTACCAGGGAGCCAAATTCAGGTTGGCGCGTGATGCCGACTATCAGCTCGCGCCCACGACGGACCTGCCGCTGTACGAGAACTCCTTCGATCGCTGCATCCGGGACCTCTGCCTTCACCGACTCAACAATTGCGTCGTATGCGACACGCACTTCGCCCGCGCTCACAAGATCGAGCTGTACGCCACCGACATCTGTCTTATGGATGATCTGAGGCGATACAATCTTGAGCGCTACCGGCCAGCCAATCTCGACCGCCACCTCGGCTGCTTCCGCCGCACTTCTGGCAAGCCGCGCTCTCGCGGTTTTGATCCCGTACGCTTCGACTACTGCCAGCGCATCGCCTTCACTCAGCTTGAGTTCAGCTCTCGCTCGCGTAGCGGCAATTATTTTACGTACGCAACTCTGATCGGCGCGAAGCTCCAATGCGGACGGTATGGCCCGCGGCGCGCGACGAGACCACTCGCTCTGTCGCACAAGTGCACCGACAGCTCTCGCGGCCGATTCGGGAAACACAAATGCCGGAACTCCGCAGGCCAGCAGCTCGGCCTTCCCCTGAGGAAGCCCCGCGCGACCCATCAGAACAGAGATCACTGGTTTCTCGGGATGCCGCTCTGCCGCAGCGCCGATCGCTTCCGCAACTTCCTCCGTACGAACACCCAGCGGCGGAGTGAAAATCGCCACAGCCATGTCCACGCTGCCATCATCGAGAATCGCATCGAGAGCAGTGCGATAGCCCTGTGCGTTGGCCGATGCGATCATGTCGAGCGGATTGCGTATTGATGCTTCAGGCGGGTAGAGTGGCGCTAGTTTCGCCACTGTCTCGGGCCCAAACTCCACCAGATCCACGTTGTGATCGCCGAGAGCGTCGGCTGCGAGTACTCCGGGCCCGCCGGAGTTGGTGAGAATCGCCGTTCGCCTCCCTCGCGGTGGCTTGAGTACCGAAAGCGCCATCGCCATGTCGAAGAGCTCCTCGACAGAACGAGCGCGCAGAACGCCCGCCTGCCTCATCAGCGCATCAACCGATGTATCGCTCGCGGCAAGCGCGCCTGTGTGACTCGAAGCCGCGCGTGCACCTACTATCGATCGGCCTGCTTTCACGACGACGATTGGCTTGTGCGGAGTAATGCGGCCGGCAATCTCCAGAAAGCGCCGCGGATTTCCGAAATTCTCCACGTACATGAGAATCAGCTCGATCGCCGGATCGTGCTCCCACTGTAGAAGAAGATCATTGCCGCTGACGTCGGGCTTGTTGCCCATCGACACGAACTGGCCGATGCCGATCCCAAGCTCTGTTGCGTAATCGAGCACGCTCACGCCAAGTGCTCCCGATTGTGACACGAATGCTGCCTTTCCAGGGGGAGGCATCAACGGGGCGAACGTTCCGTTCATGTGGAGCGTCGGGTCGGTATTGATCACTCCCATGCAGTTGGGCCCGATCATCCGCATCCCGTGACGTCGAATTGTCTCCATGAGCTGCCGCTCGCGCTCTATTCCGTCGCCTCCGACTTCGCGGAAGCCCGCGGAGATCACGACCAGGCCCTTCACTCCACTGGAGCCGCACTCCTCGGCGACATCGTTCACGCGTTCCTTTGGAACGCAGACGATCGCGCAATCCACTTGTGTGGGTAGCGACGACATGTCCGGCCATGCGTGCATCGAGTTTATGGACGTCGCGCGCGGATTGACCGGGTATACGGGTCCGGTGAATCCGTGCGCCACAAGGTTCGTGACTATCTGGTGGCCAATTGTGTTCGCCTGGCGGGACGCGCCGATCACGGCAATCGACGATGGCTTGAGCAGCGCGTCGAGAGCATTCGTTCCGTGAGACTGCATCGCCGATCGCACCGCGACGGGCGCATCACTCATTCATGTGCCTCGGCAGCATCAGCGTCTGCCTTCGTTCTGTGTATCGTACCGTCGGCATGCTGCGGGGGAGTGTAGATGGTATAGAGCCGCAGTGGTGCCGTCGCCGATCGGTTCATGACATTGTGCCGCGTGCCCGCAGGAACTACCACAGCATCGCCGTCTCCCACGATATACTCGTTTCCGTCGAGCGCGAAAGTTGCCTCGCCTTCTTCCAGCCGGAAGAACTGGTCCACTCCCTCATGAACTTCGGCGCCAATCTCTTCACCGCCCTGCAGGCACATTACGACCAACTGGCTGTGCTTCCCTGTAAACAGCACCTGACGAAAGAATGGATTGTTCAGCGTGGCGTTCTCGATTGATCCTACGTAGCCGGTCACATTGCCCTCGGTTTGTTGACGGTTGGCGCTCTTCCCTCTGTGAAGATAGGGGAAGATGTCCAGTATTCAGTCGGGACATAGCAACCAGGGGCGTGAGGGATCGCCTGACCGGTCATGGCTCATTGGCCATCAAGCTCGGCGCGAATCTCACCGCACAATACCAGCAAACGCTCAACCGCCGCCGAATCTCCATCCTCACTCTCGCCCGCCGCCCGCACCAGCGTCCAAAGCGCCCTCAACTGATCGATGAGATGCGCCCGCTCGCGCAGAACAACTTCACGGCGACCCTGCATCCTCCGCACGAGATCGAGCTGGTGCCGCACCAGATCCCGAAGCTCTCCCCTCTCTTGCGTATCCCCACGCCCCCCCGACTCGAGTGAATCGAGCTGCGATGCAAGCCGACTCTCTTCACCCGGCCCCGCATCACGTAACAGCGCCGCCAACTCGCCATCGCGCTTGTCGATCGACTTCAGCAAACGCTCCGCCGTCGCCGCCGCCCGCAGGCCGGCATCGCCACGACTCGCCGGAAACAGCGGTATGACCTCGCGAATCGCGCGCAGATAGTCGGACGGCGTGCTCGAATCCGGCGCGCGTACCTTCCCCGAAGCCGGAGCCAGGAAACGGGTCAGCGCCTGCTCGTTCCACCCCGGTGACGCAAGGGTGGGCCCCAGAAGCAGACGCACCGATTGATCGAGCATGAGCCCTTTTTTCTTCGCCCAGAGAAACGCCAGCGCGACGGCAATCGTGCCGAGGACGAACACTGACCACTCCGCCGCCTCCACCAGTGATCCATACCGCTCGGTCGCGTCAGCCGACATTTTCGCGCGCAATAGAATCAGCAGCAGGAGCACTGGACATAACGCGATGAGAAGCGCCCTCACGCCTTTGGCGATCAGTGGCAGACGATCCCAGATGTCGGACGGTCGCCTGAGCCGCCGAGGCCACCACATCCCCCACCACTCCGGCGGCCACAACGTGATCCTGGCGAGGTCAATGAAGCGCATCCCCCGCCCGGGTCCATTCCACAGATGCAGCACCAGCCCAACCGGCACTATCAGCGCCACCATGATCAGCAGCGTACGCTCACTCGCGGATCGATTCGTGAAAAGCGCGAGCCCGGCCCACGCGGCCGACCAGATGAAAGCGTACGGACCGAAGCTCGGCAGATCACGCACAACGTCCGGCAGACGATCGACGGCAACGATACTCTCGAGTGCTTCCTTGAGAGCCTTGGCATCGACCCACCGCTCGGCCCTGTCGCGCGACATGCTCTTGCGCACGACAGCCGCGAGATCGGGCGGCGTGGACGGCATGAGCACCTCGATCGGAACGGCGTCTTCGACGAGCCGGCGATACAGCGTCGCCGCCGCAGTCTCCGCGCGAAACGGCTCACGGCCGGTAAGCATCACATACGCGACCGCTCCCAGAGAATAGATGTCGCTCCGCTGATCAACGTCGGAAGCGCCGGTCACCTGCTCCGGCGACATGTAATCGGGAGTGCCGACAATGGTGCCGGTAGCGGTCAGACTATCTGCCGCACCCGGCATCTTCGAAATTCCGAAATCAGCGAGCATTGCCTTGCCCGTTTCGCTGTCGAGAAGAATGTTCGCCGGCTTGATGTCACGATGAATGACTCCGTTGCGATGCGCGCAGTCGAGAGCGTCCGCCATCTCCAGAAAGATTCTGTGCGCATCTGCCCACGGCAGGTGACCCTCCCGGCGGATTCGCTCGCCGAGCGTTTCGCCGCGGACGTAGGTCATCACGAAATACCAGAGGTTGTCTAT
The DNA here is from genome assembly GCA_046593165.1 of Gemmatimonadaceae bacterium. Lineage (GTDB taxonomy): Bacteria > Gemmatimonadota > Gemmatimonadetes > Gemmatimonadales > Gemmatimonadaceae > UBA4720. The sequence goes on from JBKJRW010000033.1 coordinate 28,696, forward strand.
TTCGCCGAAACTGTGCAGCCCGAGAATTCCGGGGTGTGTGAGTCGAGCAGCAATCCGCGCCTCGCGACGAAAGCGCTCTCGATGTCGCTCGGCTACAGCGAGATCCGGACGTAGCACCTTGATCGCGACAAACCGCTCGAGCGCACGCTCGCGCGCCAGATAAACGGTTCCCATTCCACCCTGTCCGAGGAGGCGGATTATTTCATACTGATGCGTGAGGGCGCTCTCGAGAAGAGTGCGCAGTGTCGCATCCTGCTCGGCGACGACCGCACCTGCGGCCGAGGCGATGGCTATCCGTGCTTCCGGGAGACTGTCGGCGGTAGCGGCAGCCGCGAGAAGAGACTCGACTTCTTCCCGAAGGTCCACATCGCTGCCGCATTCAAAGCGGACAAACTCGCCCCGCTCGGCCTCCGGCGTTTCCAAAGCACTGGCGACGACCGACTTGATCTGCTGCCAGCGTTCGATATTCACGCGGACGTCAACTCGCGGCGAAGCCATGCGCGCGCTACGGCCCACTCCCGCTTGACCGTAGCCGGCGAAACACCCATGGCCAGGGCGGTTTCTTCGATATTGAGGCCGGTGAAGTAGCGGAGTTCGACAACCCGTGCCTGATCGGGGTCGAACGCCTCGAGTTTCTCCAGCGCTTCGTGCAGGGCGAGTATGTCAACGGTACCGGAGGTACCCGATGCGACGGCGGCATCGTGCACATCATCCAGTGTTACCGCTCGCGCACCGCCACCGCGTTTCTCGGAGATTCGCGCTCGCGCGTGGTCAACCAGTATGCGGCGCATCACCTGCGCCACGACGCCGAAGAATTGTGAGCGGTTCTCCCAGTTGGCGCGGCTCTGGTCAACCAGACGGAGATAGACCTCGTTGATCAACTCGGTCGGCTGCAGTGTGTGCCCGTCATTTTCCCGGCGCATCGCGCGCGCGGCGACCTGGTGCAGCTCGTCGTAGACGAGCGGCAGGAGCTGGTCGGCTGCGGATGTGTCACCGTTTCCCCAGGCAACGAGGAGTCGGGTGACGTCCGAGCGTGATGCATCAGGCAATTCCGGCAGGTTCCCTCCTCAGGCGACCGACGATACGATAGGTCGGGTGAGGAGTCAACATCAAGACCTGTCCTACGGAGTCGTCATCGCTTACGGGTTTGTGGTTGCCCGCACACACCAGTAGAAATTTTTATTAGTTCGCCCCGCATCATCGACCCGAAGAACCCGCCGAGCGCCAGGTTCACTGCCTCCTCCACGGCGTGCTTGGCCAACTTGTCAACGTCGTTCTGCAAGTTCAGGATGTTCAAGTCGCCGATCGTGACGCTGACGGCGTCGGTATCCTGGTTCCAGCCAATCGAGCAAGTCCCGCCGGCCCCGTTGAAGCTGATCATCGGCCGGGAAGTGTAGACGACCTTCAAATCCTTCATCAGAACTCCTAAAGTGCTTATGCTGATATCCTGGCAAGCGAGCACCTGAAACTTCGCGGTGAGCCCGTTGGCCTCGATCCTTGAAATATTCTGCGTGATTGTCAGGCCCTGGTTGGTCAGCGTGAACGTCGGCACGTCCACCTTGAACCTGAACCCGCTAGTCGCTTTGAAACGATAGCAACCCGTTCTGTACTTGTTTCCGAACGGATCCGTGGCATAGGTGTCGTCTTTGTACTCTTTGTCCAAAAAGGTAAAGTTGATGTCCAGCAAGGCCGCCTTCCGTGCCGCCTCCGCCATCATCGCCTGCCCCTGCGCATACTGCGCAAGCGGAATGGGTGCCACCATCTGAGTACCTCCAGCAACCGCCGAGATTTGTGCAAGCAGGCTACCCGGGACTAACGCGAGGAGCACGAAAGGGAAGAATCGTTTGATATGCATCCTGTTTTCTCCTTGTTATCGATGGTGGACAAGCTCATGGGTGCCGATGTTTTCCAAACCAGTCAGCCGCCACCTGGCGGCAACTGCTTCTGCATTGACACTGCAGTCGTCTGCTTGAACGAACTGAGGGCTGCGCTAACGGCGGAAAGCGCGGTTGTTGCGCCTTCCTTGTCCTGCGCTTTTCGAAATGCGCTCAGCCCGCCCTTCACTGAGCGATACTCGTTCGGCAGCTCGGCACCCATCCTGACCGCAGCCAACAACAGGTTGAGATTCTTGTACTTGCCGATGAATTCCGGGAGAGTCTTCGACATGGCGCCCAATATGACCTCCAGCCGGCTGAAAGATTTCTTGCAGCAATTCGCGGTGAACGTGGAAGGCGGCGTTAGCGGCGCGGTCAACGATTCGTCCGAACTGGCGTCATAGCCGTCGACGGCGGCTCCGTCGGCACTGTTGTTCGCTGCGGCACCCGCGGGAGCACCAGCACTGGCGCTGATCAACGACGAACGCAGCTCGGCAACGACCTGCTCCAATTGCGTGACCTGCTCGTCCAGCGCGGATTCGAATGCCGGCATCGCAGGCGCGAGAATGTCATTGGGTCCGAGCGCACGCGATGCCGGCACGACGCTGTAGCGGAACACCATCCCGTTGTCGCCGACGATGTAGGCCCGGTCACGTCGTGGGAATGAAAGTGCGCGTGCGGTAGTTGGGAATACGACCACGCGGCTGTTCCACCGGCTGCCGCCGTCGGTGGTATACCACATCGGAAAGTCCCTCCGGTCGAGCGCTAACCCCCAGCCGACGCTGGGATCGGCGAATCGAATGGTCTCGCCCGGCGAGGCAATGATGCCGCGCCAGGTCGCTCCGCGATCGGTCGTCATATGGAGCTTTCCTGACGTGAGCCGGGCGAACCCCGTCCGCGCGTCCAAAAAAAAGACCGACGTCATGCCGTCCTGGTCGGCGGTGCCGGGTCCAAGCACCGCCTCCCAGGTCACCCCGCCGTCCGAGGTCTTTGCGACGAGCGGTGGCGGCTCGGATCCCATTCCGAAGCCGATGCTTCTCGCCACTGCGTAGCCGACCGCGGGCGTTACGAAGTGGAACTGAGCGATGCGGCAGCCGACCTGTCTGTTCAGGCCGCCCAATGACACCTTCGCACTACACGTCCAGATGTTCTTCCAGGTCCGGCCGCCGTCAGTCGTGCGATAGATGATACCCGAATAACTCGAGCCCGTCGGTGGATCGACGGCCGCGAAGCCAAGCGTGGTCGACGTGAAGGCGAGGTCGGTGATGCCGCGCGGTGGGGTGCCGATCTCTTCCCAGCTTTCGCCGTCGGTCGTTCGAAGGATTTTTTCGTTGGTTCCCGGGATCCCTTGAATGGCCCAGCCGTGGCGCTCGCCGACGAATCGGATCAGACGAACCTTTTCAGCAGTGCCCTGGGGATCGCCGCCAAGCTGTGCAGTCCACGCCGCGCCGCCGTTGGTGGTGCGAATGATCGTCCCCGCTTTTCCGGCCGCCCAACCAACGTTGGGGTTAACGAAAAAAACGTCAACGAGGTCGATGTCCTCGGTGTAGCTGACCGGTTCGAATACGCCCTTGAACTGAGTCTGCGCGGCAGGAGTGCGCGCCGATGCCTGCGCAGTGAGCCCGCTCGAGCTCAGCGCCACAATCGCCAGCGCCGATAGCGCGCTCACGACGAAGAAGCTCTTGTTACAGATGCCCGACGCGATGTGCATGAGTGACCGACGCATGATTTGAGCTCCGGCTGTGCGAGTGTTGGGTGAAGGGCGGCGGACCATCCGGCGGCGGCGCGGTTCCGACGATTGCGCAACAAAGCGAATCACCCGCAGCCTCAAGACGAACTTTCCTGGCTGCGAAATTAGCCCACACCTTGTGGCCAACCCGCACTGCGGCGATGTGCTTCCTGTTCCTTACTTCGACGCGAAACGTGTAGCCCGTAGCCGTTTCACGTGCGGTCACCGTACCCTGTCTGGCATTGATACTGACAACAGTGCAGCACTGGGTCGTGTCGCGAGACTGCCCTCGCGCACTCGTTGGCGCGACAACGAGAATACAGACGGCGGCGATTGCGGCCACGATACCAGTCAATGCTGACCCCCTGGACTGGTGAATCCTCCTGCCTCGGGCAGTTCGCTACCCTTGTGATCACCAGAGTGAGGGGGTAACGTAGCCGCGGCGATCACAGCGCTCTCCCTTCGTGGTCAAATGCCATATGACGTTGCGGCTTCAGACCTTCGGCGCCATCTACATCGACCGTAACGGCGTCCAACTCGGCGGTGCGCACACCCAACGGCGCCGCCTTGCGTTTCTTGCCTTCATCGCCGCGTCCGATCGCGGTGTCGCTGCGCGACAGAAGGTAATTGCCCTGCTCTGGCCTGAGCGGGACGAAGCCGGTGGACGCCACTCTCTTTCGCAGCTCCTCTACGCACTTCGACAAGACCTCGGCGCGGAGGTACTCAGAACGGACCATGAGACGATTGCGCTTAACCCCGAACTGCTCGAGAGCGATGTGCGCGTTTTCGACGAAGCGCTTCGTGCAGGAGAGCTTGAGCGGGCGATCGAGGTGTACCACGGACCCTTCCTCGACGACTTTCATCTGGACGATGCACCGGACATGGAACGGTGGATCGAATCCGAGCGCTCCCGGCGCGAGGGACAATGTTCACGAGCGCTCGAACAACTCGCAACTGATTCGGAATCCAGTGGCGACTGGCATCGCGCTCGTGAATTGTGGCATCGACGTGCGGTGCTCGATCCCGCTGATGGGCGAGTCATGCTGAGGCATATGCGCGCGTTGGAGGCGGTTGGCGATCGACGGGGCGCGTTGCGCGCAGCCGGGGAGTACGAAAGACTCGTGAGAAATGATCTCGATACAGAGCCCGATCAGGCTGTTGCCCGGTTCGCCGAGAAGCTACGACATGATCCTGCGCCGCAGGCAGCATTTCCGCTTCTCTCACCTGCGTTGCGTGTCGTCACGAGCCCTTCAGCGACACTTGTACCCTTGCCTGTAGCGGCTGCAATCCCGGCAGAAGGTGTGGTCGCTCACGACGAGGCGGCGGCCTACCACCCGAAGACGACGAACGCATCCGTTGCAGCGGCGCCGGATCGGCGGCGATGGCGGTGGATTGCGGGGGTCGCTTCGGTCGCTGGCGCGGTGGCGTTGTTGATATGGTTGCGGCCCGACGGGCAAGGGGATGCTTCGGCAGCCCCGGGAATCGGCGCGATCGTGGTACTCGGAGATCTGACCGGGCCCGACACCGTCCTCGCCCTCGCCGTGCGTGAGGCGCTTCGTGCTCGTCTCTCGAATACACGTGGGGTCGTCGTCACGAGCGATCTTCGCGTTCGCGAACTCGAGTCGCTCATGCGGTTGGCGGATTCCAGGCTTCGGCCGCCTCAGCTTCTCTCGGTCGCGATGCGAGCGGGAGCGCATGTTGCAATCACAGGGTCCGTCTTGCCGATCGGAACCGGCGCCCAGATCGTGATTGACGTACTAGACCCACGATCTGGAAAGGTCGAGCGGACTTTCTCGGAGCGGCCACTGGACGCGCGTTCGATACTCACTTCAGCCGAGTCCATGGGGCGCTCATTGGCGGCTCTAATCTCGCGGTCACCGCGGGACTCCTCCGTTCGCGCACTGCCCGCGGTTACGACCGCTTCGCTTCCGGCTCTGAAGAATTACGCACTCGCGCGCAACCTGGCCGCGCGCGGCCGGAGATCCGAAGCCCTCGAGTACGGCGAGCGAGCCGTTGTGCATGACAGCACCTTCGTCCTCGCCCACTATCTTCTTGCCGACTTGCTGTGGTTTCTGGACGAGCAGGGCCATTCCGACGCGCACCTGACGAAAGCTTACGAGCTAAGCGGCACTGTTCCGGCCAGAGAGCAATTGGTAATACGTGCGCGATATGAGCAACTCGTGCGCGATCGACCCGACACGGCCCTCGTCTACTGGGATTTACTGAGGGACACTTCACCGGGGGACGTACTCGCATACGAAGGCCGAACCTGGGCGTTGCGAGCGCTCGGCCGTCATGAAGAGGCTGCCGCTGCGGCCGACACCGCGATGCGCCTCGAGCCAGCCGCCGTGGTACCTAACATCAACAACGCGATGTACTCATGGCTCGCCGTGGGAGACACGGCGAGCGCACTGGCCGTCGCGCGGCGCGTAGGTTCGCGAAACAGCGAAGCGCTGCCCGAAGCACTGTTCTACGCAGCACTTCAGCGGGGCGACCTTAACGCAGCGCTTGCGCTAGCCGACAGCTCCGCGTTGCTCTCGTCTCGTGCATGGCGACGACAGCAGGCACTTCTTGCGCGGGGCGATGTCGCGGGGGCGCGGATCAATCTCGATTCTTTAAGCGTCGCGGATCAAGCTCAATTCAAGCCGCGTGCGCTGCTTGTCGAAGGCTGGGCGGAATTGGCCCTGAATGGCGATCGCGGAGCGGCGAGGCATTACGCCCGAGAGACGCTTGCCTGGTTGGGAAAGCGTGATCTTTCGCCTCCAGCAATTGCCCGACTCGCCGAGCGGACCGGTGACCTCGCGGCGCGCGCGGGCGACGAAGAAACCGTTCTTGCCGTCATCAAGCTCGTTCGGCAGCGCGATCGCAGACGATCACTGCGCAGCTACGTGCTGGCAGAGCGCACGCTCGATGCAGCGCTCGCTTACGTGCGGGGCGACTTCTCTCTCGCTGCCCGCCGAGCTCAACAGGCGCGCCATGGAGTGTATTTCTGGCGCTCCCTCATCACTATCGTGCAGCTCGAGGCGGACGCCCGCGCATCAGCCGGGGAGCAAGCGGTGGCAGACTCGCTGAATCGCCTCATCGCGACACACCAGATCGTGGACGGAGACTTCGAAACATGGGGCGTGCTGCGTGCCTCGCGCGCGCGCCGCACTGTCGCCCGGTAGCCGCCGGCGGCGAACCGGGAATTATCGAGAGAACACAGCCCCGTGCGGCGCTCCCCTCACGTTTCCTATTCCCGGAACGCTTACGACAGAAAGGTCCAGAACCGGCATCCGGGCATCGCGCGCGATTCTGCCAGTCGACGGATCAAAAGTCAATAAGTAGAGATTGCTGTCGCGATTCGAACCGCTGTTCGTGACGAGGTGCCGCCCCGATGCATCGCTCGCCAGCCAGTGAGGCTTGATCGTACCCATATCCACCCGCGAAACTTCCCGAGGCACCAGGGGATTCGAGATGTCGAGCACCACTACCGCATGAGCGTCAGGAACCGTTTGCAGCCAATACTTTCCCATCACGACTGGCACTGCACAGTTCTTGCCCTCGAATGCGTACACCGGCGTAACGCGCGGATCATTCGTGTCGATCCCCGTCACGGTGTAAAGGCCGCAGGTGAACGTTGCGAGCATCACCGTCTTTCCGTCCCGAAGGACTCTCGGCTCGCCAGGGAAGAGGTGTCGCTGCACTGTGTCCCCCGCGTGCGTTCCGTGCGGCGCACCACCCGGAATCTTTACCGTGTTGAGCAAAGTCAGGTCGGACAGACGCCATATCTGCACATGTACGCCCGTGTCATCGATCATGCTCGTTGTCGTGGAGACAACACGATCGAGTGCCGGCACCAGCTCGAGACTGTACGGCGTGATCTCGAGGTCAGCTGCCGCTGCCGTCTGCGCGCTTGCCCAACGCACCACAGTCCCATCGGTTCGTACCTCGGCCAGGCCACCCGGTGGTGAGTTGAATTTCGCTGCCTGCCACTGATACGTGATGAGGCGGTTACCGCTGGGAAGTCGTGCGTATGAATGTGGCCAGCCGAAGGGACCAGCCGTAGTGAACGACGCGTGCAGTTTCGGGTTTGCCCCGTCATTCAAATCGAAGATGGATGTGCGGCCGAGTCCAAAGTCATCGGCGAACAAAAGTCCGTCGGGCTG
>JBKJRW010000038.1:0-19781 GCA_046593165.1 Gemmatimonadaceae bacterium
GGCATCGCGCTGATCGATCCGGCAAAGTACGAGCTGGCAGTGCACGGTATGGTGAACCGCTCGCGCATCTTCACACTCGAGGATCTGAAGCGATTTCCCTCTGTGACGCGCACATACTTCATTGAGTGTTCCGGAAACGGGCGAGCCGCGTTTCGTGATCCGAAGCCGGAGATGACACCGCAGATCGTCGACGGGCTCACGAGCAACACCGAATGGACAGGAGTGATGGTCAGCACGCTGTTGCGCGAAGTCGGGGCGAAAGGTGCAGCCTCGTGGGTTCTCGCCGAGGGTGGCGATGCGGCGGTGCTCTCGCGGAGTGTGCCGATGAAGAAGATGCTGGATGACGCAATGATCGTCTATGCGCAAAACGGCGAACCGCTGCGCGCGGCGAACGGGTATCCTGCGCGCCTCCTTCTTCCCGGCTATGAAGGCAACATGTGCATCAAGTGGCTTCGCCGGCTTGAAGTCATCGACCAGCCTAACATGTCGCGCGACGAGACTTCGAGGTACACCGATCCACTCCCTGGCGGCAAGGCTCGCCAGTTCAGCTTCGTGATAGATGCGAAGTCATTGATCACTTCTCCCGTGTATCCCGCCCGCCTTTCATCTCCGGGCTGGTGGCCGATCAGCGGCCTTGCGTGGTCGGGGAGAGGAAAGATTACCCGCGTGGACGTGAGTACTGATGGCGGGCGCACGTGGGCTCCGGCGGAGATCATTGGACAGGTGTCGTCGATGGCGCATACGCGATTCCAGTTGATGTGGAAGTGGGACGGGCGGCCGACGACGCTCATGAGCCGGGCTCACGATGAATCCGGTTACGTGCAGCCGGCAGTCGATACGTTCCGCAAAATTCGAGGGCGTGGGACCGACTATCACTTCAATGCGATTCGGTCATGGCGTCTCGATCGCGATGGCCGCGTTTTTTTCGCCGGTTGAATCGATGATGCAATCGATTGTGAGAGCCGCATCGCGCGGCCGCGCAGCATTCTTTCCAGCGATCGTCGCGCTCATCGCGTGCACCGATGGCCCCTCCTCTGGGCAAAACAATGGGGAATCGGCTGAACAGGGCAGGATGGTGGAAGCACCTTCGCTTCCGAACATGTTCGAGCTGGGCACGGTGCCATCTGCGGCAAGGATAGCGGCAGTAGACATCGACGCGAATCCGATGGGCGCCGGACTTCCCGAGGGCGAGGGAACGTACGCGAATGGTGCCGCGCTGTATTTACAAAAGTGCGCCGCCTGCCACGGCGCCAGGGGAGAAGGCGCGGGTACATTCCCTCGGCTGATCGGGGTCGAGCACCAGCGTGATTTTGCGTTTGCCGACGATCCCAAGTATGCGAAGACCATTGGTAATTACTGGCCGTACGCGACCACGCTGTACGATTATGTGCATCGCACGATGCCTCTCTCCGCACCCGGTTCTCTCACGCCGAATGAAGTGTATTCACTCGTAGCGTTCCTTCTCGCGGAGAATGCGATCGTGCCACGAACGGCCGTGATCAACCGGGAAACACTGCCGCGGATCGAGATGCCCGCGCGCAACAGGTTCGTGCCGGATGACCGCACAGGGGGCCCGGCATTCAAGTAATGATGGGCGACCGATCGAGATCGGATGCCACTTGATTAACTTTGAGCACCGCGGGCCCAGACTGGGCAGCGAGCGCGTTCCAGCCATGGAGGCCGTTTGAGCCGGATGGACATGACCCCCGAGCTTCTGAACCTGATCGCGGGGCGCTTCAAGGCGTTGTCCGATCCCGTTCGCCTGCAGATACTCAATGCACTTCGCTCAGGCGAGAAGTCGGTGACCGACTTGATCGAGGAGACAGGTTGTGCGCAGGCGAACGTATCGAAGCACCTTCAGATACTGCACAGCCTCGGATTCGTCGCCCGCAAAAAAGAGGGGCTATACGTGTACTATCGCCTGAGCGGGCGTGAAATTTTTCAACTCTGCGATATCATGTGTGGCCGGATCGAAAAAGAGCTCAAGTTGCGCCAGAAACTTTTTGCGTAGCCTGCGCCCGCTCTATCGAGCCGTCCACTGACGCTCACCGCGCGGCCGGAGTGATCCAGCCCCACTTCGCGAATATCCTGGCGCCTTCGCGACCTCGCAGAAACTGGACAAACTCTCTTGCATGGGTTTTCTCCCGGCCGCCAACGGTGAGAGCGGTGCCGCAGTCGCGATAGATCCGCCACCTGGGCGCGACGGTAACGAGATCCGCAAGGGTGGGGTTGGCCACCTGCCAGACGTTCCAGATGAGCCATGCGTCGAAGCTCTTGTCATCGCTCCAGAGTTTCTTCGCTTCTCCGCTGTTCGGTGCGACGGCTCCGATGTTCCGCCGGATGGTGCGGACGATCGAGATGTCTCCGGTACGACCGGCCATGTCCTCCCACATGCCTGTTTGCCCGGCGCCCTGCACTGCAAGGATGCGCACTCCGGGTTTGAGCAAGTCTTCGAATGTGCGAATGCGTTTCGGATTACCTGGACGAACGAGGATTGCCGAAGGCCGAAGGTAAAGCGGGTCAACGGTTGCCGTGTCTATTTTTCCGGCGGACGCATCTTTCAACTGACCGATGAAATCAGTCATCATGTGCTCGGCACCGCTGAAAATGACGTCGGCATCGGCCTTTGCCTTGTCGAGCCATTGCGGTGTCGGTCCACCGACGACTTCCACCGGCACACCATGCAGGCGCGAAAAAGCGGCTGCGGCCTCTTTCATCGCCGGCAAGGGCCCGCCTGGTCCGTAGACGCGAAGCGTGTCGACCCTGCTGGTGGACTGTGCAGAGGCAGGCAATGACACGCCGAGCGCTAACGTTGCGGCCGTCAGCAACGACCGACTCACGTTTCGACGCAAGGCCATCACAAAGTTCCTGCCGTCCGCACTTTTCATGGACGGCTCTGCCGGCCCCAGAACGGCGCGTTGATCAACGGCGCTATCAGGCAGAAGTTAAAGACGCCTGCAGCGATCGGGACGAGACCCACCAGCATGACGATCGTCCCGGTGGCAGAATGCAGCGACCATCCAAGGAAGATGATTGCGACACCCGCCACGATACGGAGTAACCGTCCTGCCGGGGATGCCATGAAACCGGCAAGGGCCGATGTCTGAGATGCCATCATTTTAATTCCCCCAATGTGAGACAGAGTGGTGTGCGAGCAGTTTTAGTCAACTACCCTTTGACGAATTTGAAATTCCCGCATCCAACCAGCGATTCGGAACCGCCAGTACGATCCTTATAAATCTCGATGTGGTATGTGCCGGAGGTTGGGAATTCAAGTGAAATCGTTGCGGCGATCTGGCCACGTCCGCCGCCGCTGACGTCGAGTTCCGGAAAAGTCGACATCGGAATCACAGGCAAAGATGAGTTACCGCAGCTTCCGAAAAGAATCGCCCAGCTCAGACCACGCTCCGTTCCGGCGTATGTGAATGTAAGGCTGACGCTCGAGAACGCTGGACCATCGCCTCGATTCCACTGCGCCGAGCCGTGGCTCCGGTCGCGGGTGCTGTCAGCTGCGTTGAAGCGAAACTGACTGACTGACTTGATATTTGCAGTCCACCTCGGTTCGCCCGACGGCGGAACTGGCCCTGCGAAACTGGCTGCGCCGTCCATCGGGACCGCCAGCGCTCCTGCCACCAGCGTAGCCAGCACTATTCCGTGGTTCATTCTCATCCCGCCCTCGCTGAAAAAAGTCTCACAAGCGCCCTCGGCCCCGGGCAATGGTGGCAGCGGCCAGGAAAAGTGTACTTTCTCAATAGAAATATCTCTTTCGCACCAGGAATAGCTATGCCGGTATCAGCTTCGCGACCTCGATCTATCTGAAACCGATGAACGATCCATCCGAGGGCGGCGATATCGATCACGGCCCGAGGGCGCCAATCGGAATTACCGCCACGCCATCATCGCGCACGTATCCATATCCCGACGCAACGACAACGGCGAGCGTGCCTGGTTTCCCGGACTTCCTGATGTTGATTCGCGCAGAAAACTTGAGCAGGTTCGCCGCTGCCTCATCGATCTGGCCATGGCCGAGTTTTACCTCGAACGCCGCCCAACGACCGTCCGCCGCCTGTACAATTGCATCGACCTCCAGTCCTGTGTTGTCGCGGTAGTGGTAGACCGCTGCATCCGCAGCCTGCCCATAAACACGAAGGTCGCGAATGACCATCGATTTGAATAGAAAGCCGAACAGATTGAGGTCCTTCAGGAGTCGCGCGGGAGTCGCCCGCAATGCCGCGACGGCGAGCGACGGATCCACGAAATGACGCTTGGGGGCGTTACGCAGGATTGACCTGGATCGCAGGTGCGGCGCCCACGCGGGCTGATCCTCCACGATCATAAGACGCTCGAGGGCCGCCAGGTACTCGCGCACGGTATCGTCTTTGAGAGCGCCATCTGAACCGCCTGCATCGGCTGCCAGCGTCGTCGCTGTCACACACGTCGCCACGTTACGTGCGAGCGAGCTGATGAGGCGTCCGACCTTGTCGGGATCGCGCCTGGTCTGGTCAACCCGCCCAACATCAACGCGCCGAATTTCGTCAAGGTAGTCTCTGACCGCCTGTAACGATTGGCTGACTGTGCGATGACCGTGACCCGGCCAACCTCCGACCGCGACACGATCGGCTATTGCAGTAATTGACAACCCCGGATCGGGGCTCCTCACTTTGGCAGCGCCCAACAATTTTCGCAGCGAAACTGATCCTGTGGAATGGCCCGTCTCGAAGAGACTCATCGGGCGCATTCGGAGGCGGGTGAGCCGGGCGGCACCCGTATGCCGTGTGACATCGTCCGCCGGGACAGCGGATCCCGTAAGGATGAATTGCCCCGGCTTCCCGCGGTCGTCCACGGCGCGACGGATATGGTTCCAGATACTGGGTTCGATTTGCCACTCGTCTATGAGGCGAGGAACGGCACCCGCCAGCACCAGTTTCGGATCGACAGCGATCGCCAGACGAGCGTTTTCGTCTACGTCGAGCAATACCTCACTGGCAGCCACCTGCCTGGCAGTGGCGGTCTTACCACACGCCTTGGGACCTTCGATGACTACGGCCCCGGTTGATGCGAGGCGTTTTGCCAGCTCACTATCTACCACTCGTGCACGGTAGGTCACATTGGCACCTCGTAGCTCACCAGATTTACGTCGGCCACGCCGGCCGAGCAAGCGCTAACGGGGATAATATAACGATATTAACAGGGATAATATAATGTTATAGAGGGTGGTAATATATCGTTTGCAGCGGGGACCATATAATTCTTTGATATGGATATTCCAGTCCGCCTCACCCTGTCGGGGCCGTCGCATACTCCACTGGTCGCCGTCGGCCGCGATCGAAATTCCGATCAGATAGACGAGACCCCCCTCCAAGTGCAGTTCCTGGAGGGGTCTGGCCTTATAGCAGGGGCGGGACTCGAACCCGCGACCCCGGCATTATGAGTGCCGTGCTCTAACCGGCTGAGCTACCCTGCCGTTACCTCATCAGCTGCTCCGCGCCGCCGATACCGACTGTGCAAACGGCCGGCCCTCTCGGACCGGCCGCGCACCTTCTCTCATGGCGGGGGCGGGATTTGAACCCGCGACCTTCGGGTTATGAGCCCGACGAGCTACCAGGCTGCTCCACCCCGCGATAGAAAACGGAATCTAGGCCGATGACGACCCAAGTCAAGGCGAACGAAGCACTTCACCGAGAGCCGGGTCCTCCGTCCGCAGTAAGTCCTCCGTCCGCAATTAGTCGAAGATCAGCAGTGCCGTTAGTCCCCGGTCCGCAAAGGTCGACAGTCCGCAAGTGAAGTCCTCGATCCTCATCCCTCAGTCACTCAACTATGGCTGATGACTGCTGTCCTTCGGTTCGCCGAATCGGTAAAGTATTTCCCGGTCTCCCTTCACCATTCCATACTGCTCGCGCGCAATTCGCTCCTGAGTCGCGCGATCGGTCTGGACAGCCACCGCTTCCTTGCGCAACGAATCAACTTCGCGCGTGAGCGAATCAGTCTCGATGGTCAGTCGCCGCTTGACCTCCCGCTGCCGCCACAAGTCGCGCGAACTGTATTCACCACCTTGCACGGCGAACAAAGCGGCGCCGCAGACAAGAAGCCAGAAGATAATCCTGCCGAGCATCGATCCTACAATCCGTAGATAGATCCGCCGGGGTACTCACCGACGTCCTCGAGCTGCTCCTCGATGCGGAGAAGCTGATTGTACTTGGCCACACGGTCAGAACGGCTCGCCGATCCGGTCTTGATCTGCCCCGCTCCCGTCGCAACGGCAAGGTCTGCGATGAACGTGTCCTCAGTCTCGCCCGAACGATGCGAGATGATCGACTGATACCCATTCGCACGCGCCATCTCGATCGCTTCCAGCGTTTCGGTCAACGTGCCGATCTGATTCAGCTTGATGAGAATCGCGTTCGCAACATCCTCGCTGATTCCCCGGGCCAGCCGCTCGGTGTTCGTGACGAAGAGATCATCACCGACGAGCTGAACCCGATCACCAAGCGCTGCCGTCAACGCAGCCCATCCCGCCCAATCATCCTCAGCAAGCCCGTCCTCTATGGACACAATGGGATACTCCTCGATCCACGAGCCATAAAGTTCGATCAAGCCCTCGGCACTCTTCGTCCCGCCGCCACTCTTCTTGAACGTGTACTTGCCGTTGCTGTACAGCTCCGACGCGGCGCAATCGAGCGCGATTGCGATCTGCTTGCCCGGAGCGTAGCCCGCACCCTCGATCGCCTCCATCACGAGCTTCAGCGCATCCTCGTCACTCGCGAGATCGGGCGCAAACCCGCCCTCGTCGCCAACTCCCGTAGAAAGTTTTCGCTTCACGAGAACGTTCTTCAGCGAGTGAAAGACTTCCGCGCCCATGCGCAGCGCGTCCGCGAATGTCTCGGCGCCCACCGGAACCACCATGTACTCCTGAAAGTCCACCGTGTTGGTCGCGTGCGCACCGCCGTTGAGAATGTTCATCATCGGTACAGGCAGCGTGCGCGCCATCGGGCCACCGAGATAGCGGTACAGGGGCAGGCCAACATCCTCGGCCGCCGCGCGCGCTACCGCCATCGAGACCGCGAGTATTGCATTGGCACCGAGGTTTCCCTTATTGGGAGTGCCATCGATCTCGATCATCGTACGGTCGATGTGGATCTGGTTGGACGCGAACAGCCCTTCGAGCGCTGGAGCGATTGTCTCCTCGATCGCATCCACCGCCTTCTGAACCCCTCTGCCGAGATAGCGCTTGGGATCGTTGTCGCGAAGCTCGAGCGCCTCGTGCTCTCCAGTTGACGCCCCGCTCGGCACAGAAGCTCGTCCTCTCGCACCGCTCGACAGAGTTACATCGGCCTCGACGGTCGGATTTCCCCTGCTGTCGATGATCTCGCGCCCTTCGATGGCAATGATGGTGGACATGTCGTACTCAGTTGTTGTTGGTTGATGGCGCGAGGGCGGCGGCTTTTGGCGCAGCTATCTGTGGCACGCTCTCGATTCCGTAATACCGTGCGAGTGCATCGGCGATCCGCGACCGCACCTCGGCCGCCAGACCGTCGCGGTCCTCGTACACAAGGCCCTCCACGCTGACCGGCTCGAGCAAATGTACATCTACCCTGCCCGGGCGCACCAAGAACGAGTTCCTGGATATCACTTCGCGCGTTCCATGCACGAGGACTGGAACGATGGGCGCGCCGGCAGCGATCGCAAGCACGAATGGCCCCTTCTTGAAGGGGCGTAATGGATACTCCTCCCCACGTGTTCCCTCAGGAAAAATGACCACCGAGTTTCCCTCTCGAATGCGCTCGGCCGCCTCGTTGAAGGAGTTGAACGCCGCTTTCCGGTTTTGTCGTTCGATGGGAACCATTCCCACGGCGCGCATCGCCGGCCCGAATATCGGCAACCGAAACAACTCCGCTTTCGCCACGAATTTTGCGCGCGGAAGAAATGACGACAGCGCAGGCACGTCGTACCAGCTCATGTGATTCGCCACAAAAACGTGCGGCGTCCCGTCCGCGCACCGTTCCCTTCCATGCACCACAACCCGCACGCCTGTCATGAAAAGGACGCTCTTCGACCACCATCTCGGCAGGAAATCGTACGGCGAGCCGCGCCTGTCGGGAACCCTGAAAATTGCCGCGACTACGCAGCCTATTCCGACGAAGAGAGTCGCGAGGGGCGCCATGATCAGAGCGCTCACGGTCGCCAGGATGGCGAGTATGATCACCTCCCAACTTCCCCGTCAAAGCATGCAAAATTAAAAGCAGGACACGTATTCATTAGTCGAAATGAAGATAACCGGTTGGAATCTCTACCTGTTCTCCATTGACCATGAACCGCACCTCGGCGCTCCCCTGCTCGACTGTTCCTATCTTCGTCAGTTCCAGGCCAAAGCGCTCTCGAAAAACACCGGGCTCGAGGTCAGCAGACGAGGTCACCACGATCTCGTATTCTTCTCCGCTCAGCACCGCATCTTCAGCGGAGACTCCTTCAAACCGCGGAACACTATCGAGATCGACCGTGATCCTCACATGGCTTGCTGCCGCAAGGTGAGCCAGATCGGCGCCCAGTCCGTCAGAGATGTCGATCGCCGCGGTCGCGCCCGTGCGTGAGAGCCATGCCGCCTCGCGAATGCGTGGTACGGGATGCGCAAACCGCTGACGGTGAGCCGGCGCCGGCAACCGCTCCGCCTCGAGGTCGCGCAAGGCAGCGAGCGACCCACCCAGCGCACCGGTGACGTAAACCGCGTCGCCCGGGCGCGCAGTCGTTCGGAACAGAACGTCGCGCGCGGTGCCGAGAACGGTGATCGTGAGCGATAGTTCGGTCGCCCGGCTCATGTCGCCGCCAATTATGGGCGCACCTGCGAGCTCTGCGGCCTCGCCGATCCCATCGCCCAGGGCATCGAGGCTCGACCTCCATCCTTCGGGTAGAGCGATCGCCGCGAGCATCCCAATCGGCTTGGCCCCCATCGCCGCGAGATCGCTCAGTGCCGCGGCGGCCGCGCGATACCCAATTTCCTCGGCGGTCAGCCACTCGCGACGAAAATGCACGTTCTCCACGGAAATGTCCGTGCTCACGACAAGCGCTCGCTCGCCAAGCGTGGTGATCACTGCGGCATCGTCTCCAATTCGGCGAGCGCGCGGCCCCCATCGCTCGAGCATTCGCCGGATCGCGTCGAACTCCGGTCCACCACCTAGCGGCGTATGAGGCTGAAACGTGTTGTCTCGCGGAGTGCGCATCTCGATCGCAGGTCGGCGGCGAAACGGATCGTCCCCGCTCACGAGTCACTCCCTAATCTTGCCAGCACACCGCGAGGCAGCGGGACGACCGGCTCATTCCACGCGGTGGGCATTGCGTGGAGAACGTCGTCAAGCGTAATGCCTCGCACCGGCCCACAAAGCTCGGCCGCGCGGCCGTGAATAAACGCGGCGCATGCGGCCGACTCCGCGGGGGAGCGTGCAACCGGCATACCTGGAGGCGTCGAGGCATCATCACACATCTGCGCGAGCAGAGTTCCCACAATGCCTGTGAGGATGTCTCCGCTTCCCCCGGTCGCGAGCGCGGCCGTGCCCGCAGCGCTCACCAACCGCTCCCCCGACGGAGCGAAAACGACGGTGGGGGTTCCTTTCAGTAGCACCGCTGCCCCGAGTCTTCGCGACGCCTCGATACCGATCTCGAACCTGTCTCTCAACACATCCTCGGTCGATACGCCGAGCAGCCTTCCCATTTCGGCTGGATGTGGGGTGATGACTGAAGGGCGTCCGCGAAGCAGATCCGACAACGAATCGAGATCGCCCTGAAAAAGATTGATGGCATCTGCGTCGAGGACTACCGGCCCTGACCAGGCGAGAAGCACGCGCTCGACGAGATCGCGTGTCTCGGTCGTCATCCCAAGTCCGGGCCCAATCGCGATTGCGTCTACGCTCGCGACAAGTTTCGCGACGTCATCCGGGTCAACAGGCCACGGGTGGAAAATGGCCGCAGGAATACCTGCGTGAACCGGAAGAGCGTTGCCGTTCCACGCTACGACACGCAACAACCCAATGCTCGATCTGAGGGCGCCTTCTCCCGCGAGAATCACTGCGCCCGCCATGCCGCTTCCACCGCCGACTATCCCCAGACGCTTGCGCGTTCCCTTGTGTGCCGCCGATGGTATGGAGGGGACTCGCTCACGAACCCACGCCTTGTCCACCACGACTGGCAGCCGCGCCATTTCACCCATCTCGCCAAGCCCGATGTCGAGTACGACGATCTCGCCGCAAACGTCGCGAGCCAGCAAGTGACCACGCTTTACGGTACCGAATGCAACGGAGAGATCCGCGTGAACTGACCCCACATGGTCGCCGGTAGTGGCATCGAGCCCGCTCGGCAAATCGATCGCGACAACCATTGCTCCTGCGTCACGTCGCCTCTCGATTTCACGTATCGCCAAAGCAGTCTTACCACGCGGAGTTCCAGTAGAACCCGTACCAAGCAGCGCGTCTACGACAATTCGCGCGTCGCCCGCATCGCCGGCACCGAGGTGGATTCCCGCCCGTAGCGCGCTGCTCTTTGCATCGCGTGCTTCGGGACTACGCGGAGTGCCGATCTCAACTACGGTCACTGTGAAACCCTTGCGAGCCAATGCCTCAGCAGCGATCCAGCCATCGCCTCCATTGTTGCCGCTGCCAGCGAAGACGGCGATGCGGTCCCTTCCCTCAAAACCATGAACTGACGCGATCTCGTCGGCGGCACCCTCGCCCGCGCGCCTCATAAGCTCGGCTGATGAAACACCCATCTGCATCGTGGCGCGCTCGCAGGCGACCGTCTCATTCGCAGTGGCGACGCGCACGCCCATTTTCAGCCGCCCCTGTCAGGCGGGATGAACGGAGTTCCAGGGATAGTCACGTTCAAACGCGCGCTCGAAGTCGAAAAGGCCAATAAATTCCTCGCGCGTATCGTTCGGCTGCTTGACGAGAAAACCAAGCTCGACGAGCGTGAACACGATCTCTCCAAGATCGGCAGTCGAGCGAATGCCCCAGCGATCGAGCACGATCCTGCTCATGAGACCATAACGCTCGAGCGCCAGCTCACGACATGATGCACCAAGTTCTGCCGCAGAGATGTGGCGCCGCGAGTCGAGCTTCGACTGCGAATACTCGAGTGCCGAAAGCAGGAACAGATACGCCTGCTCATCGTACCTCGACTCGCGCAGCCTGATGCGCTCCATCACTCCATCGCGAAATGCTAGCTCAGGCACCGACTTCCGAGCCTCGCGCGCCGAATGAGTTGGGATACAGCGGAAAACGGGCAGTCAATCCGCGCACCTCGTCCGAGACGCTGCTCGCCACTGACGTGTCGTCCGGCGCACCGAGGATACGATCAATGAAGCCGGATATCTCGCGCATCTCACCTTCCTTCATCCCCCGGGTCGTCACGGCGGGAGTTCCGATTCTGATTCCGCTCGTCACAAATGGCGACTGCGTCTCCTTCGGAACCGTGTTCTTGTTGACCGTGATGCCGGCTGCGTCGAGCGCCTTCTCCGCAACCTTCCCGGTGAGCCCGCGATTTCTCAGGTCTACAAGCATGAGATGATTATCGGTGCCGCCTGACACAATATCGAAACCGGCTTTCGCAAGTGCTCCCGCCAGCGCCTGAGCATTCGCAATGATTTGCGCCGAATAATCACGGAACGAGGGCTCGAGCGCTTCCTTGAAAGCCACTGCCTTTGCCGCGATCACATGCTCGAGCGGGCCACCCTGCGTTCCCGGGAACATCGCCTTGTCGATCACTTTCGCGTGTTCGGCCTTGCAAAGAATCAAGCCACCGCGCGGACCCCGCAAAGTCTTGTGCGTAGTCGTCGTTACGGCATCGGCGTGAGGTATCGGGGATGGATGATGGCCTGTCGCGACGAGTCCCGCGATGTGCGCCATGTCCACCATGAAGATCGCGCCGATCTCGCGCGCCACTTCAGCGAATGGCTCGAAGTCGATGATGCGGGCATACGCACTCGCACCAGCGATGATCATCTTCGGACGCTCACGCCGCGCGATCTCCTGCATCGCTGCGTAATCGATGCGGCCGTCGTCGCCGACTCCGTAGTGAATCGCGTTATACAGGAGTCCGGAGAAGTTGACTGGCGAGCCATGAGTGAGATGCCCACCCTGCGACAGGTCGAGCCCAAGCACAGTGTCGCCCGGCTTGAGAAACGCGAGATAGACTGCCGCGTTCGCCTGCGCGCCCGAGTGCGCCTGCACATTTGCATGCTCCGCCGAGAACAACTGCTTCGCACGGTCGATCGCGATCTGTTCGACTTGATCGACGAACTCGCAGCCACCGTAATAGCGCTTTCCAGGAAGTCCTTCGGCGTACTTGTTGGTGAGCGGCGTCCCCATCGCCTCGAGGACCGCTTCGGAAACGAAATTCTCGCTCGCGATGAGCTCGATTCCATGCCGCTGGCGCTCCACCTCGCGGCGAATGATCGCCGCGACCTCGGGATCGTATTCCGAGAGTGCCGGCATCTGCGCCCGCTCGGCAACTTCAGCCTGCTGCATTACCATCTCCCTGCGTGGTGACTGCGGCGTCGTGATCGATCTTGTCCACGCGCCGCGCGTGCCGTCCGCCCTCAAACCCGGTTTCGAGCCAGCGCTTCGTAATCTCAACCGCTTGCTCGTCAGAAACGAATCTAGCCGGAATCACAAGAACGTTCGAGTCGTTGTGGCGTCTCGACAACTCGGCAATCTCGGGCATCCACGAGAGGGCGGCTCGCACATTCGGGTAACGGTTGGCGACTATGTCCACGCCGATACCGCTTCCGCAAAGCAGTATCCCCCGCTTTGCCACGCCGGTGGACACTTCGCGCGCCAGTGGATGAGCGAAGTCGGGGTAATCGCTCGGATCGGCTGAGGATGCGCCGAGGTCCTGCACCGCATACCCCATGCGCTCCAGCTCTGCCTCGAGTTTGCCTTTCAACTCAAAGCCCGCGTGATCTGAGGCGATCGGGATCACCTCGCGGCTGCCATCCTTCATCGGACCGGCTTCCATTTTTTTCCGGCCGACTTCAAGCGGCGCTCGGCCAGGTGATCGGCAGCAACATACGACGGAATTCCCTCAGTTTTTGCGATCTCGAAGACCGTGAGAATCGTCTCGTAGATGTCGTCCGCCTTTCTGAGGGCGCGATCGGCGTCCCAACCTGCGACCTCCCCGAACACATTGATAACACCGCCGGCGTTGGCGACGTAATCGGGTGCGTACTGCATTCCCATTTCTTCCAGCTTGTCGCCATGACGGGGCTCGAGAAGCTGATTGTTCGCTCCTCCAGCGATCAGTTCCACCTTCAGCATCGGCAGCGTCTCGTCGTTGATGATTCCACCCAGCGCGCAGGGGGCGAAGATGTCGGCCTTTGCCGTGTAAATGTCATCGCCGAGCACAATCGTGGCGCCAGTTTCGTTCGCCACGCGAGCCGTACGCTCGGAATCTATGTCCGATACGATGAGCTTCGCGCCAGCTTCATGCAGTTCCTTAGCGAGGTAGCGGCCCACGTTCCCGCAGCCTTGAATGGTCACAACCTTCCCGGTAAGGTCATCCGAGCCCCAGCGCTGCTTCGCCGAAGCCTGAATTGCGCGGAACACTCCGTGCGCCGTGACGGGTGAGGGGTCGCCTGATTTTTCCTTGAGGCCTGCCACATGCTCGGTCTCCATGTGCACGAAATCCATGTCGGCCGTACCCGTACCGACATCCTCGGCCGTGATATAACGCCCGCCAAGGCTCTCAACGAACCGGCCATGCGCGCGGAAGATGTCCTCGCGGTTCTTCGTGCGATTGTCGCCCAGGATCACGGACTTGCCGCCCCCAAGATCGAGACCGGCGACAGCGTTCTTGTAAGTCATTCCTCGCGAGAGGCGTAGCGCATCCGTGATCGCCGCCTCGTCGGACTCATACTTCCAGAATCGCGTGCCACCGAGTGCCGGGCCGAGGGCGGTGCTGTGAACGGCGATGATTCCCCTGTATCCGCAGGATGGGTCGCTGGCTACGACAACTTCTTCGTGGCCCATCTCGGCGAGTCTATCAAAGAGTTCCATTGATTGTTTGCGTGATTGTGTGGTGTTGGACGCTACGTGCTATTCGGTCGAGAGCTGTTCGCGCGCAATGACGATACGCTGGATCTCGGAAGTTCCTTCGTAAATCTCGGTCACTTTGGCGTCGCGGAACAGTCGCTCGACCGGATAGTCCTTTACGTAGCCGTACCCGCCGAATATCTGGACCGCCTGGTTGGTGCAGAACATTGCGGTTTCGCTGGCAAAGAGTTTCGCCATCGAGCTCGCCTGCTTGACGTTCTCTCCCCGATCCTTCGCCGCGGCCGCAGCGTGGAGTAGCGTCCGCGACGCCGCTACACGAGTGGCCATGTCCGCGAGCTTGAACTGAATCGCCTGAAACTCGCCGATCGCCTTGCCGAACTGATGCCGGTCGCGAGCATACGCAGTCGCCGCCTCTAACGCGGCTCGCGAGATCCCTATCGCCTGCGCGGCTATTCCAAGCCTGCCGTTCTCGAGAGATTGCATGGCGTAGATGAAGCCCATGTGAGGCTCGCCGAGCAAGTTGGCAACCGGCACACGAAGATTGTCGAATGTGAGCTGCACCGTGGGAGAAGATCTGAGACCGAGCTTGTCTTCTTTCTTGCCAACGTGAAAACCCGGCAGGTCCGGTGTGACGATGAACGTTCCGATGCCTCGTGCACCTTTACGGTCGGCCGCCGAGTCGGTGCGTGCCATCGCGAGAATCACTCCGGCGTGATTCCCACTCGTCACCCAGCTTTTAGTGCCGTTGAGAATCCAGTGATCGCCTTCAAGAACAGCTTGTGTGGTGAGAGACGCGGCGTCCGAGCCCGCTTCCGGTTCGGAAAGGGCGAAGGCACCGAGCAATTCGCCGCGCGCCATGGGCTTGAGAAAGCGCGTCCTCTGCTCATCGCTTCCGAAGCGAAGAATCATCTGCGTTGGAAGCGAATTGTGCACGCTCATGAGCACCGCTGCCGAAGCGTCGACGACCGCGATCTCTTCAAGTGCGATGAGATACGATGACGTGTCCACGCCGAGCCCCTCGAACTCCTCGGGAATCAGCATTCCGAGAAACCCGAGGTCGCCCATCTTCTTAACCAGCGACGGCTCGAAGTGCGCCCGTTCATCCCAGTCGGAGATGAAGGGCGCGATCTCCTGGAGCGCGAATTCGCGCGCCATGTCGCGGATACCGCGCTGTTCCTCAGTGAGGTGGAGCAGGTCGGTTTTCACCTAGGTGTACGTATAGAAGCCGCGACCCGACTTACGGCCGAGCCATCCGGCGGCGACGTACTTCTTCAGCAGCGGACACGGCCGGTACTTGGGGTCGCCGAGGCCATCGCGCAGCACCTCGAGAATTGCAACGCAGGTATCGAGGCCGATGAGGTCGGCCAATGCGAGCGGTCCCATCGGATGGTTCATTCCGAGCTGCATCACCTTGTCGATCGCCTCGGGCTTGCCGACGCCTTCCATCACGCAGTAGACGGCTTCGTTGATCATCGGCATGAGTACGCGATTCGCAACAAAGCCGGGAAAGTCGTTGACCTCTACGGGCGTTTTTCCGAGCTGAGTACTGAGGTCTATTACTCTGGTGGTGGTCTCGTCCGACGTTGCCAACCCACGGATAATCTCCACCAGCTTCATCACTGGAACGGGATTCATGAAGTGCATCCCGACGACTTTCTCGGGACGTTTGGTGTGAGCTGCAATTTCCGT
Organism: Gemmatimonadaceae bacterium; assembly: GCA_046593165.1. Taxonomy (GTDB): domain Bacteria; phylum Gemmatimonadota; class Gemmatimonadetes; order Gemmatimonadales; family Gemmatimonadaceae; genus UBA4720. Next base: position 15,723 of record JBKJRW010000038.1, read on the forward strand.
GATCGAAATGGAACTCGTGTTCGATGCGAGAATCGCGTCGGCATTCGCGATCCTGTCGAGGTCACCGAAGATCCTGAATTTGAGGTCAGTGTTCTCCGTTGCGGCCTCGACTATCAGCGAGGCATCTGCCACAGCGTCGAGTGAGGTCTCGAGCCCGATTCTGCCAATGGTGGCGTCGCGGTCGGCCTCCTGGAGCATTCCCTTCTTCACCTGTCGCTCGAGGTTCTTCTCGATTGTCGCTTTGCCCTTGTCGAGTGCATCGCGCGAGACGTCGATCATCTTCACCGAAAATCCCGACTGCGCGAAAACATGGGCTATTCCATTGCCCATCTGCCCCGCGCCGATCACGGCGATCGTTTCCGCCATACTATGACTCCATGCGGCGCAATGGCCGCGCGTGTAGGTAGATCAGCACAACGAACATTCCAACGGCCGCAGCGAACCCGCCTTCGGGTCCCCATCCGCCGCCTGTGAGCCAGTCGGGACCCGCATCGATGACCCGATAATCCGGCGTGCTCACCGGCAGACCACTAACCGGCGTGTGAAGCGCCGCCGCCATGAACCAGTTCCATACAAAGTGTGCAGCAGTCGCAGCGTAGAGGCTACGCGTCGCCAGAAATACGGAGCCTAGAAACAAGCCGGCCATCATGACGATAACTATCGACTGACCATCGGCGCCCGGGTTGGCGATGTGCAGCAAACCGAAAACTACGCTCGTCGAGATGAGCGTCCACCGCCACCCGATGGCTTCACGAAGCACCGCGAAGATGTAGCCGCGCAAAAGCAGCTCTTCGCCGAACGCCGCGGGGAGAAGATTGGCAAAGCTGATGCCCGCTGCTGCAAGCGAGCTGCCCGGCAGCGACTCTACTGATCGCAGCGCACCAAATCCCAGCAGTAACAGCGACGGAATCGCGATCGGAAGCAGACCGTAAACCGTTCCCACTGCCAGAACAGGCAAACGGAATGCGGCGGGCTCCATCCCCACCATATCCCAGTGCCTTCCTTCTACCCACTTCAGCATCACCGCCGTTGCAAGCAGCAGTCCCAGAGGCACAGCCCACTCCGATACCAGCGGTTTGTATCCGAGTCCCGAAATTGTGCCATCAACCGCACTCTCGATACCGGCCGCGACGACAAGTGCCGCGACCAACACGATGAGAAACAGGACCAGCCGCCAAGGAGCGCGTAGTCGGCGCTCCGTGGTAAGAAGGAAATTGCTGGCGTTCAACTCCGCTCAGGCGGAGCGTTCGACACTGAGCGCAACGGCGTCGCCGCCGCCGAGGCAGAGTGTAGCGAGCCCCTTGCGGGCTCCGCGGTCCTTCATTGCGTAGAGCAGCGTCGTAAGTACGCGTGCACCGCTCGCTCCAATCGGGTGTCCCAGCGCGATCGCGCCGCCGTTCACATTGACGCGACCCCAGTCCCAACCCAATCCCGCACCATCTGCCAAGGCCTGCGAAGCGAAAGCTTCGTTGGCCTCGATCAGGTCATAGTCGCTGATCTTGTCACCAGTTTTCGCCATCAGGTTCTGCACCGCGTAAATCGGTGCGAAGAAGAGCTCCTGCGGCTCGGTGGCGCCCGTCGCATACCCCGTGATGCGAGCCAGAATCTCGAGTCCGTTCTGCTCGGCGTACTCCTCGGATACGACGACGAGAGCTGAGGCTCCATCGTTGAGGGACGACGCGTTGCCCGCCGTTACGGAGAGATCCGCATTCTCACCTTTGCCAGGGAACGCCGGCTTCAGCTTGTTGAGGCTCTCGAAAGTCGTGTCCTTGCGCGGACTCTCGTCGGTATCGACGATGGTGTTTCCCTTTCGTCCGGCGATCTCCACGGGAACGATCTCGGCCCTGAACCTGCCCGCCTCGATCGCGGCGTTGGCCTTGGCGTGCGATTGCACCGAGAAATCATCCTGCTCCTTTCGTCCTACTCCGCCCTTCTTCGCCGTATGCTCCGCGTGTCCGCCCATGTGAACATCACACGATGCGCACCAGAGCCCGTCCTTGATCATCCCGTCAACCATCTTCTGGTCGCCGAGCTTCACGCCGTTCCGCATACCATATACGTAGTACGGGGCATTGGACATCGACTCCTGTCCCCCGGCGACGACGACCTGCTTGTCGCCGGCCTTGATCGATTGCGCGGCGAGCATCACTGCCTTGAGGCCTGAGCCGCACACCTTGTTGATGGTGAGTGCCGAAACGGTTGCGGGAACGCCGGCCTTGAGGGCGGCCTGCCGGGCTGGTGCCTGGCCGGACCCTCCCTGAATAACCTGGCCCATGATTACTTCTTCGACTGCATCGGGAGCGACACCGGATCGGCGAAGGGCTTCGCGAATCGCGATGGCGCCAAGCTCGGGGGCCGAAAGCGATGAGAGGCCGCCGAGGAATTTGCCGATCGGTGTCCTGGCGGCGGAGACGATTACTGGAATGCGGGATTTGTCTGGCATGGCTGAAAAGTAATCCCCGAAACGATGCTGCGGCGCGGAAACGAGCCTGCGTCGAGTGCCCCTCAGTCCTAAGGTGCCAGCGCTCTCGTCGCGAGCTGATCCTCGACCAACGCAATGAAATCCGCGACGCCAAGAACTTCCTGCTTCTTCCCCGCCCCGCGCACGCGCAGCGCAATCGAATCCGACTCCGCCTCGCGCTTTCCGATGATCGCCATGTACGGAATCTTCAGCGTCTCGGCCTCGCGAATCCGGTAGTTCAACGTCTCCGACCGATCGTCCAGATGCGCGCGCGCGCCGCGCGCCTTCAACCGCTCGACAACCGAACGGGCGGTCTCCGCAAAATCATCGGCGATCGGAATCACCCGAACCTGCTCGGGAGCAAGCCAAAGCGGGAATGCACCGGCATAGTGCTCGATCAGTCCTCCAACAAACCGCTCCATCGACCCCACAAGTACGCGATGAAGCATTATCGGCCGGTGCGGCGTGTTGTCCGCTCCAGTGTACTCGAGGTCAAACCGCTCGGGAAGATTGAAGTCGAGCTGCACGGTCGGCCCCTGCCACTTGCGACCGATCGCGTCGATCAACTTGAAGTCGAGCTTGGGACCATAAAACGCTCCCCCGCCCTCATCAATGGTGAATTCCTGCCCCCGCTTTCGCATTACGTCGGCAAGCGTCTCTTCGGCCGCGCGCCAAGTTTCTGCAGAACCGAGAGCGTTCTCCGGCCGGGTGGAGAGTTCGATCGTGTAGGGATAGCCAAACGTGCCGAGCATCTCGTGCACGAGGTCGAGCAGCCCCTCGATCTCCGACGGCACTTGCTCTGGCGTACAAAAAACGTGCGCATCGTCCTGCGTGAATCCGCGCACGCGCAGCATGCCGTGCAAAACACCGCTGCGCTCATACCGGTACACGGTGCCGAACTCCGCATACCGAATCGGCAAGTCGCGATATGAGCGGCCGTGCGATTGAAAAATACAGATGTGCCCTGGGCAGTTCATCGGCTTGGGGCGATACGCTGCACCCTCCACTTCGATCGCCCCGAACATGTTCTCCTTGAAATTCTCGAGGTGGCCGGAAATCTGGAACAGCTTCTCGCTGACGATGTGCGGGGTATAAACGAGTTCGTAACCGTGCCGCAAAATAAGATCGCGCTCGTAGTTCTCGATCTCGTTGCGCACGATCGCGCCGCGCGGATGCCATAGGATCAACCCTGGGCCAACTCGCTGATCGGTCGAATAGAGATCGAGCAGCTGTCCAAGCACACGGTGGTCGCGCCGCTTCGCCTCCTCGAGGCGATGCATATGCGCCTCGAGGTCTTCCTTGCTGAACCACGCCGTCGCGTAGATGCGCTGGAGCATCTGCCGCTTTTCATCGCCGCGCCAGTAGGCACCCGCAGTATGAAGCAGCTTGAAATGCTTTAAGTACGAAGTATCCGGGACATGCGGACCGCGGCACAGGTCGATGAATGGTCCATCCGTGTAGGTCGAGATGATCTCGTCTTCACTGAACTCTGACAGCCGCTCGAGCTTGAGCGGATCGTCGGAGAATTTTTCGCGCGCTTCGCTCTGGTTGACCACGGCGCGCACGAATGGATATTTCTCGGCGATGACCTTCCGCAT
>JBKJRW010000011.1:0-4136 GCA_046593165.1 Gemmatimonadaceae bacterium
CGGTTTACGCCCGACGATCCGTACTTCAAGAAGTTCGGGCTGGTACGAATAGCGCCGGACTGGTTCGCTCCTGGCGTGTACGACGAGAAGGGGGACATCTACGAAGTTCTGAAACCCGACGTTACTGTCGAGTTCACGCGCGCAAATGGCAAGATCAACGGCTTCGTCATGAGAAACGAGGACGACAGCGTGTGGGGGACGGGAACGAGAAAACAGTAGTCAGGCTACCAGTCGGTCGGCCGATAATCCTTGAGGAACTTCCCCCACACATGCTCGCCCGAGTTGAAGCCGGCGATGATCGGATCCACGATCCTCGCCGCTCCATCCACAATATCCAGCGGCGGATGAAACCGATGCTCGGCAGTCTTCTTCGCCGCTATCTCCTCAGGGTCCTCATCCGTCACCCAACCGGTGTCCACGCTGTTCATGTGAATACCACTCGCGACATAATCCGCAGCCGCTGTGCGCGTCATCATGTTGAGCGCGGCCTTGGCCATGTTCGTGTGCGGATGGCGAGTCGTCTTGAACGAACGATAGAACTGCCCCTCCACCGCCGAGACGTTCACGATGTGCTTGTCGCGCTCAGCAGTTTTCGACATCAACGGCTTGAGACGCGCGTTGATGATGAACGGCGCGACCGCATTGACCAGATGAACCTCGAGTAGCTCCACCGACGGCACCTCATCCATCAACAGGCGCCACGAATTACGCCCTCGCAAATCGATCTGTTGTAAATCCTGATCGAGCCGGCCGAGAGGGAATAAACCTGACTCCGCTTCGACCTCACTCTCGATAAGCGACGCCTGATCGGCGACCGAAAGGCCAGTGACATCGGACAGGTTCGCGCCAAGTGAGGCCGTACCCTCCCCTGCTCCAGCCAGCATCTGATGTCGCTGCAAACCCTCGTACGCGCCGAGCAGCCGTCGTACGTCGTCTGGCATTTCGGTCAACGCCCTCGTCTCCCCATCCCGCATGTGCTCGTAGAATTCCGCCGGGCGGCGCACGGTCTGGCAGGCGTTGTTGATAATGAAGTCCAGTCGATCCTTGGTATCCAGCAGTTCCTTGCAAAACGATTCGACGCTCGGCGTGTGCCTGAGGTCGAGACCGAAAATCTCGAGCCGGTCGCCCCAAAAGGCGAAATCGGGCTCACGCGCGTACCGTGCGGCCGAGTCGCGGGGGAAGCGGGTGGTGACGATGAGATGCGCGCCTGCGCGGAGGAGCTTGATACCTGCCTGGTAGCCGATCTTTACGCGGCCGCCGGTGAGCAGCACGACGCGCCCTGTGAGGTCGGCCAGTTCCGAACGCTTCGCGAAATTGAATTCAGCGCACGTGGGGCAAAGGTGATCGTAGAAGTGGTGAATCGTCGTGTAATCCGTCTTGCAGATGTAGCAGTTGCGCGGTTCGTTGACTTCGCGGGATTGCGGCTCCGCCTGCCCGAGTTCGTCGAGCGACGGGGGGAAGATGTTGGGCGAGGTGAAGACAGGGGCGCGGCGGAGGCGGCGGATGCCCGTATCGGACAGAACCGTTTCCTCGCGCTTCACCCGCTCTGCTTTCCGTTGCCGCTTGCTGACTTTGAGGAGACGCCTGCGGTCAATCACGTCGGGACGGGAAACCCGGCCGGCGGCCTGAAGGAATCGATTGCGATCGTCAACCGGGATGTCGGCAAGCAGCGCGCGGTCGGCGACTATTTCCTCGAGAAGGTCGGCGGCGGCACTGAGTCGCCTCGCGAGAGCGTCGGCCTCCTCTTCTATAGAAGAGGCCTGAGGATTGGGTGTGGCGTTGTCCATCCAGTCAATTTAGCCGGAGCAGGCGAACATCACGGCCCCGGGTGCAAAGACACTATGCCTCGAGAATGAACGAATACTCGCGACCGCTTGGCGAGATGTAGAAGATGCGGTAGCCGGCGTCGTGGAGTTGCTGCACTGCCCGTCCGGTCTGTGCCCGCCCCACATTCCTGAAACGGTGGTGAAACTCGACCAGTATCTGCTTCACTTCCAGGCCAGATTCAAGCAAATCGTCGATTGCCTGATACTCCGCTCCTTCGACATCCAGCTTGAGGAGGTGGAGCTGCCTGTGTCCATACAGTTTCGCGAGACTGGAAAGTTTGCGTACCTCGCATTCGACGAGGTCCGTCGGTCCGCCGGAGCGCTCGAGCAGAGTGAACGACGGATTGGTGGCGCTATTTGACGGAGCGAATGAAGCCGTTCCATCGTGGCCTGCGACGCCGATTGGATGAGGGTGGAAGTCGGCAGGGAGCGCCTGTGACCCGAGCCACGCGAGTGCCCGCGGGGTGGGATCGAATGCATGCACCTGGAGCCCGAAGCGATTGATCAGCGCAAGCTCGAGGGTGACATCCTCTCCGACCCCGAAGCAATATGCTATGCCGCCCGGTATTAGCCCGACTGTACTTACCGTCCATCCACCTGCTCTAATGGTGGGACGCCGAACCTCCACGAAATGACGAAGCTCAGTTCCAAATAATTGGCGTGTCCGCCGCTTGGCGATCAGCACGGCGGGCGCATTCTCCAGCTGGCGCCAGTGGCGTTTCCACCTGGCCCACACATTATGGAGATAGAGTTTCGTCACTTACTACTATACTGATGGTTCACGACAATACCGGCAAGCTGACGCCGGCCAATGGCAGCCAGCGCGCTGGCGCTTCGGCCCGGAACGCGTTAAGAAAAGAGATCACTTTCAGGGAGAAACGATGTTGCTGATTCGCGAAGTCTTCTACTGCAAACCGGGCAAGGTGCGCCCCATGGTCGAAAAGTTTCTCGCGATGTCGAAGGTCAATGAAAAGGCCGGCATGGGAAAGATGCGGGTAATGACGGACTTCTCAGGGCAGCGTTACTGGACGATCGTGTCGGAGTACGAGGTCGAAAGCATGGGGGCGTTCGAAAAGATGATGGCAGGCGAAGGCATGACCGAGGAACTCGGCAAGGAGTTCGAAAAGATCATGGAAGGGTACCACGACCTCATCGACCACGGGCACCGCGAAATTTTCAAGATCGAAGGCTAGACCGGGTAACTTCCCGTCACTTCCATGCAACTTCCCGCACACGCAGTAGAGGCACACAGATGAAGCCGTTCTTCTCGATCGTTTCAACTCTTGCGTTCGCCGCATGCACGCCGGCAATACGCTCCGGCATCGACCCCGCGAGCGCGACCGTCAATGCAGATCGCATGGCCGCCGACGTCCGCACCGTCTCGTCCGACTCATTCCTCGGCCGAGCCCCCGCCACCCGCGGCGAAGGGCTGACGACTGATTACATTCGCGACCGCCTCAAGGCAGCCGGCCTCGAACCCGGCGGTCCCAACGGATCCTGGTTCCAGGACGTGCCGCTGAATCAGTCGGACATCGTCGGCGCGCCGTCACTTTCAGTCAGCATTGACGGCGACAAGATTCCTCTGACGCAGGGCCAGCAGATCGCGGTGCGCGCGTCGATGCAGAACGTCGATCGCGTCGACATCCAGAACGCGCCGATCGTATTCCTCGGCTACGGCGTTCGGGCGCCCGAGCGTAACTGGGATGACTTCAAGGGAGAGAACGTGCGCGGCAAAGTCGGCATCGTGCTCGTAAACGATCCCGATTTCGAAACCGGCCAGGGCGACTTCGGCGGAAAGGCCATGACTTACTATGGCCGCTGGACATACAAGTATGAGGAAGCAGCGCGGCAAGGGCTCGCGGGACTATTGATCGTGCACGAGACCGCGCCCGCGTCGTATGGCTGGGCAACAGTAAAGAACTCCAACACCAACACGATGTTCGATATCGTGCGTGCGAATCCTGCCGAAGTGCACCCGTTGCTCGAGGGTTGGGTTCAGCGCGATGATGCAGTGCGCCTGTTCACCGCGATCGGACTGGACTTCGAGGCGCTCAAGCGGCGCGCGCAGACGCGGGAGTTCAAGCCGGTTTCGCTCCCAGGCGCGACCTTTTCGGCGAACTATCTCGTAAAACGGCAGACCATTCGGTCGAAAAACGTCCTCGGCCGGCTGCCCGGTACCACTCACCCGAACGAGACCATACTCTTCGGCGCGCATTGGGATCACCTCGGCGTCGGCGCTCCTGATGCGCGCGGCGACAGCATCTACAATGGCGCGGTGGATAATGGGACCGGCATCGCGGCCGTGCTCGA
>JBKJRW010000074.1:0-6671 GCA_046593165.1 Gemmatimonadaceae bacterium
GGAGCGTCGCCCCAGGCCATCATGGCCAAGCGGTTCACGGAGACACCCAGGCCATTGCAGGCGTCACGCGCTTCGGTTCCGCAAAGCGTGGACTGGGCCGTAGCGAAGGCGATGGCGACGGATGTCGGTGGACGATTCGCGACTTCAGCGATGTTTGCGCAGGCTCTCGTTTCGGGGAGTACCTCAACTCCCACGGACACCGCGACGCTGCCGATGACCCCGGTATCGGCGGCTAAATCGGTTGCGGTGCTTCCGTTCGCGAACATGAGCGCCGACCCCGAGAACGAATACTTCGCTGATGGAATGGCGGAGGAGATCATCAACGCGTTGTCGCGGATTCAATCGCTGCGGGTTGCATCGCGTACATCGTCGTTTGCGTTCAAGGGGAAGAACGAAGACATCGGTGAGATTGGACGCAAGCTCAAGGTTTCCACGGTTCTCGAGGGCGGCGTTCGCAAGATGGGCAATCGTCTTCGCATCACGGCAGAGCTGGTGAATGTAGCGGATGGATATCACCTGTGGTCGGAGCGATACGACCGCGAGATCGAGGATGTGTTCGCGATTCAGGATGACATTTCGCAAGCCATAGTGAAAGCGCTACGGGTGATCCTGAGTGAGGGTGAGAAGAAGGCAATCGAGAGCAAGCCGCGCACAAATATTCAGGCCTATGACTATTACCTGCGCGGACGCCAGTTCTTCCATCAGCTTCGGAGGAGAAGCCTCGAATACGCGAGGCAGATGTTCAACAAGGCGATCGAGCTGGACTCGGACTACGCGCTGGCGTATACCGGCGTTGCGGATTCGAGCTCGCTTCTCTACACGTACTTCGATGCACGCGATTTCAATCTTCGGCAGGCTGACAAGGCGAGTAGGAAGGCTCTCGAATTGGAGCCCGAGCTTGCCGAAGCTCATGTGTCGCGCGGAATAGTGACGTCACTGACTCACCAGTTCACGGAGGCCGAGGAGTCGTTCGAGAAAGCGATGAAGCTCGAGCCGAAGATGTTCGAGGCCGCCTACTGGTACGGAATGGGGCTGCAGGCGGAGGGTCGGTTCGAGGATGCGGTGAAGATGTTCGAGCGAGCTTCAGTGCTTCGTCCTGAGGATTACCAGGCGGCACATTTTCTGGGTCAGGCGTTAAAATCTCTGGGCCGGGAAGAGGAGGAGAAGACGCAACTCCGCCGCGGACTTCACCTCATGGAAGACAGTCTCGAGTTGAATCCCGACGATGCCAGGGCCGCCAACCTTGCTGCCGGTGTGTTCGCCAGTCTCGGCGAAGCCGAGCCGGCTATCAAATACGCAGAGCGATCGCTGGCGATTGATCCAGAGGATCCGATGCTGCTGTACAACGTTGCCTGTACCTACTCATCGCTCGGCATGCTCGAGCAGGCCATCTCGTGTCTCGAGCGCGCTGTCGATAAAGGTTTTGGTCACAGGGAGTGGATCGACAATGATCCGGATCTCGCTGCAATCCGCAGCAGCCCACGTTACCAGGCGATCGTGGACGCGATCTGATGCAGACAGGCGCACTTCCAGTAGAACGGCTTCGCAATGCGCTGTCGCAATCGTACACCATCGATCGTGAACTCGGCCGCGGCGGTATGGCTACGGTGTTCCTTGCGCAGGACACCAAGCACGATCGTGTTGTCGCACTGAAGGTTCTTCACCCCGACCTCGCAGCTTCGCTCGGTCCGGATCGCTTTCTCCGCGAGATACGGCTCGCCGCGCGCCTTAATCATCCCCACATATTGCCGTTGTTCGATTCGGGCGACGCAGAGGGGATGTTGTACTACGTGATGCCTTACGTAGAGGGGGAGTCGCTACGCGAACGGCTCGACCGCGAGCAGCAGTTTCCAATCGAGGAAGCAATACATCATGGGCGTGCAATTGCTTCGGCGCTCGACTACGCGCACAGGCAGGGAATCGTTCATCGGGATGTCAAACCCGAGAACGTAATGTTGTACGAGGGTGAGGCGATGGTGATGGATTTCGGAATCGCCAAGGCGGTGAGCGCGGCGGGAAGCGAGACTCTCACGCAGACCGGCATGATGATCGGAACACCGGCGTACGTCAGCCCCGAGCAGGCTGCCGGCGAAACGAATCTCGACGGGAGAAGCGATCAGTACAGTCTCGCCTGCATGGTATATGAGATGATCTCGGGGCAGCGGCCGTTCAGCGGAGCAACGCCCCAGGCAATAATGGCGAAGCGGTTTACCGAAACGCCGCGTACCATGGGCTCACTTCGACCGGGAGTTCCAGAGAATGTAGAGAAGGCAGTCCTGAGGGCGATGGCCACGGATGCGGACGGACGGTACAAGACGTCGGCAATGTTCGCGCAGGCACTGGGAGCGGGCGGCCTGACTACTCCAACGGACACGGCCTCTCTTCCAAAAGCGGCCGTTTCCGCAGCGAAATCTGTTGCAGTGCTCCCGTTTGCGAACATGAGCGCTGACCCGGAGAACGAATACTTCACGGACGGGATGGCCGAAGAGATCATCAACGCTCTGACGAAGATTCAGTCGCTGCGAGTGACGTCGCGCACGTCGTCGTTCTCGTTCAAGGGCAAGAACGACGACATCGGCGAGATCGGCAAGAAGCTCAAGGTTTCGACGGTTCTCGAGGGAAGCGTGCGAAAGATGGGAAACCGTCTTCGCATCACCGCGCAGCTGGTGAATGTCGCGGACGGATCGAATTTGTGGTCCGAGAAATACGATCGCGAGATCGAGGACATCTTCGCAATTCAGGACGACATATCTCAGGCGATTGTAAAAGCGCTGCGTGTCATCCTCACCGAAGGCGAGAAGAAGCAGATCGAGAAGGCTCGAACGGAGAATGTCGAGGCTTACGACTACTACCTTCGTGGCAGGCAGTACTTCCACCAGCTTCGGAGAAAAAGTCTTGAATATGCCCGGCAGATGTTCAACAAGGCGATCGAGATTGATCGAGAGTATGCTCGCGCTTACGCCGGCGTCGCTGATTCCTGTTCATTGCTTTATACATACTTCGACGCGCGCGAGTTCAACCTGAGACAAGCAGATATCGCCAGTCACAAGGCACTCGAGCTCGAGCCCGATCTGGCCGAGGCTCACGTGGCTCGTGGATTGGCGGTGTCGCTGAGCAAGAAGTTCGACGAGGCTGAACGCGAATTCGAGACGGCGATGAAGCTGGATCCGAAGCTGTTCGAGGCGCCGTACTTCTATGGGCGAGCCCTGCAGTCCGCGGGTCGGTTCCAGGAAGCCGTGAAGATGTTCGAGCGTGCTTCCCTACTTCGACCGGAGGACTATCAGGCTCCCGGTTTCCTCGCGCAGGCGCTTGGCTCGCTCGGATTGGTCGACGAGAGAGACGCGGGACTTCGGCGAGCATTGAAGCTGATGGAAGATCGACTCGAGCTGAACCCAGACGATGCGCGGGCCGCTAACCTGGCCGCTGCATTTCTCGCAAGGCTCGGCGATCTCACAAAGGCGGTCGAGTACGCGGACCGGTCTCTGGCGATCGATCCCGAGGATCCGATGCTTCTCTATAACGTGGCATGTACTTACGTCGTGCTCGGCCGGAAGGACGACGCGTTAAATTGTCTCGAGCGCGCGGTTGACAAGGGATTCGGTCACAAGGAATGGATAGATCACGACCCGGACCTCGATCCTTTGCGCGAGAACATGCGCTTTCAAGCGCTATCTCAGGCGATGTGATGCAGAGTTCACTTCCTCTCGAGCGCCTTCGCTACGCGCTCTCTCAGTCGTACACGATCGACCGGGAGCTGGGCAGGGGCGGGATGGCGACAGTGTACCTGGCGCAGGATGCAAAGCACGATCGTCTTGTCGCGCTCAAGGTGCTCCACCCGGACCTCGCGGCGTCCCTCGGCCCAGACCGGTTTCTTCGCGAAATAAAGCTCGCGGCACGACTGAATCACCCTCACATTCTGCCACTTCACGATTCCGGGGAGACCGAAGGTTTCCTCTACTACGTGATGCCCTACGTTGAGGGCGAATCGCTGCGAGAGCGGCTCGACCGCGACCAGAGTCTTTCTGTTGATGAGGCGGTGCATCATGGGCGCGCGATAGCGTCCGCTCTCGACTATGCGCATCGGCAGGGCGTCGTGCATCGTGATATCAAGCCCGAGAATATCATGATCTACGAGGGCGAGGCGATGGTGATGGATTTCGGGATCGCCAAGGCCGTAAGCACTGCCGGAGCCGAGACACTCACGCAGACCGGCATGATGATCGGAACCCCCGCATATGTGAGCCCGGAGCAGGCAGCTGGTGAGACGAATCTCGACGGCAAGAGCGACCAGTACAGCCTTGCATGCGTGGTCTATGAGATGCTTGCCGGAGAGCGGCCGTTTGCCGGCGCGACGCCCCAGGCCATAATGGCCAGGCGATTCACCGAGATGCCGCCGGCGCTCCGCACGATCAGGAGCTCGATTCCCGAGAACGTCGAGCGCGCGGTAACCAAGGCGATGGCCATAGAGGCCTCGGGCCGGTACTCCACCGCTGCACAGTTCGCTCAGGCGCTGGGTGCGGGCAGCCTGACGACACCCGTCGACACTGCCACTCTTCCCCATGCAATCGTTTCAGCCGCCAAGTCCGTTGCGGTGCTCCCGTTCACGAACATGAGTGCGGATCCCGACAACGAGTATTTCACGGACGGGATGGCCGAGGAGATCATCAATGCGCTGAACAAGGTGCAGTCGCTTCGGGTTGCCGCGCGCACGTCGTCGTTCGCCTTCAAGGGGAAGAGCGAGGATGTGGGAGACATCGGGCGCAAGCTGAAGGTCTCGACGGTGCTCGAGGGCAGCGTGCGCAAGATGGGCAACCGGCTTCGGATCACGGCCCAGCTGGTGAACGTCGCGGATGGGTACCATCTGTGGTCCGAGCGGTACGACCGCGAGATGGAAGACGTATTCGCCATTCAGGACGACATCTCGCAGGCAATTGTGAAGGCCCTCAAGGTGATCCTCAGCGAGGGTGAGAAGAAGCAGATCGAAAAAGTGCGCGCAGAGAACGTGGCTGCCTACGACTACTACCTGCGGGGTCGGCAGTACTACCAGATCCATCGCAAGAGCCTCGAGTACGCCAGGCAGATGTTCAACCGGGCTGTCGAGACGGATCCAGAGTACGCGCGCGCGTATGCCGGCGTCGCCGACTCGTGCTCCCTCCTCTACATGTACTTTGACGCGCGCGACTACAACCTGCGCCAGGCCGACGCGGCCAGTGCCAAGGCGCTGGAGCTCGAGCCGGAGCTCGCCGAGGCGCACGTGGCGCGCGGGCTGGCTGTATCGCTAAGCAAGCGCTTCCGCGAGGCGGAGGAGGAGTTCGAGACGGCGATGAAGCTCGATCCCAAGCTGTTTGAGGCGGCGTACTGGTATGGGAGGGCGTTGATGTCCGAGGGCCGCATGGCAGAGGCAGCGAAGATGTTCGAGCGCGCATCGGTGCTCCGGCCCGAAGACTATCAGGCGCCGAACTTCCTCGCGCAGGCCTACAACTCAATGGACCGCGAAGAGGAGGGCGCGGCCGCAAACCGGCGGTCGATCCGCCTGATGGAAGAGCGGCTCGAGCTCAACCCGTCGGATGCACGCGCGGCGAATCTCCTGGCGGCGACATATGCCAACTTCGGTGATGAAGCAAAAGCGATCGACTATGCGGAGCGATCACTTGCGATCGACCCGGATGACGCGATGCTTCTCTACAACGTGGCGTGCACTTTCTCGCTGCTCGGGAGGCCTGACGAGGCGATCGGGTACATCGAGCGGGCGGTGGACAAGGGGTTCGGGCACAAGGAGTGGCTCGACCACGACCCCGACCTGAATGCGTTGCGCGACAATCCGCGATTCCAGACCATCTCGAAGGCGATGTAATGACAATTCCATTGCTGCTCGACCGGCTTCGCGTTGCGCTCTCATCCACATACACGATAGACCGTGAGCTGGGCCGTGGCGGAATGGCCACGGTGTACCTGGCACAGGACGGGAAGCACGAGCGGCTGGTCGCCCTGAAGGTGCTGCATCCGGACCTTGCGGCTTCGCTCGGCCCCGATCGCTTTTTGAGGGAGATCAAGCTTGCCGCGCGGCTCAACCACCCGCACATCCTTCCGCTTCACGACTCGGGCGATGCCGCCGGCTTTCTCTATTACGTGATGCCGTATGTCGAAGGCGAATCGCTGCGCGAACGTCTCGACCGCGACCGCCAGCTTCCAATCGACGAAGCGGTGCATCACGGACGTGCAATCGCATCGGCGCTCGACTACGCGCACCGTCAGGGAATCGTGCATCGCGACATCAAGCCCGAGAACGTGATGCTGTACGAAGGCGAAGCGATGGTGATGGATTTCGGAATTGCCAAAGCCGTGAGCTCCGCCGGTTCGGAGACGCTGACGCAAACCGGGATGATGGTTGGAACGCCGGCATACGTGAGTCCGGAGCAGGCGGCCGGCGAGACAAATCTCGACGGACGAAGCGATCAGTACAGCCTCGGCTGCGTGATCTATGAAATGCTGACGGGTGAGCGCCCATTCAGCGGGGCTACACCGCAGGCCGTGATGGCCAAGCGCTTCACCGAAACGGTAAAGCCGGTGCGTTCAATTCGGTCGACCATTCCCGAGCCGGTGGAGCGAGCGGTTTCGCGTGCGATGGCTACCGACATTGCGGATCGGTACAAGACAGCGGCGCAGTTTGC
>JBKJRW010000075.1:0-32185 GCA_046593165.1 Gemmatimonadaceae bacterium
GGATTCGCCCCGCATCGCTGACCCGCCTTCGAACAGCCGATCTCGTCGAACGTTTTACTCAGGGAAGGACCCGCTCCCGAGGCTAGCCCTCCGAAACGGCGGAACTGCAATCAGGGAGCAGGGGAGCCTGGGGAGAGGGGGAGACATTTTTGCGAAGGCTCCGATCTAACAGCTTGATTGTGGGGAACTGCTGAGACACTGATTTGCCGTCCCCTAGCCCTAAGTCTCTCCGTAGTTCCAAACAAGAATCGAGACCCCGGCGCTTTCGCCAAGACACGTCCGTTCGAGTGACCCGGTCCGTGAAAGCAGAGCCTCCGCAAAAATGTCTCCCCATCTCGCCTTTTTCTCCTACCACTCCCTGATTGCAGTTGCCCTTCCAGGAGCCGGGCAGGAAAGCGACATAACTTGCAGCGATGAAAGGCTTGTGATATTTTTCACAAGCTCCGAAGCGAACCCCGGACCCATTAACTTCCGGCCCGGCGCAGTCCCCTACAAACGCTCTCAGCCCTTCCCAGAAAATGGCCACCGAAACCTCTCTTCGCCCCGGCGAAATCAAGGACATCCTCCTTCGCGAGATCGAAGCGGCTGACCTCCGCGACCTGGACGTTGAAGAAGTCGGTACCGTCCTCGAAGTAAAAGACGGTATTGCTCGCATTTACGGTCTCTCCAAAGCCATGTCCGGAGAGATGCTCGAGGTCACCGCATCCGAGACCGGTGAAAAAATCACCGCCCTCGCGCTCAACCTCGAAGAAGACAACATCGGTGCCGTCATCCTCGGCAACTATCTCGTCCTGAAAGAAGGCGACGAGGTCCGACGCACTGCACGCGTTCTCGAAGTCCCCGTCGGCCCGGAACTCATCGGACGCGTCGTCGATCCACTCGGCCGCCCAATCGATGATGCCGGCCCGATCAACGCCACACACGCCCGCAAGGTGGAGTCGATGGCGCCCGGAATCATCGTCCGGCAGCCCGTGAAGGAGCCGCTCCAGACAGGCATCAAGGCGATCGACTCCATGATCCCGATCGGACGCGGTCAACGTGAGCTCATCATCGGCGACCGCGGCACAGGCAAGACAGCAATCGCCGTCGACACGATCATCAATCAGAAAGGCACCGGCGTCATCTGCGTTTACGTCGCGATCGGACAGAAGAACTCGACAGTCGCAGCAGTAGTCGAAAAGCTTCGCCAGTCGGGCGCGATGGAGTTCACAATCGTCGTCGTCGCCGGAGCATCCGACCCCGCCCCGATGCAGTACATCGCACCGTACTCGGGTTGCGCAATGGCCGAGTACTTCATGTACAACGAAGGAAAGCCGACGCTCTGCGTTTACGACGACCTCACCAAGCAGGCCGCCGCCTACCGCCAGCTCTCGCTCGTCCTTCGCCGGCCGCCAGGTCGAGAAGCATTCCCGGGCGACGTTTTCTATCTTCACTCACGCCTCCTCGAACGCGCCGCAAAGCTGAGAGAAGACAACGACGTCGTGGACGACAACATTCTCAAGCCCGGTGGATCACTCACCGCGCTTCCGATCATCGAGACGCAGGCCGGCGACGTGTCGGCGTACATCCCGACGAACGTGATTTCGATCACCGACGGCCAGATCTTTCTCGAGGCCGATCTTTTCTACTCTGGTGTTCGCCCCGCGGTCAACGTCGGCATCTCCGTCTCGCGCGTCGGTGGCGCGGCACAGATCAAGGCGATGAAAACAGTGGCCGGCCGTCTCCGTCTCGACCTCGCGCAGTACCGCGAACTCGAGGCATTCGCATCGTTCGCGTCCGACCTCGACGCCGCAACCAAGCGCCAGCTCGAGCGGGGCGCTCGCACTGTAGAAATTCTGAAGCAGCCGCAGTACCGCCCGATGCCTGTCGAGCAGCAGGTCATGATCATTTACGCCGTGACCAACGGCTTCATCGACACGATTCCAGTCAACGAGATCAAGGCATGGGAGCAGGGCTTCCTCGATTTCGTCGCCGCTGAGTTCCCGCAGGTTCCCAACGCCGTCAAGACGCAGAAGGCAATGTCGAAGGAGATCGAGGCAGATCTCAAGCGCGCGATCGAGCAGTTCAACAACTCGCGCGGCTCGAACAAGGCCTCGTAATCCATGGCCAAGGGTCGTGAGCTCAAGGGGCGCATCCGCTCCGTCGAGAATACGCGGAAGATCACGCGTACGATGGAGATGGTCGCCACCTCAAAAATGAAAAGAGCGCAGGACCGCGTGCAGGCTGCGCGGCCCTACGCCAACAGTCTCGCAGAAGTGATCGCAAGCCTGTATTCGCCAGAGCTTGCAGAGCATTTTCCGCTGCTCAGGCAGCCGGCGAAGGTCAACCGGGCGGCAGTGATCCTGCTCACCTCCAACCGCGGGCTCGCCGGCGGCTTCAACTCCAATCTCATCAAGGAAGGGCGCAATCTTCTGCGCCGCCTCGACGACAAGGGAGTCGAAACTGAACTGCACATCGTCGGCAAGAAGGGGCTTGGCTACTTCAAGTACATCGGCCGCCCAATCACCTCGAGCCGCATCGACATCACCGATCGCCCAACGGCCGAGAACGCCTTCGAGCTTGTCAACGCGCTGATCGATCAGTTCGTTGCCGGCACAGTTGACGCGGTCTACGTCGTGTACGCGAAGTTCAACTCTGCACTTTCAACTCCGCCGACGTCCCAGCAGATCCTCCCTGTGACGCCGCCCGAGACGAAGGGTCCGCGCCCGGATTACCTGCTTCACCCATCGGCTGAGGCAATCCTCACCGAGCTGCTCCCGCTGTACGTTCGCAACTCCGTCTATCGCGCGCTGGTGGAAACAGTCGCCGGTGAGCAGAGCGCGCGGCGCACGGCGATGAAAAACGCAACTGACAACGCCGGCGACATTCTCAACGTGCTTCGCCGTACATATAACCGCGCCCGCCAGGCGCAGATCACGCAGGAGATCGCCGAAATCGTCGGCGGCTCCGCTGCACTAGAGGGCTAGAAATGGCAACCGCAGTCAAGACCGAAAAGAACGTCGGCAAAGTCGTGCAGGTAATCGGACCCGTGCTCGATGTGGAGTTCGAGTCCGAGCATCTTCCCGAGCTCTACAACGCGATCACCATCAATGCGAAATCCGATGGCGGCGCCGACATCCGGGTTACGTCGGAGGTGCAGCAGCACATCGGACGCAATCAGGTGCGCGCAGTGGCGATGTCTGCCACCGACGGTGTAGTGCGCGGCATGGAAGCCGTCGATACCGGCGGACCTATCATGGTCCCCGTCGGCGCCGCGGCGCTTGGACGAATTCTCAACGTGCTCGGCGAACCGGTAGACAACGGTGCCCCGATAGGCCCCGAAGTCGAGCGGTGGCCGATCCACCGCAAGGCTCCCGATTTCGCCAATCTCGAGCCGAAGACTGAAGTCTTCGAAACCGGCATCAAGGTTGTCGATCTCATCGCGCCGTTCGTAAAGGGCGGAAAGATCGGACTCTTCGGAGGCGCCGGCGTGGGCAAGACGGTCGTCATCCAGGAACTCATCAACAACGTCGCCAGGGGACACGGCGGAAAGTCGGTGTTCTGTGGAGTGGGCGAGCGCACCCGCGAAGGGAACGACCTCTACCTCGAGTTCAAGGAAGCGGGTATTCTCGACAAGGTCGCGCTGATCTACGGCCAGATGAACGAACCGCCGGGAGCGCGTTTGCGCGTAGGCCTTTCGGGCCTCACCGTCGCGGAGTACTTCCGCGATGTCGAGAACCAGGATGTGCTCGTGTTCATCGACAACATTTTCCGCTTCACACAGGCCGGTTCCGAAGTGTCCGCCCTGCTCGGGCGCATGCCGAGTGCCGTGGGTTATCAGCCGACACTGGCAACCGAGATGGGTGACCTGCAGGAGCGCATCACATCGACCAAGACAGGGTCGATCACGTCAGTGCAGGCGATTTACGTTCCCGCCGACGACATCACCGATCCCGCACCTGCGACGGCGTTCGCTCACCTCGATGCAACGGTCGTTCTTTCACGCGCAATCACCGAGCTAGGTATCTACCCGGCAGTTGATCCACTCGCGTCGTCGTCCAGAATTCTCGATGCACAATTTCTCGGCGATCGCCATTACAATGTTGCGACGTCGGTGCAGCGCATTCTCCAGCGCTACAAGGAGCTCCAGGACATCATCGCGATTCTCGGAATGGACGAGCTCTCTGAAGAGGACAAGCTGGTCGTGGGCCGCGCGCGCCGGTTGCAGCGCTTCATGTCGCAACCGTTCGCGGTGGCCGAGCAGTTCACGAACATCCCGGGCAAGTATGTGAAGCTCGAGGATACGATCTCGTCGTTCGAGCGTGTTGTCGCGGGCGAGTTCGACACGCTGCCAGAGCAGGCGTTCTTCATGGCCGGCGGAATCGATGACGTGATCGAGAACGCCAACAAGATGGCAGCGCAGGGCTGATGCTGAAGGTCTCGGTAATCTCTCCGGAGAGCGTGCTGTTCGAGGGTGATGTGACTTCGGTTATTGCGCCCGCGTTCGACGGAGAGGTTGGAATTCTCGAGAATCACGCGCCGATGATGACGCTCCTTGGCAAGGGTTCGCTGCGACTGGACGGGGCCGGCGGCGAGAAGCGTTTCAACATCGAAGGCGGCTTTTTGCAGGTGGTGGAAAACATGGTGCGCATAGTTACTGAGCGCGCGACCGCAGCGTAAACGCATGAGGCGGTACGGAACTGGCGTTGGGAGGAGCACAGCGGCACCTCCTTTTTTCCTTCGCCACGCACTTGCCATGCAACGCGTGACGGGTCAACGTAAAGAAAGATGACCGATCAGCCACTCCCCGCCATCCTCGTGGTAGACGACAACGAGGACAATGCCAACATCATTCGCGATTACCTCGAAGCCCGCGGCTATCCAATTTCCGTGGCCTACAACGGCGACGAGGCGATGGTGCTGTTCGAGAGCATCCATCCAACGATCGTACTTCTCGACGTGATGATGCCTGGCCGCGACGGCTGGCAAGTCTGCCGCGACATGAAGGCAAGTGCGGCGGGGCGACCGTTGCGTGTCGTGATGGTGACCGCGCTGCAGGACTGGATGGATAAGCGCCAGGCGCTCGAGACAGGTGCGGACGATTACGTCGAGAAACCGTTTGAGCTGGCCAAACTCGCATCGGTGGTAGAGCGCAACATCGCCCAGCTCACGCCGAAGCCCTGACGTTGCCGAATTACCGAAGAATCTTCCGGCGCGGCTCGGACCCGAAAGTACCCACTGTATCAGCGACGATAGATTCGGTCCGCCAGGCCATACAGGACCGGAAGGAATTGCTGATTCTCTACTTCAACTTCGATCGTTATACGAAGGTGGAGGAGATCTACGGCTGGGAGAAGCTGGACGACGTCCTCCAGACCACGGGCAGCGCGATTCGCGACTTCCTCAGCAGCAGCCCGTTCGCCGGCGCGGAACTCATGGTCAACTTCAATAACGACGACGACTTCGTTCTCTTCCACATTCCCGCGCCCGAGCAAGCGGTTCCCGGGCCAGATGCGATCACGGAGATGACGGGCCACCTTCACCAGTACCTGGCGAAGCGGATCGAAGACGAGCACGGTGACGAGATCTCATCACTCTTCGACACTTTCGTCGGAAGCTCCCACATCCACTACGACCCGAAAATACGCCTCGAGCGGCAGATCTACCGCGCTGTTCGCGATGCCGCCAACTCATCGAATTCGGTCGAGCAGCGCGAGTTCGCCCAGAAGGCGACCGATCTCCGCGAGACCCTCAGGACGGGGAGCCTCTATATCGACTACCATCCTATAGTAGTGGCCGAGACGCAGGAGATTTTCGGTTATGAGGCACTCGCGCGGGGGACGATGAAGTCGATGCGCCGCCCGGAAGTAATGTTCGAGGTCGCCGCGCAGACCGACATGATCTGGGAGTTGAGCCGGCTCTGCCGAAATACAGCGATCTCGGGAATGAAGGAGCGCCTCACCGCCAATCAGCTCCTGTTCATCAATGTCGACCCGCACGACTTCACCGACCCGATGTTCACCGAGCTCGATCTCGATGTAAAGGATCCGAGCAGGGTCGTGCTCGAGATTACCGAACGCACCGCCATCCGCGATTATCCGAAGTTCCGTGGGCGGCTCAAGGATTTCCGCGACCGGGGCTACAGGTTTGCAGTGGACGACGCGGGCAGTGGTTACGCCGGACTTGGCTCAATCGCGAACCTCGAGCCGGACTTCATCAAGCTCGACATCTCGCTCATCAACGGCATCGATACCAACTTCATCAAGCAAAGTCTTGTCGAGAAGATGGTCGGGTTTGGCAATGATCAGAAGGCGATGGTGATCGCCGAGGGGGTCGAGACTGCCGAGGAGTACGAGACTGTAAAGCAGCTCGGCGTGCACCTTGTGCAGGGGTTCTACCTTCACCCCCCCGCCCCCGAACGCGCGGCGCCCCTCCAGGCACCAGCTCCGAGCTGACGTCGCGCTGTCAGCAACCACGATCGGGAACTGCCATCAGGGAGAACGGCTGGAGAGCAGGGAGATGGGGGAGACGTCATTGTCATTCATCACGACGCTCGAACTTCTGCATACGTGGTGAGATGCCCGCCGTACCACGACGCGGAATGGAGTTTCCTGATTTCCCGGGCAATGTTCAAGAAGTCTCCCCACGCTCCCCAGTCTCCCGTCGTTCTCCCTGACAGCCGTTGCCGTTGAAAAGTCCTTCGACAAGTTCGGTGGACCTGTCCGCCGCCCCAATTCCAGCCTCGACAACCCGCCGCGCCGACGCGCTCGCCTTCGCCAGAACCTGCGGATTCCGAAACCACGCAAGCAGTCGCGCGCAAATATCCCCCGGCCCGAAGCACCGCACCGCGCCCCCTCCGCCCGTCAAAAGCCCTGCATCGCGATTGTCCGTGTGCATCGGCCCGATAAGAACTGGAGAGCCGAACGCCGCAGGCTCGAGCATGGAATGAATGCCGTCTCCATGAAAACCGCCGCCCACGTACGCGGCGTCGCCAACCGCGTACATGTCCGCGAGAATGCCGTACTCATCGACCAGCACAACTTCCGTTGCACGCGCCGTCGGCTCACTTGTGCGCGACAGCGTGAGCCTGGACTCCCGTGCCCATTTTTCGATCGACGCGAGGTGACGCGGTGTAAGCTCGTGCGGCGCGATGATGAGACGCGCCCCGGGGAGCTGGCGGCGCGCGAGCAACCAACCCGGTAGCAACTGCTTCTCGTCCGCAGGCCATGTCGAGCCCGCAACAAGCGTCGGCCTTGACTCGCGGTACCGCGTGACGAGGGCATCGCGCGTATCGCTCGGCGAATTGGCGCGCGCCCACACCTGATCGAACCGAGTATCGCCCGTAACAGTCATTCGGTCGCTTCGAACACCCATCTCCAGCAGTCGCTCAGCGTCCGATGGCGATATCGCGCCGACGGTGTCGAGCGATTCGTATGCATCGCGCAACGCGAGAAGAGCAACGCCGGATCTCCTCTTCGACGATTCGGGAACCGTAGCGCTCAAGAGCCCGAGCTTTACGCCGCGCTCGACAGCTTTGGCCACAAGAACAGGCCACACATCGAGCTTGCTGAATACAATCGCCGTTGGCGCAAGAATTTCGAGTGCTTCGGCAGTGTCGCTTGCATTGTCGAAGGGCAGATAGTCAAAGAAATCCGCGCCTGTTGTCTGCGCAAAACGCTCTGCACTGGGCGAAAAGAATGTGTACACCACCTGCGCGTCGGGACGGCGCTGGCGGAATCGTTGAATGACCGGCAGCGCCTGAAGCCCTTCGCCAACGGAAGGCGCGTGAACCCACAACAGTGGCCGGGCTTTGTCGCGGCTCACCGACGCCCACGCTCGGTATCGATCGAGCAAGCCGCGCCGAGATGTGAGGGCCCTGAGGATTTTCGTGTCTCTCGCCGGCGCTACCGCCACCGCGAGCCGGCTCATCGCGCCAGCGACCCCGTAGGGAAGGCGGACTAGCGGGTGCATGCCTCGCCTGTCCGCCGTGACACCATCAACGCGACGGAGCGCTTCCGCTCGTTGCGATCGCCGCTTCGAGTGCTGAGCGCATGCTGTCGAGCGGCATTGCACCCTGCAGCGTTCGATCTCCGATGAGGAAGCTTGGAGTCGACTGAACCCCGGCCGCCGCGAGCCGATCGCGGTCAGCCATCACCAGCGGCAACATAACTCTGGAGTCCACGCACTTCCCCCATTCGATCATGTCCACACGCACTGTCTTCGCGATCGAATCGAGGAGCGGGCGCGCCTCGGGCATATTTGTCCACTGGTCCTGCGATCTGAACAACTCGTCGTGATACTGCCAGAATTTGCCCTGGGCCGACGCGCACATCGCGGCAAGCGCAGTGGGCACCGCGTTCTGGTGCTGCCCCAATGGAAAATTAATGAACGCAACCTTTACCTTTCCACTGCGTACATACTGATCGATGAACGCCTTGTATGTTTCCGCGTGCCACTGGCGGCAGTACGGGCATTGGAAATCGCTGGCGATTATTACCCACGTTTTTGCGGAGCTGTCTCCGTCCACTCGCCCACGGTCGGCGGCTGCGACAGATGGGTCAGGTGCCGCGGGTTTCGCGGACGCAACAGCAGTGGAGCTATCGGTGCGCGGGGTCGAGTTGGTCGGCCCGCAGGAAATGGAAACAAGTGCTACGAAAAGCGCGGCACTAAAGTTGACTCGGTGTATCGGCATCCGCTAAATAGGTGGCGGCCGAAGGGTTGAAATCAAGGGCGGAGGAACGATTCTCGGAATAGCAGTTCTTGCAGCACGGGCCCGGACGCGGCACATGATCGCGCTGGCACTCATCGCTCAGCTGATGCTTCCCGTTGCGGCCGCATCGCAAGAGCTCGCGATACCGGCAGCAACGGGTCTCGTCAACGACTTCGCGGGCGTGCTCAGCGCGGGTGCAATCGAACGAATGACACGCATCGTCGAAGACGTGAGAACGAAGTCACGCGGCGAGATTACAATCGTGACGTTGAGCGACCTCAGGGGCCGCGATGTCACCGACGTGGCCCTGCGCATCGGGCGAGAGTGGAAGGTCGGAAAGCTCGGCGATCCTGGCGATCCAACGCGGAATGCGGGTGCGGTTATCCTGCTTGTGCCCAAGGAGACGAGCGCGGACAACCGAGGCCGCTGCTACATAGCCACGGGTCAGGGCACCGAAGGGTTCATCACCGACGCTACCGCAGGCGACATTTGCCGCGAGGCGACGCCGAGCTTCATGCAGCGGGACTATGCATCCGGACTCGAGCTGGTGACGCTGAGAACCGCTGAGCGATTCGCGCGCGAGTTCAATTTCGCTCTCGACACTGCGCTCGTTCCCCCTGAGCCGGTGCGACAAGCGCGCCGGAGCAGGGGAGGCGGTATCTCGCCGATGGTCGCGCTGATTGTGTTTTTTGTCGTGATGTCTTTACTGAGCGGCGCGACGAAGCGGGGGCGGCGCGGACGGCGGGATGGCTGCGGCGGAGGTCTGCCTCTCATTATTGCGATGGGCGGCGGTGGCCACGGCTCGGGTGGCGGCAGTTGGGGCGGCGGCGGATTCGGTGGCGGGGGCGGCGGATTCGGCGGTTTTGGCGGCGGCGGTGGCTTCTCCGGCGGTGGCGGAGGGTCGAACTGGTGACCCTTACTCATTCATGTGAGATGACGGCATGGCAATGAAACTCGAGGAGCTAGTCACGCAGCTCCAGCAGGCGTATGGGCCCACCCTCAGATCGGTGATTCTTTACGGATCAGCGGTTGCGGGAGAACACATCGCGAAAAAGTCCGACTACAATGTGCTGGTCGTGCTCGACGCGGTACCGCTCGAGCGTCTCGCGGCGGTCGGCGCGGTTCTCCGCGCGTGGGGCGAAGCCGGAAATCCGCCGCCAATGACGTTCACGTCGGCCGAGTGGAAGGCGTCTGCGGATGTCTTCCCCATGGAGTACGCCGACATACTCGAGCGCCATCGCGTTTTGTACGGAGAGGATGTGACGGAGGGTATTGTCGTCTCTCGCGGCGACCTGCGCCTGGAGGTCGAGCAGCAGGCGCTTGGCAAGCTGCTGCATTTGCGACGTGGTGCCATGGCTTCGGGTGACGATTCGCGGGAGCAGCTTCGCCTTCTCGAGGCCAGCCTCAGTGCTATCATGGTCGTGCTGCGCGGTGTGTCGCGCCTTCACGGTGATGTTCCGCCGCAGGATTATACTGCGCTAGTCACCGCGGTTGCGGCCCACGCCGGGTTTGACCCCGCGCCCCTTACGCGGGTGGTCGAGCACGTGCGTGGAACGCGCAAGTTGCCGCGTGGCGAGGCCGGCCCGGTTCTGGCCGGGTACATGGCGGGGATGGAAGCACTCGTCGCGCATCTCGACCGCTGGACGGCATGAACTTTTCCTGTGCGATTTACGTACGTTATTCAGACTCACTCAACGAGGCACAAAAACGATGAAACGCCGCTTTCTTGTTCTACTCGCACCGCTCGCGCTTGGCGGTTGCGGATACAATCGGATCCAGACGCTCGACGAAACAGCTTCCTCGGCCAAGCAGCAGATTGAGGTGCAGCTTCAGCGCAGGGCCGACCTTGTTCCTAATCTCGTGAACACCGTGAAGGGCTATGCTGCGCACGAGGAAGGTGTGTTCACGCAGGTAGCGGAAGCGCGTGCGAAGCTTTCCGGTGCCGTGAGGTCAGGCGATCCAGCGCAGCAGGTTGCCGCTGACGCCCAACTGACAGGCGCGCTCGGCCGCCTGCTGGTGATCGCCGAGGCGTACCCGCAGCTCAAGGCGGATCAGCAGTTCCTGCGTCTGCAGGACGAACTGTCGGGTACCGAGAACAGGATCGCCGTTTCGCGCAGCGACTACAATGCGTCGGTGAGGGACTACAACACCTATATCCGTGGCTTTCCGCAGACTTTGACGGCCAAGGTGACAGGTGCGAAGGCGCGGCCGTATTATGAGGCTGCTCCAGGTTCCGAGACTGCCCCGGGGGTGGATTTTTCCAAGCCGGCCGCGCCGGGGAAATGATTGTACACGGGCATCCGACCATTTTTTTCTGTGACCAGAGACTAACAATATCTTGACAATACCCGTGCGTAGCGCCTAACTAGGGTTCCACCTCAACCGTACAAAAGCCTTTGTACGGTTGAGCCGTTGCGTCACGATAGCCGCGACGGAGGAGTCCTGTTTACTCCAACATTGGAGAGAGGCGTGAGAATTACTCGTTCGTTAGTCATGTCGTTCATGATGCTTGTGCTTGTCGGCACGAGCGCCTGGGCGCAAACGCGGCGTATCACTGGTCGCGTCACGGAGCAGGCGGGAGGGGCACCGATCCCCTCCGCAACCATCAGCGTCGTCGGAACCACCATCGGCGCCATCACAGCTGCAGACGGAACGTTCGCGGCGACGGTACCCGACGGTACGACGACGCTCAGGGTCCGCCGCATCGGCTATCAGCCGAAAACGATTACGCTCAACCCCGGCTTGAGCGAGGTCGCGGTAACTCTCGTAAAGGACGTACTCGAACTCGACAAGCAGGTCATCACCGGAACTGTGACGTCCATTTCCAGCCGGAATTCGGCGAACGCAGTGGCCGTGGTCAGCGGTGAGCAGCTCACTAGAGCTCCGACGCCGACCATCGAAAATGCGCTGCAGGGAAAGATTGCCGGCGCAATTGTTACGACGAATTCAGGCGCTCCCGGCGGCGGCGCCCAGGTGCAGCTGCGCGGCGTCACGTCGATCGGATCGAACTCGAGCCCGCTCTATGTAGTTGACGGCGTGGTCGTCAGCAACAGCGCCATCTCGAGCGGCCTCACTACCATCACGCAGGCCTCACGGGTGATCGGCACGTCCAATCAGGATCAGCAGGTAAACCGCATCGCGGATCTCAACCCGGCTGACATCGAGGACATCTCGGTGTTGAAGGGCGCTTCGGCGGGCGCGATCTACGGATCCGCGGCTTCCAACGGCGTTATCATCATCACGACCAAGCGGGGACGCGACGGCAAGCCGGCGATGAACGTCACCCAGCGGCTGGGCCAGTTCAGCCTTTCAAACAAGCTCAACATTCGGTGCTTCACGTCTGCCGCCGAAGCCGAAGAAGCTTTCCCCGGTCTCGGCGCGAGCCTGTTCAAGCCCGTCTGCAACGACTTCCAGCAGCAGTTCTACGGAGAGAAAGACCTCTCATATGAAACTGACTTGTCGGTCAGCGGTGGTAGCGCTGGCACCACGTACTTCATGTCAGGACTCGTCAAGCGCGACGCAGGCATCCAGAAGGGAACCGGCTACAACAAACAGTCCCTCCGGATCAATATCGGACAGCAGCTCGGCACCCGCCTGAACATCAAGGCGAACACGCAGATCGTTCACAGTCTCACCGAGCGCGGCATCAGCGGCAACGACAACGCCAACGTGAACCCGTTCACGGTGTTCTCGCTGACGCCGACGTTCTTCGACTTCCGGGCTGATCCGGTCACGGGGATTTTTCCGCGGAACCCGTTCAGCTCCAACGGAGACAATCCGTTCCAGGATCAGGCATTCCTGAGTTCGCCCTCAAACATCTATCGCTTCATCGGTGGCGCCTCGGCCAACTACAGCCTGCTGGCTACTCCGCGCCAGACGCTCGATTTCGTCGCGAATGGCGGTATCGACAACTTCACGCAGCAGGACAAGATCCATTCGCCCGCCAATCTCTACTTCGAGTCGGCTGATGGATTGCCCGGCACGATCGTGGACAACAACTCCCACGAGGTCGTCGCGACCCTTGGCGCATCGTTTGTCCATCGCTTTTTCCCGAGCTCGCAGCTTTTCAACGCCACCACATCAGTGGGACTGCGTCAGGGCCGGCGCCAGTTCGCGCAGGTGTTCACGGCCGGACAAAACCTTCTTCTCGGACAGCAGAACCTCGACAAGGCGGCGAACATCACGGCCTTCGAGACGCGCACGCTCGTCAAGGATTTTTCGTATTACGCGCAGGAAGAGGTTCTGCTTCTCGATGAGAGACTGCAGCTTACGGGCGGAGCGAATATCGAGCGCACCAGCAACAACGGTGACCCCGACAAGTACTACACGTATCCGAAGTTCGCGGCGTCGTACCGTCTGCCGTGGCTTCCGCCCCTTACGGACAACCTGAAAATCCGCGCCGCATATGGAAAGGCCGGCAACAAGCCGAGCTTCGGCCAGAAGTTCACTTCGCTAGCCGTCATCGTTCAGGATGCCGTTCTTGGAACGAGGCCGGCGCTTGCCGCAGGACTGGCCACTATCAAGCCCGAGCTCTCGACCGAGCTCGAAGCTGGTCTCGACGCTACCATGTTCAATGGCCGCGCAGGGCTTGAGTTCACGGCGTATATAAAGAGGATTGACGACTTGATCCTCGGCGCCACCCGCGCACCCTCCACGGGATTTACCTCCCAGGTGGTTCAGGGCGGTCGCCTTACCAACCGCGGCTATGAGATCGCCCTTAACGTCACGCCAGTGCAGCGCGGTGCGCTGACCTGGATTTCCAGAACTACGTTCGCGGCGACCCACGGTATTATCGACAGCCTGAACGTTCCGGCTTTTAACACCGGCGGCTTCGGACTTGGCTTCGGTCAGACCCGAATTCAGCAGGGCCTGTCGCCGACATCGATCATCGGCCGGAACGGTCGCGACTCCACGTTCCGTAACACTGCCGGCCAGTTGGTAAAGCGTGGCCAGCCGGGTTGCGGTTTGACCGATCCAGTTGCGACCTGCGGCGCCTTCGTCAGTCGTGTAGATAAACTCAGCATCATTGGTGACGCGACGCCGAATTTCACCATGGGTTTCTCGAACGAGTTCAATGTCGGTCCGCTGCGTCTGACGAGTCTCTTCGACTGGCGTAAGGGTGGAAAGGTGGCAAACCTGACCAACGATTATTTCCTCGACTGCTGCAGCGATAACTTCGGAACCCTCGGCGACACCGTCCTGGCGAACAAGTTGCGCGCGAAGCAGGCCCTCAGACAGACCGCTGCCTTCGTAGAGACCTCGACATTCGTCAAGCTCCGCGAACTCGCGGTTTCGTATACGCTTCCTTCCGCCCTGACCCGGCGTGCATTCAGCTCAGCGCAGGCAGTTCGCGTCGAGCTAAGCGGACGGAATCTGCTCACCTGGACCCCGTATACAGGACTCGATCCTGAAGTCTCGAATTTCGGCAACACTAACGTCACGCGTTATTTCGACGTGACGCCGTATCCGCCGAGCCGAAGCTACTTCTTCAGTATCAGCGCCGACTTCTGACCTTAAATCAAGCGAGCCACTTCACAACATGAAGAAATACATTGCAGTATTGCTTGCCGGGGCGCTCCTTGCGGGTTGCAAGGACTCCACCGGCGTGTCGGATCTAAACAATCCGTCACTCGACGAGACTCTGTCGAAGCCGCTGAGCCTGGGCGGATTCCAGAATCTCCTGACGGGTTATAACGATGCCCAGCGCGCTGCGCTCGGTATTGCCCCGGCCAACTACATCAACTTTGCCAGCGTTATGGCGCGCGATGGGTACCGCATCGACGCATCGGAGTCACGGTATGTCAACGAGTTTCTGAACGGAACCCCCGACCCGAGCGCGTTCTCGGGTGGTGGAAACTTTACGACGTTCTTCCGGAACATTCGCGCGGCGAACACCATCCTTCAGGCGCTTCCAGGCGCTACCGCTGAGTTTTCGGCTCAGCAGAAGACCGCAGCCGGCGGCCTTGTGAAAACCCTGAAGGCGATCGATTACTACAGAGCTCTCGAGTATCGCGACACGCTCGGGATTCCCTACGCGGTCGATCAACCGCTCGGCTCCGCGCTGGCTCCTATCGTTTGCAAGACGAGAGTCCTCGCGAACATCTCTGCACTGCTCGATAGCGCGTATACCGATCTTCTGGCGGGAGGAAGTTCTTTCCCGGGGGCGCTTCCTCGCGGGTACGCCGGATCCAACACTCCGGCGAATTTCGCGAAGTTCAATCGCGGCTGGAAAGGCAAGGTCGAGTTGTACAGGGCGCTGGATCACCTTGCGCCAACAGGTGCGGCGGGATTTCAGAACGCGATCACCGCGCTCAACCTTTCGTACCTCAACACGGCCGATCCGGCGGTTGGCGTTTATTTCACGTTCAGCACCGCGCCGGGCGACACACCGAATCAACTGGTTGACGGAAATCTTCACCTGAACCCGCAGGTCAGCGACAGCCTTCAGGCCGGTGATCGCCGCGGATCGAAGATTATTCCGATCACTCAGCTTACACAGCAGGGCCTGACCTACAAGTCCAATTTCAAGGTTGGTCAGACCGACCCGATCGCCTATCTCAAGAGCGAAGAGCTGGTGCTGCTGCGAGCTCAGGCGAAAGTCGGCCTCGGCGATCTGGCCGGTGCCCTGGCGGACGTCAACGCGGTTCGCGCTACGTCGGGCGGGCTCGCGCCCTTGGGCCCGTTTGCAAACGCGACAGATGCCATCAGCAAGATCCTGATCGAGAAACGGTATTCGCTGCTGTTTGAGAGTGCGCACCGGCTTGTCGATCTCAGAGCCTACGGCTTGCTGCGAGCACCATTTTTCAAGCTGGAGCGCCCGGGCGACATTTTCCTGAAGGCGCTGCCGATTCCGCAGAACGAAGCGGATCAGCGGGGTGGAAATATCACCCCGGTCTGCAGCTAGTCTTTCTTACCTGAAATACGAATGGCCCCGGAAGTCGGGGCCATTCGTATTTAAGGGGGCAGCGTGGATTGTCGCAGTTTGGATCTGGCGGAATCCTGTCCCGGACATCAGCTTCTTGTCATCCGTACTGGGGGCAGTGATGCGATGGATGACGCTGGTTGCGCCGGTGATTTCCGCTGCGATGATTGGGTGCGTTCATGCGGCCTCGGGTGCGGCCGGCGGTCACAATCCAAATCTGATCACTGAGGAGGAGATTTCCGCGTCGGGAGCCGCCACGGCTTATGATGCGGTCAAGAAGCTGCGGGGCAACTTTCTCAGCTATCGCGGCAAGACCAGCATCGTCAACACCAGTTCGCCGTCGTTGCCGGTGGTCTTTCTCGATGATCAGGAGTTCGGCCCCATGATGTCTCTGCATTCCATTCCCGCGAGTTCGGTGGTCGAAATCCGCCTCTATCGCTCCTGGGAGGCGGCCACGAGATTCGGGGCCGGGAAGACTGGAGGCGTCATCGCGATTGCGACGCGGCACTAGGCGGACTTCGGGAGCGGTCCGGGCAAATTCTTTCGTGCCCGACGAATTTGCCTGTTGTCGCGCCGCGTGAACAGTCGTACTTTTGCGAACACCTGACATAACGCTTACACGCGGTTGACCGATAGTCGGTCAATCGCCGTCGAGGCAACCCCTGCGGAGTTCAAGCCCTATGACTCATCGAAGTCTCTTCCGTTTGTCCGCCGTGTTGCTCGCGGCGCTCGCTCTTGGGTGCGAGAACAGCGCGCCAATGTCGGTCGCGCCCGCGGACCGTCTGACTATCGACCCTCTGTTCATCGGCCTTGATCCGGGCGCGACGCAGCAGATGACGGCGAAAATCGGTGCCAACCCCGTCGCAGTGAGTTGGGAGAGCAGCAGCCCGGCAATTGCGAGCGTTTCGGCAACGGGCGTGGTTACCGCGTTGACAGCTGGATTCACGGCAGTCACGGCGAAGGTGTCTGCTGATCCGTCGCGGATGATTTCGAGCAACATCACGGTTCTACCGCTTCTGGGCACCGGAGTTACGAACGGTGTCAACACCGCACCACTCGCCAGTTCGGCGGCTAGGGGCACCAGCGTGTTGTACCGCATCTTCGTTCCGCCCGGCAAGACGAATCTCACCGTGACGCTCCGCGGTGGCACGGGCGACGCGGATATCTACGTGCGCCGGTCCGTCCCGCCGACCTTTTCGGCCTTTACCTGCTCGTCGGAGAATGGTGGTAACGATGAAGACTGCAGCATCGCCAACCCGGCGTCGGGAACCTGGTACATCATGATTGGTCTCTGGGATGCGTACGCTGGAGCAGTGCTCAAGGCGACCTACACGCCTTGATCTGATCGTGGCATGACAAAAAGGGCCCTCGCGGAATTCCGCGAGGGCCCTTTTTGATGACGCTAAACGGGTACTACCTGTCCCGCCTCAGGTTGGCGCAGGTCATGACGTCGTTAAGCTGCCGGCCGCCAGACCAATACACGTTCAAATGAAATGCGCCGCTCGCCGGCAGCGCGAGCGCCATTTCGCCATTGAGTTGACCTCGGCCGTTGGTGCCAACGTCGATGACAGGGAATTGCTCGACACCGAGGATTGGCAGAGAGCCCGACCCACAGCGGCCCGTCAGCACGGCCCAGTTGAGAGACGTCGAGTTCTGAAGCGATGTCGAAAGCGAGATCATGACTTCGGTCCGATCGGATCCCTTCGAAGTAAGCGTCGCAGTCCCGAATGTCTTGTTCTGCCCAGTCGGTCCGAGCCCACCGGTGCGCTGCTGCATCGGCTGGAGTGATCCGGACCATCTTACCGTTTCGCCTGATGTGGCGACCGTGCCCGACGTGGTCGCGGCCCCGCCCGGGTCTGCGACCGGCGTCGCTGTCGCGCAGGCGGCGATTCCCAGAAAGACTATGGGGGCGCAAAGAGGTTTGAGATTCATGTGTGTCTTGGGTTGATTTTTTGTCTTGCCAGAGAGCGGACTCTATCAGACACGGGTACTATTGGTCTGTTCCCCTGTCAAGCCGAAGCGGTGTGCATTGCTTTTCAGACTTGTTTGTCGCTTGACGGATCCTGCGCAAACTGCGTTAGTTAGCAGAACGGCAGCGGGTTATTGGAGCCTGCGCCGACCCGCGGAGAATCCGGTGGGCTATCCTGTCATGTCGGTGATGCGGAGGACGCTGGGCGTGTCGGCGGCCCTGGCAATCGCTTTCGCTGGCGATGCGGGTGCACAGTCCTCGCGCGGGGTGATCAAGGGGGTTGTCCGCGATTCGCTTGGGGCCGGAGTGGGCTATGCGGAAATCTCGTTGGTGGGGAGCGAAACCCGCGCGATCGCCGATGCTGCCGGGCGTTTCCGACTCACGGGCGTACCCTTCGGCGCGGCCGAGCTGCGCGTACGCCGCCTTGGCTACCGGCCGTCCATCTCTCAGATTGTTTTTCCGCCGGGCACCGAACCCGATATCGAGCTGCGCATCGCCGCAGTGCCCGACTACCTGCCTAATGTTGAAGTTCGTGAGCAGCGAGAGGTTTACGACTCACGCCTCTCCGGGTTCAAGGAGCGGAGCTCGAAGGGCGTCGGTCACTTCGTCACACGAGAGCGGCTGGAGCGCCTGCATTCATACCGTTTCACCGACGTGCTTCGAGAGATCCCAAGTGTACGGATGCGAACGCTTCGCGGAGGGGGAACGACGATAAGCCTTCGCGGGTCGGCATGCCCACCACTCGTCTTCGTCGATGGATCGCCCGCCTCGGCTGGCGTAGTTGACCTCGACATGTTCGACCTGGCGACGGTGGAGGGAATCGAGGTTTACTCCGGAATGTCGAGTATTCCAGCTGAGTTCGTAACGGGGCGTGGTCTCGAGCGTTGTGGCGTGGTGGCGATCTGGTCGCGGCCATACAGGCCCAAGCCTCGTACTTCCGTGGCTGCCGGAAAGAGATCTCCCGGGCTTGACAGCCTCGTTTCGTCCATGACCTTGTACACCGTGGACGAGGTGGATACGCCGGCGGCATTGATTCAGGGCACGGCATCGCCGGAGTACCCTGATTCTCTGCGTCTGGCGAGGGTTCCGGGGCGTGTAGTAGTTGAGCTTGTGGTGAACGCGGAGGGGATTCTGGACGAAAACTCAGTGACTTTGATTTCGTCCACCCATCCGTTGTTCACCGGCGCTGTCCAGCAGGCGCTGGCGGGTGCAAAGTTCCGGGTAGCCATGCTGAAAGCCCGTCCCGTCCGCCAGATACTGCGACTGCCTTTCGTCTTTCGCATGGATAACAGCGCCTCAAACCGCTAGACGGGGCCCACCCTTGCGGCCGGTCCGAGCCGCTCCCGCAAGAAACAGCTTGCGGACTCAGGTGACGGCTTACATCTTCGTGACAGATTTCTTGCCCCTTGGCGACCAAATCCTTACACGATCAGCCGGTGTGTTCACTCTGCTGATCTGTCAGGTAGTGTCGTGCGAGAGGGGCGTTCCAGTCCTCACGGAGGTTCGGCATGATGAGAATCGTTCGTCCGAAACTGTCCGCAGTTTCGCGCATGGCGTTGTTCGCCGGCTTGTTTGTAGCCAGCGATGCGCTCGCGCAGAGTGCGGTCGTCACAGGCAGGGTAACAAACGAGCAGGGCGCTGCTGTAGCGGGCGCCAACGTCGGTCTCCTCAACATGGGAGTCGGCACGACGGCGAATTCGAATGGCGTCTACACGATGACTGTGTCCGACGACAGAGCCAGCGGACAGCAGGCAACCATCACGGTTCGCTTTATCGGCATGTCTCCGATGACTCGCATCATTCGTCTGACGCCGGGATCGCAAACGGTCGATTTCGTGATGAAGGCCGATCCATTCCGCCTCGATGAAGTTGTCGTCACGGGTGTCAGCGCGGCAACGTCGCAGAAAAAGCTGACGATTTCGGTTGCCACGGTTACCGAGGAACAGCTCAAGCAGGTACCGGCTAGCTCGCCGATTGCTGCCTTGGCCGGTAAAGTCTCCGGCGCGAAGATCAACATCGGCCGCGGCAATCCCGGTGCGGCTCCGACGATCCGCCTCCGCGGTTCGACCAACCTCGGCGTTGGCAACAGCTCGCCGATCATCATCATCGATGGCGTACTCACCAGAAACTCCATCGCCGACATCGACGCCAACGATATCGAGTCGGTCGAGGTTTTGAAGGGTGCTGCTGGAGCCTCGTTCTACGGCTCGGACGCGGCCAACGGCGTGATCAACATCACCACCAAGCGGGGCCGTAACCTTCCCGAGGACAAGGTGTCGTTTACCACGCGCACCGAGTACGGGACTTCCTCGCTTCAGCGCTACGTTCCCCTGAATCGCAGCCACATCTACACGCTCAATCCCGACGGCAACATCGCACTCAATGCGACCGGTGGGCGCATTATCAAGGCCGATGGCATCGCCGACAATCCGTACCCCACGTCGGGCCCCAACGCCTGGCGCAACCAGCTCAAGGAATGGCAGAATAATGGCGAGTTCATTTCGGCCAACATCCAGCTCGGGATGCGACGCGCCAACACCAACTTCAACACGTCATACACCAGCGATCACAACGCCGGCATTCTGCCCCTCACCAAGGGCCAGTACCGTCAGAACATACGCCTGAACGTAGACCAGGGCCTGGGCGACAAGCTCGATTTCTCGTCGAGCATCACCTACGGCGTCAACCGTAACGATTACGATCCGAACGACTCGCAGAGCTGGTTCTCGTTCATGCAGATGCCACCCGATGTGGATCTCAAGAACCCAAGCGGCAGCGACGCGGTCGATTTCTTCCCGCTGATCCCGGTTACGAACTCACCGAGCGCGCGCGAGAATCCGATGTACGCGCTTGCGAACAACAACTTCGACCTTCGCCGCGAGCGCATCATCGGCTCGCTGTCGGGTCGCTGGCGCCCGACTGACTGGCTGCGCGTCGAGACCTCCTACGGAACAGATAGGCTGAACCGGCGCGAGCTGAGCTACAACCGCCGCGGCTCGCTTGGAAGTGAGGGCGACCCCGGCGATGGCGACATCTCCAAGTTTTCCCAGAACAACGTTTCCGACAACTCCACGGTAAACGCCACGATCACCAAGAAACTAGGCGATCTGCTTACCACAGTTCGGGGCGCATACCTGTACGAGCAGGGACGCGCGAGCAACCTGTTTATCTCGGGCTCGAAGTTCAATGTGACAGATGTGCCGGATCTCGCCGCTCTCGATCCGACGCAGTTGGCCACCACCTCGCAGGAAGAGCTGTCACGCTCGAGCAACTATCTGGGATCGGGGTCGTTTGACTTCCGTGATCGATATCTGTTCGACGCGCTTGTTAGAAGCGATGGCTCGTCATTGTTCGGGCCGGAAGCCCGCCGCAACACTTTCTATAGAGTGTCCGGAGCGTGGCGTGTTGGAGAGGACATCAAGATCCCCGGCGTGCAGGAGTTGAAACTTCGTGCGGCCCGTGGAACTGCGGGACTTCGTCCCAGCTTCCTCGACCAGTACGAATACTACAACCTCGGTGGCGGGCAGATCTCCAAGATTCAGCTCGGCAACAAGAATCTGAAGCCGGCGATTCAGACGGAAGACGAGTTCGGCATCAACGCGTCGTTCGCCAACCGGTTCGATCTCGAAATCGTACAGGCCAACCGGAATACGGAGGGTGCGTTCCTCAACGTGCCACTCTCGCTCGCGCAGTCTGGCGGCTTCCAGTCGCAGGTTCAGAATGCGGCAGACGTCAAGGCGCGAACGCTGGAGGCGTCACTTCAGACTCGTGTGATCAGCCGGCCGGATTTCAGCTATTCGTTCAGCCTTACCGGCGATCATACCACTCAGGAGATCACCAGGCTTGGCCGTGCGCCGTTCCGCGTGAATGCGGGCGGTCAGGGTCAGGATGTCTTCTACTACAAGGAAGGCGAGGCTCTCGGAATCATCTATGGCCAGCGCCTGGTTAGAAGTTTCGCTGAGCTGAAGGACAACCCGGCCAACGCTGGTGCCGTCGAAGCCAACTACGTAGTGAACCCCCTCGGCCTGCTGGTGCTTGCCGCGAACCGTCGCCTGCCGACCGAAAGGCCGATTGTTTACGTGAGCCCGACCGGAGCCGTTCAGCACAAGATCGGAGACGTGAATCCGGACCTCAATTTTGGATTCGCGAATAACATTCGCTTCAAGGGTATTGGCCTCTACGCTCTGTTCGATGGACAGAGAGGTGGAGACGTTTACAACTTCACGAAGCAGTGGATGTTCCAGGATTTCCGTCACGGTGACGAAGACCAGGCAGGGAAGCCGGATGATCAGAAGGTTCCGCTCAACTTCTACTCCGCAGGTCTATATAATGGCCTGGTGGCGAGCGACTACTTCGTGGAAGACGGCTCGTACGTCAAGCTCCGCGAGCTTTCCGTCAGCTACAACCTCGGCCAGAACATTCTCCGTGCGACGGGACTCGGACGCATTGCAAGTGGCGTCAAGCTGGCGCTGATCGGCCGCAATCTGTACACGTGGACGAACTACACCGGCTTCGATCCTGAAGTCACGTCGGGCAGCGACTTCAATTTCCGGATCGACGGCTTCCGCTATCCCAACTTCCGCACTGTCACCGGCCAGATCGAGCTCAGTTTCTGAACTCGATCCCAACTCGGACCAATAATCCAATGAGAGCAATGAGAAGACTTTATTCGATTGCCGGCGCGGCAGCAGTACTTGTCGCAGGCGCCTGCAACGACCTCGAAATAACAAATCCCAACAACCCGGATGTCGCGCGAGCACTGGCGTCGGCCGAGGATGTTCGCAACATCTCGATCTCCACGATCAATTCGTGGTACCTCGCGAGCACACACTATGAGCCGTTTACGGCCCTGTGCGTGACATCCGATTCCTGCACGGCGAACTTCGGCAATTTTGGCATGCGGTTCAACAATCTCGAGCCACGGTTACCCTACGAGAACAACTCCGCAGGTGGCGACCGTAATGTGGCGTCGCGACCGTGGGATAGTTACTACGGCACCCTCGGCGCGGCAAACGACGCCCTGCGTGCGTTTGGGGCGGGTGTAGCCCTGCCTTCAGCGGCGGAGACCGCCAAGTTCAAGGCTCTTGCGCAGTTCACGCAGGCGGCTTCGATTGCGAACCTCGCGCTGTTATTCGACCGGGCGTTCGTCGTTGACGAGGCCTTCGACCCGACCGGGCCAAAGCCCGAGCTGAAGCCGTACAAGGATGTATCCGCAGCGGCGCTCGCCAAGTGGGAGGCACTGATTGCCGCTACAAACGGAAAAAGCGAAACATACGATCCAACGGTGATTCCCCTCACCGTTGGTCCGTTGACATCGAGCCGAATCAATCGCACGGCCAACACGTTGGCTGCGCTGTTGATGGCGTACACTCCGCGCAACGCGGCAGAGGCTGCTGCGGTTGACTGGACAAAGGTCGCAGCGCTGGCTGACAAGGGCATCGGAACAGGTTCCGCCGGCGCTCCGTTTGATTTCACTGTCATCGGTGACAACAACAACTGGTACTCGTTGCTGGTATTCTACGGCGACGCGCATAGCTGGATACGCACCGATCAGCGACTCATCAACCTGATGGATCCTTCCATCCCGGTGAAGTTCAACGGCACGGTTGTTCCGAGGGGCACGTCGCCCGACGCGCGTTATGTGTCTGATTTCACGTTCCGTGGGTCAGTGATCGGAGACCCCGGCCGCGGTATCTACATGCAGAGCCCGTGGTATCATTCCCGGTACGAGCCTCATGCACTCACGCAGGCAGCAACCAGTGCGCGCACTCCGGTTCCGTACCTGCTCGCTGCGGAGAACGACCTGGTCCGTGCGGAGGCTCTCATCCGCAAAACCGGACCTGATCTCGCTACGGCTGCCACCCTGATCAATAACTCCAGGGTGACCCGCGGCAAGCTTTCGGCCGCAACCGCCGCGAACGGCGCAGCAACACTTCTGAAGTACATCGAGTACGAGCGTGAGATAGAGCTGTTCAACACCAGCGGCTTTACCCACTTCCAGCGCAGGCACGTAGACGGACTGCAGCCTGGAACGTGGCGGCACCTGCCAATTCCGGCGAAGGAGCTCGAGACTCTCGTGCTGCCTATCTACACCTTCGGTGGCGCTGGCAAGCCGGAACAGAATCTGATGCTTCCGACAGGCGAGTTTACGTTCCTGCGGTCGCCGCCGAAGTTCTCGGCTCCAGGTTCAATTTCGCCGATCTTCTGATTCGACGGCGAAGCGTCAAGCTTCAAATGAAAACCGGGTGTGCGTCGAAGGGACGCACACCCGGTTTTTCTTTGCTTCGGCTCTACTTCGGTTCCTTGGGGAAGAGCCCCGCGCCCTTAGTAACCTTCCACCCAGCAGGATCGAGCGACGTGAGCCCCTCGAACCGCTGCTCATGTACGCTCCCCGGCCCTCCTAGCTGCCTCCACAGTTCCTCCGCCTTGCCAGGAAGAAACGGTGCGGCGAGTATCGCTTGCCTCGCCAGCTGCCTCGCCAGCGAGCCGAGCGTACGATCGAGCTCAGCGGCCTGTGCGTCGTCCCTGGCGAGCTTCCAGGGCGCCTGCCGATCGACAAATTCATTACCGCGCGCGACAATCCTCCAAAGCGCCTTCAATGCCTCATGATGGAGGTACCCATCGCTCCCGTCGAGGCTCGAATGGTAGGTCGCGATATCGACTGAATCGGCCGAATCCGTTGCTTCGTCAAGTCCAGCGGGAACCACGCCCGAGCGGTATCGCTCAATCATAGCGATGGTGCGGCTCGCAAGATTGCCCCATGCGTTGGCGAGGTCAGAGTTATACCGCTCCTCGAACCTCTCCCACGAAAAATTGCCGTCTGCGTCGAAAGGAACTTCGCGCATCAGGAAATAACGAAAAGCATCCGCCCCAAAGCGGTCGATCGCATCGTCCAGCTCAAGCCTCACCCCGGCCGACTTGCTGAACCGGTCACCGGCAAGAAGCACGAACCCATGAGCCCACACCCTCCGCGGCAACTCGAGCCCAGCCGCCATGAGCATCGCCGGCCAGATGATCGCGTGGAATCGCGTTATGTCCTTGCCGACGATGTGTAGATCGGCCGGCCAGCGATCGGTGTATGTCGATGCAGGATACCCGGTCGCGGTGAGATAGTTTGGAAGCGCGTCGAACCACACGTAGGTGGTCTGAGTCTCTCCATCGCTCGACGCGCGGGGGAAGGGAACGCCCCACGAAAAACGTGAGCGGCTCGCCGAAATATCCTCGAGCCCCTGATCGAGCAGCGCCAGCATCTCGTTGCGCCTGCTCTTCGGCCCAAGAAAAGCGGAGTTGCCAATAAGCTCCCGGAGCCTGTCGGTATAGGCAGAAAGGCGAAAAAACCAGTTCTTCTCCGCGATCCACTGAAGCGCGCGCGTCGGATGGAGTACGCATTTTCCCTGAATGATCTCGTTGTCCTGCTTGAACGATTCGCACCCGACGCAGTACCAGCCCTCGTAAGCTCGCTCGAAAAAATCGCCCGGCGACGTCTGGAAAATCTGCTCGATGAGCGCGCGCACACCGGCGCCGTGGCTCTCCCCAGTCGTACGAATGAACTGATCGTTGGAAATCGCAAGCTTCCGCCACATCGCCTGAAATCGGGCGGCGATTTCGTCAACGAGCGCGTGCGGAGTGACGCCGCGGTCAGCCGCTTCCGTTGCGACCTTCTGCCCGTGCTCGTCCATGCCAATCAGAAAATGCACGTCGTCACCGCGCAGGCGACGGTACCGCGCTATCACATCGGCGCCGATCTTTTCGAACGCATGCCCGAGATGAGGGTCGCCATTGGCATAATCGATGGCGGTGGTGAGATAGAAGCGCTTCACTTCAGGGCTGCCCGGGCTCCCCGCCGCGTCCGCGCCTTCCGCCCCTCCGGCCCCGGCGCCGCCGCGCAGCCGACTCGTCCTGCTCAGCCGCAAGCTTCGCTTCGTCCGAGGGTTCGGCAATGTTTTCCTCTCCTGTCCCCTCACCCGCAATTGTCGCGGCCACCTCGGGAATGGGCTCCGACACGATCGGCTCGCGCCGAAGCATTATCTCGTGCTCTGCCGTGTACATCAGCTCGGGAGACACATCGTACCCATTTTCCGGCGCCTCGTCGTCGCCGAACGCCGCGTCGTCCGTCAACCCCGCGCCGCCGCCAACCGCGGCTGCCATCTCCTCATTGAAATCCGCCAGCGCAACTACGCGCGTCTCCCCTTCCGCCGACCTCAGCGTCACGCGTTCGCGGAAAATATCGACCGCCAGCACTTTCTCCTCGCCCTCTGCCAATGCGACGATCTTTCCCTCCTTGGGAAAACGCTTGCGGCTCTGCACATAGAACTCGTGTTCGTAGCGCAGGCAGCACATCAACCGCCCGCACGCACCCGAAATCTGCGCGGGGTTGAGCGAAAGTCGCTGGTCCTTGGCAACGCCGAGGTTTACCGGCCGAAGCTCGGGAAGCCAGGAGGCCGAGCAATACTGCCGGCCGCATCGCCCGATTCCATCGAGGCGTCGCGCTTCGTCCCTGACGCCGATTTGCTTGAGCTCGATACGCGTGCGGAACAGCGACGCGAGATCGCGCACCAGATTGCGAAAGTCAACGCGCCTCTCAGCGGTAAAGTAGAACGTGAGCTTCTTCCTGTCCCACTGCCAGTCTGCATCCGAGAGCTTCATCTGCAGGCCATTCGCGCGCACGCGTTCCATCGCCTTGTGGCGCACTTCGTCGTTCAGGCGGCCAAGCTCGTCGGCCGACGACGTGTCCTTTGGCGTTGCAAGCCGCAGCGCCTTGCGCGTTGGAGCAGACGTGCCGCAACCATGGGCGCATCCACCGTTCCGAACCTGCGCAAGCTCGCCGAGCGAGTGCACGTAGCCGAGATCTTCGCCGCGATCGGCGTCGACGATGATCGCGGCCTTGAGGGCCGGGGGTTCGGGATAATCCCAGAGGAAAAATTCCTTTCTGTTCCCGCGAAATGCCACTTCGACAAGGTGAGCCACGGTTAGATGCCCTGTCTCATTCCGCCCACTGGCCGAGCCGCAGAAACTTCTGCCGCCGTCGGCGCACCAGCTTCTCCGGCCGAAACTTGCGAAGCTCCTCGAGGTGCCTGTTCAACGTTTCCTGCAGAACTTTGGCTGTGGCAGCGTGGTCTGTGTGCGCGCCACCCGGCGGCTCGGGCACGATCTCATCGATCACCCTCAGCTCGAACAGATCCGGCGCGGTAATACGGAGCGCTGTCGCTGCCTTCTCGCGCATCTCGGGGCTCTTGCCGTCCTTCCATAGAATGGTCGCGCACCCTTCGACGCTGATCACGGAGTACACTGCGTTCTCCAGCATCAGCACGCGGTCTGCGACGCCGAGCGCGAGGGCTCCACCCGATCCGCCTTCGCCGATCACCGTCGCGACGATGGGGACCGTGAGCTGGCTCATCTCGAACAAGTTGCGCGCAATCGCC
Organism: Gemmatimonadaceae bacterium; assembly: GCA_046593165.1. Classification (GTDB taxonomy): domain Bacteria; phylum Gemmatimonadota; class Gemmatimonadetes; order Gemmatimonadales; family Gemmatimonadaceae; genus UBA4720. The sequence goes on from JBKJRW010000075.1 coordinate 27,003, forward strand.
TCTGACTGCCCGCGCTCCTCGGCGCCGATGCCCGCCCAGGCGCCCATCGTGTCAATAAACGTTATCACCGGCACATGGAACTTCTCGGCCAGCTTCATCAGGCGGAGCGCCTTCCTGTAGCCCTCGGGATGCGGCATGCCGAAGTTGCGCCTGAGAAGCTCCTTCGTGTCACGTCCGCGCTGCTGTCCCATCACCATCACCGTCTCGCCGTCGAGCCGGCCCCACCCTCCGACGATCGCCGGGTCGTCGCGGAACGAACGGTCGCCGTGCAGCTCGATGAAATCAGTGAAGACGAGATCGATCAGCTCGGATGTGAACGGCCGCTTCGCGTTGCGCGCGACCTGCACGCGCTGCCAGGGCGTGAGGTTGCGATAGATCTGTGTCCGTAGCTCGGTCAACTTTCTCTCGAGCGGAGCGATCTCCTCGACGACGCTCATCTGGCGTTCTCCCGCCATCCGCTTGAGTTCGTCAATCTGGTTCTCCAGCTCTACGATCGGCTTCTCGAAGTCCAGCGTCTGGGTGGATGTGGCCATCTATCTGCTCCCGCGTTGCAGGCGCACCGAATCATTTCCAAGCAGAGAGCGCAGTTCGCTCAGCGCGGTGTTGTTGACCGCGAGAGTCAAAGTGCGCGAACGAAGTGTTGCACGCAACCCGTTGCCATCGCTGTATTGCACCTCGAGCGGAACCGTGCCCGGGTAGGCTTCGACGATGGACTTGAGGTCGCTCATCGCCGAAGCGAGGCGCAATGGATCCTTGATCAAGTCGATCGCGATCATCACCTGACCGTTGGAGCGAAGTTCAACGAGTTTGGTAAGTGAATCGAGCACGAATGCAGGATTGTCTGCATCCTGGTCACGCCGAGCGTAACCGCCGCGCAGCAGCACCGGAATGTCGGTCTTCACCTGATCGCTCAAGGCGGACCACTTCTCAGGAAACACAAGCACGTCAGTGGATCCCGAAAAATCCTCGATCGTGAGCCGCGCGAACTCGGAACCCGTTCGCTTGCTCGTCTGGCGCTTCACGGCGGTAACGACGACGGCGAGCGCCATCGGATCGGGGTTCCATGTGCCGAGATCCGCGACTTTATGCGTGGCGAACAACTCGCACTCTGTGGCGAACGGCTCGAGGGGATGGCCCGAGGTATAGAACCCGAGTATTTCCTTTTCCTTTGCGAGCCGAATCGACTCGGACCACGGAGCGATATTGGGAAGCGTCTGCGGTGAATGCGCCTTTCCATCGTCGTTACCCGCAGGCACGCCAAACATCGACACCTGGCCCGAGGCGATCTCCTCCTGTTGCAGCGATGCCTCGCGGATGGCGGTGTCGAGTACGGTCATGAACTGGGCGCGATGCCCCCCGAGCGCGTCGAACGCGCCCGCCTGAATGAGAGCCTCGAACACGCGCTTGTTGCAGACGCGGAGGTCGACGCGCTCGGCAATGTCGAAGATGGACTTGAATGGCGCCGTCGCCCGCGCTCCGACGATCGAATCGATTGCCGATCGACCAACGTTTCTGATGCCTCCCAGCCCGAAGCGGATTTTTTTCTCGCCGATGACGGTGAACTTGTAGCCTGATTCGTTCACGTCCGGTGGCAGGAGTTCGATGCCGATCTCCCTCGCTTCACTGATATACTTCACGACGCTGTCGGTGTCCCCGATCATCGCCGACAGGAGAGCAGCCATGAAGTCGGCTGGATAATGCGTCTTCAGCCAGGCCGTATGGAACGAAATGATCGAGTACGCGACAGAATGCGACTTGTTGAATCCATATCGCCCGAAGGTCTCCAGTTGACCAGAGATGTCTTCGATGATGGCTCGGTCATAACCGCGTGCAACGGCCTTCTCGACGAACTTGCCAAGCTCCTCTCTGATCAGCTCCGGATCCTTCTTGCCAACAGCCTTGCGCAGCACGTCTGCTTCGGCGAGCGAGATGCCGGCGAGCTTCTGCGCGATGCGCATCACCTGTTCCTGATAGGTGATGACGCCGTACGTCGTGTTCAGGATCTCTTCCAGCTCGGGAAGCTGGTAGGAAACTTTCTCCTCTCCCCGCTTTCGCCGGATGTAGACCTTGTGCATGCCGGCGTCGAGCGGGCCGGGACGCATCAGCGCGTTACATGCGACCAGATCGTCGAACCGATCGGCGCGCATGCTCTTCACCAGGTCAGTGGCAAGATTCGACTCGAACTGGAAAACCCCCGCGGTCTTACCGGCGCGGAGCATCCGGAAAGTCTCTTCGTCCTCGAGCGGAAGCGTGTCGAGATCGGGCGCGCTGCCGGTGCGCGCTCTGATCGAAGCCAGCGCATCCTTGATGATCGTGAGCGTCGTGAGGCCAAGGAAATCCATCTTGAGCATCCCGACTTTTTCGAGCGAGTTCATGTCGTACTGCGTTACGACAGTCGCTTCGTCGCTTCCCGCGCCGGATCCGCGTGAACCCATCGTGCAGATCGGCACGTACTCATCGAGCGGGCCGGGAGCGATAACAACGCCAGCCGCATGGACGCCTGCGTGCCGCGACAGGCCCTCGAGCCTGATGGCGAAATCGAGCAGCTCTCGATAGCGCTCTTCATCCTTGTAGAGCTTGCGGACTTCCGGGACCTTGTCGATCGCCTCCCTGACCGTCAGTGAGAAGTTCGGCATGTTCGGAATGAGCTTCGCCAGCGCATCGGTCTCTGCCGGCGTGAATCCAAGCGTGCGGCCGACGTCCTTAACTGCCGCGCGGGACTTCAGCGTTCCGAAGGTGATGATCTGGCCGACCGAATCGCGGCCGTACTTGTCGCGCACATAGTCGATCACCTCGCCGCGCCGCTCAAAGCAGAAATCGACGTCGATGTCAGGCATCGATACGCGCTCAGGATTCAGGAAGCGCTCAAAGAGCAGGTCGAACCGTAGCGGACAGACGTCCGTGATCCTGAGGCAATAGGCAACCAGAGAACCTGCCGCCGAGCCGCGCCCGGGACCAACGGGAATATCTTTTTCCCTGGCCGCGCGGATGAAATCGGCGACGATCAGGAAATAGCCCGCGTATCCCGTCTTGGTGACCACCGCAAGCTCATAATCGAGCCGCTGTTTCACCTCTTCCGGGAGAATTTCCCCATACCGTTCGTGCGCGCCTTTCTCGGCTAGCGATACGAGGAGATCGTTCTCGCTTGCGGCTCCGGCGGGAAGGGGAAACGCGGGCACCTGATACTTCTTGGAAAGCTGGATGTCTGCTTCATCGCCGATCCGGAGCGTGTTCTCGATGACATCGGGGCGGTCGGGAAACGCCGCCCTTATCTCGTCCGCGTTCTTGAAGTACAGGCCTTCGTTGTACCGCATGCGGTCGGTGGACGAGTAGTCCTTGCCCAGTCCGATGCAGAGGAGAACATCGTGGGCTGCGTGATCCTCGGCGCGCAGGAAATGCGCGTCGTTGGTTGCGACGACAGGGAGGCCGAGTTCTTCGGAGAGCTTGAAGATCTTCCGGTTGAGTCCCGCCTGGCCTTCAGTGTCGTGGGCCTGGACCTCGAGGTAGTAATCCTTGAAGGTGTTGGCGTACCAGGAAGCGGCTTCGCGGGCTCCCTCCCAGTTGTCGGTCAGGAGGTTGGAGGCGACTTCTCCAGCCATGCACGCCGATGACACGACAATGCCTTCGTTGTAACGGGCCAGAAGTTCGCGGTCTACGCGGGGGCGAGAGTAGAAGCCCTCGGTGTAGCCAAGCGACGCCAGCTTCATGAGGTTTCTATAGCCGACGGCGTTTTTGGCCAGTAGAACAAGGTGATAATAGGGTTTCCGATTGCCCTCGCGCTCCTTGATTCGGCGGTCTCCAGGGGCGACGTAGGCCTCCATTCCGACGATTGGGCGGATGCCCGCCTTGCGGGCTTTTTCCTGAAATTCCCAGGCCCCGTGGAGGTTGCCATGGTCTGTGATGGCGAGGGCAGGTTGCTCGAATTCCAGCGCCCGCTCGATCAGATCATCGATTCGATTGGCGCCGTCAAGAAGGGAGTATTCGGAGTGGCAGTGGAGATGAACGAAGGACACTCCTGATAATAACGCGGTATTGCTTCGGGGGGATAGATTCCGGTGAAGCCTTTTGACGTTAAAAAGCTCGGAGCTGATCGGTTGATTCACATGGATCCGGTGCACCCAATTTGAGAATCAGAAGGCGGTTCCTGGCGCTCGGCGCCCTCGTGCTGATCACGGCATTATCGTTGTCACCAACGGGATGCTACCTCAGCCGGGGTGCGTGGGAGGAGGGAAAAATCCTCGCCCGTCGGCAGCCCATCTCGAAGCTTGTAGCCGATAGAAGCACAGACCCGGTTACGAGAAGGAAGCTGGAGCTGGTCCTGCTCGCGAGGCAATTCGCAACGGACTCAATCCGCCTCAAAACCGAGGAGAGCTTCACGACCTACTCGAAGCTCGACCGCGACACGCTGGTGCTCGTTCTCTCCGTTGCCTATCGCGACAGGCTCGAGGCTTACACGTGGTGGTTTCCGATCGTGGGGAGCGTGCCTTACAAGGGATTTTTCGATTTCGACGCCGCAAGGAAAACAGCCCAGAACTTCCGCGACGATGGATACGACGTCGTTCTTCGGCCATCTGCCGCGTTCAGCACGCTGGGTTGGTTCAACGACCCGCTTACCAGCACAACGCTTGCCCGCGATACGCTGGAGCTCGTGAATACAGTAATCCATGAGCTCACCCACACCACGTTTTACGCGCCGGGCGAGGCGGTCTTCAACGAGTCGTTCGCAAGCTTTGTCGGCGCCCGGGGCGCGGCCGGATTTTTCCGCGCGCGGGGGCAGCCCGAAGCCGCGGCCCGGATCGACGCCGAGTGGGGGGACGAGAAGCTTCTCGGGGCGTTTTGGGCGCGGCTGATGAAGTCGCTCGACTCCGCCTACGCGAGGCATCCAGCGAGCAAGGAGGCCAGGATCGCTGCGCGGGACTCAGTTTACGCGCTGGCCAGGCAGTCCCTGATCAGCGATATGGGGCCTCGTCTGCGCACGATCGGGCCCTTCTATGTACAGCGGGTCCCGCTCGACAACGCCTCACTCCTCGCGAGGCGAGTGTATTCAGGCGATCTCGAGTTGTTCGACCGCGTTTACGTAAGGGAAGGGCGAGATCTGCGTCGCACGATTGCGAGGGTAGTCTCCCTGGCGAAGTCGGAAAAAAAGGACCCCTACGGGGCGGTCAGGCGGTGGCTCGGAATCG
>JBKJRW010000093.1:0-13288 GCA_046593165.1 Gemmatimonadaceae bacterium
GAACACGCGCCCGACCAACGCAGAGGCACCCATTGCAAGCGCACCCCAGAACATCACTCTCAGTGACCCGCGCCACACCGCCGCGCCGCCGACCCTCGCGGCCGCCCCGCCAAGCACGGCGAGGAGAACAAGGGCACTCGCAGTCACGATATAAGTGAGCTGTGACCGTGGAACAACAACCGATACCGCAACTGGTAGCAGCGCTCCCACGGCAAATGTGACTGCCGATGCCAGGGCCGCCTGAAGTGGTCGCGCAGTCGTCGCATCAGAGTGCCCAAGCTCGTCGCGCGCGTGGGCGCCGAGCGCGTCGCTGGCCATGAGTTGCTCTGCTACCTGAGCCGCGAGTACGGGGGTCAAGCCGCGCCCCACATAAATCCCCGTCAACTCGGCCTGCTCCATTGCGTAGTCGGCATCCAGTTCACCGCGTTCACGTGCGAGATCTGCGGCCTCGGTGTCGGCCTGTGAGCTGACCGAGACGTATTCGCCGGCAGCCATGGACATTGCCCCGGCCACAAGTCCCGCGACACCGGCAATCAGAATCGCCGACCGGGATGTTCCCGATGCCGCGACCCCGACGACAAGACTGGCCGTCGAGATAAGACCATCATTCGCGCCAAGGACCGCGGCGCGCAGCCAACCGATGTGAGCCGTCCGATGCCGTTCCACGTGCACTCTTGCCTCCATCAGGATTTGAAATATTGAGCCAGTATCAATGCGGCTTGCTCGCCGCGCGATGCGGAAACAGCATGAGGCATCCGGCGATGAACAACAGCAGTACTGCCGATGCTGCATAGCGGCTCAGGGCAAGTCCGCCAGCACTGGCCGGTTTGTCAAGAAAATCACCGACAACCGCGCCGAGGGGTCGCGTGATCACAAACGCCGCCCAGAAGAGCGCTGTCCGCGAAACCTTCGTCGTGTAGTAGGCCACCACAACAAGGGCGAGCATCCCACCGAACACAGCGGCTGCACCCGTATAACCCAATCCCGCTGAATCGGCCGTCCAATCGCCGAGCGCCGTGCCCAGGGTCTGGGAAAACATGATCGTCGTCCAGTAGAATATTTCCGCTTTGGGGGAGCTCACTGAATCGACAGCGATGGTGCCCATCGTGCGATACCAGACGAAGAGCGACCCGATCAGCAGAACAAACAGGATGGATGCGCCACCAGCGTAACCGATCCCAAGCGAGCGATCAGCGAAATCCGCAAGTGTTGTCCCCACCGTAGTGGTGGCGATGATCGTCGTCCAGTACAGGAGGGGATTGAAGCGTTTGGCGGCGATCTGTGCGGCGACGGCCCCCAGGAAAAGGACGGCAAATATTCCGGTCGCCGCGAGGTACCCCAGACCCATCGACATCGAGACCGCATCACCGCCAGTTTCCCCGAGCGTGGTGGCGGCGATCTTGATGATCCAGAACAGCAGCGTGATTTCCGGGACTTTGCTCAAGTACTTCTCGTTGTCGTTTACAGTGCCTGTCACGTTTATTCCCGGCAAGAAGTTGGAAAGCCCGCTCAGCGAGTGAACACGCGTTCGAGGAAGTCGACTTGGTCCAGGACTGGAGTTGCCAACCCCGCGTATTGATCTCTTGTCTTTGCCGTCATCACCCGTGACACCAGCGAGTCAAAACTCGCGGCCTCGCTGGATCCGCCTCTGTCGATGACCTGCTGTCGAATCTCATCCCACGTCTGGCGCACTGCGGATGCAGTTTCGCGCAGGTGTACTTCTGCAGGCTTGCCCGGTGTTGCTGCCCAGAACTCCAGTTCCCTGCCGTAGAAGTCGAGGAGAGTGACGCCTACCGGGGTGCGGGGTCCATAGGGTGCGGCCAGAGACGCTCCAAGCTGTGTGAGGCGGTTGGCAGATAGCATTGCGTTCTCCTTGTCGCGCGCCGTCACCGCACGATCGAGAGAATCGGCCGTGGCCATGACCTTGTCCCGCAATGCGCGGACAACCTCGGCCTGCGCATCATTGACAGGCAGGAGTCGGGCGGCCGACTGGAGCGAATCCGTCGACGCGCGCGCTCGGGCCCAGTCAGAAATTTTTGCCATATCGTAAACGTTCTCGGAATGATGCCCGACTTGTGTGACTGCGGGGGGCACTGGGTCCGCCTGAACGGAAGCCGATGCAGCGCCTGCGCCCGGCGGAATGCCTGTCTTATCGCGGGCAGGGTCAGAGCAGGCTGACGCGACGAGCAGCGTGACGATCGCAAATCCCGCGTACAGTCTCGGATTCGTGTAGCGAGAATGTTGATGAATCATGGCTGATATCCTTTATGTGTTGAGTATGAATACTTCGCAGTCAGGAGACAGCCGGGCTGAAGATCAGCCCGGCAGTCACCGTTCAATCATGATCGCCTTTTTCGACGTGAAGCACCGCACCGTTTCCGGCATCGACTTTCACATCCTGTTCACCGGCAGTGGTGCGGATCTCCACCCCGTATACGAGATTCCCGTCCTCATTCTCGAGAACAGCGGCAATGATTTTTCCGGGGACCTTTGCGACAGCGGCGGCGCTCGCCTGCGCGGAGGTGATTCGCGCCAACGATTGATAGCGAGCTGATTCGGCCTTCTCTGCGGCGTCCTCTGCCTCTCCACCGGCGGCCTCGCTCTCGTCATCTGATTCCTTTGCTTCCCTGCCCTCGGCTGCCTCATTCTCCTCATTTGCCTCAGTCTCATCGCGATCCCTGGGGACCTGGATGCTGGATCGATACGGGGTCTTATCCTGCGGCTCGTTCTGGGCAAGAGCAACCGCAGCGATTCCTGCGCTCACGAGCAACCCGACGGCAACTATCAGCGCCTCCCGGAGCTTCTGGTTGGTGCGGAGCGGGTTCATGACAAGCATGGGAATTTTCCTGAATCGCAACGTCGCGATTCTGTCCGTTTTTTGGGCACGCCGTTCGGCGTGACCCTCTCGGGTCCGTTGACAGCGGATCCGATGGACGAAGAGTATCCCGGCGATGTTAACTGCAGGATCAATGCAGAAACGGACTAACGATCTGCGCCGGGCAAGGAAACTACAAAGCGTGATCCTTTCGCCTGAGTCGCGTCCAGGCGAACGGTGCCTCCGTGGGCACCGGCAATCCACCGCGCGATTGCCAGACCCAGACCGGCCCCTCCGGCTTCGCGCCCGCCGATTCCACTCGACTCCGCGTTTGTCAGAGGCGCCCGCGTGCGAGCCACATCGACGCGGAAGAAACGCTCGAAGATGTGCTCGCGCGCTTCAGGCGGCACACCGGGACCGGAGTCTTCGACCGATATCTCGTAGGCATCCGGAGCGAGTGGAGTACGTTCCAGTCGAACGCGAACTTCCCCGCCCGATGGCGTGTACTTGATTGCATTGTCCAGCAGGATCATGACGAGACGGCGGAGAAGCTGCGGATCTCCGACGAACGCTGCTTCGTCAGCCAAGGGGACGACCATCGAGATGGTCCTGCTCGTCGCCATCGCGCGTGCCGAACGTGCGCAATCCTGAATTACCTCCTCGAGATAGACCAGCTCAGATCGTACTGGCACCTCTCCGGCATCTGCGCGAGATAACAGGAACAAGTCGTCAACGACTCGACCGAGCCGGAGCCCCTCGCCGCGAACCACGTCGAGCGCGTCAATTAATTCCTCCTGGGTTCGGTCAGTGCGCGACAGAGCAACTTCGGCGGTGCTGCGAATGGCCGTGACCGGGGTCCTCAACTCATGGGATGCATCCGCCATGAAATTCCGCTGCCGTTCGGCGGCCTGATGCTGTTGCTCGAATGCGCGTTGAAGTCGATCGAGAAGACCATTGAGTACCGTAGCCAGGCGGCCCAACTCGTCGCGCGGATTCCCGACGGGAATTCGCTCGTGGAGATTGAGCGCGCTGGTTCGCTCGGCCTGGCGCACCATCGCGACCACCGGGGCAAGGCTGGCGCGCGCGAGCAGATACCCTCCCAGTCCGGCGAAGACCAGGACTAAGGGGATTAGTATGCTGAGCGCCCCCACGAAAGACTCTGCCGCTTCTTTCTCCGCGTGAAGTGAGCCGAGCACAACAACGGTGAAAGGTTCACCTGCCATCAGCGTTATTCGTGTAGCATGCGCGCGGACCTGAGTATCATCTTCAGCGCCGGCCTGAAGTGTAATCAACGAGCCCTGACCGGCCGGCGATGCACGCGCCGCCCATTCAGCCAGGCCGACACTTGGCGACTGTCGCCCCATCGTGCTGAGCGCCGACGTTGCAAATGGAACAGAGTCTGACATCGCAACCGGCCGGCCCGATCTGTCGAAAACGATGATCCGTCTGTCACGGTAGCGAAATTCGGCGGCGGCCGAAGAAGCGGCAGCAGCGGGAGAAATGGCGTGTTCAGCGCGCTCTGTCCTCCAGTTATCGACGAATGCCTGCGAGGTGCTGGCCAGTGAGCTGTCCTCCCGGGCCCGCGCGCTTCGTACGAGAAAGACCCATGTTCCTGCCGCGAACGCACCGAGGAGAAGCGCAATCGTGACGATGTGCCAGGCCGTCAGCCGCAGGCGGATAGAATCACGGATCACGCTGTTGCCTCATGAATGTGTCGAGGGGGAACGTCTGCTGGTGCATCGTGTCAATCGGGCGAGGCGGAGGGAGTATCCGTGACCATATATCCGGCGCCCCGCCGCGTATGAATCAGGTCGGGACGTCCTGCCATGTCGAGCTTTCGGCGGAGGCGGTTTATGTATGCCTCGATCAGGTTCGAGAACGGATCATAGTTGTCGTCCCACACGTGATCCGAAATCTCCGCCCGACCCACGACTCTTCCGGCGTTCCGGACGAGGAACTCCAGCAGTGCATACTCGCGCGTCGTCAGTGGCACCGGCCGGTCGCCGCGCGATGCGCGCTGTGCACGAGTATCAAGTTCGAGGTCGCCGACTCGCAGAATCCCGGGCGTGAGAGTTGGGCCGCGCCGAAGCAGTGCGCGTAGCCGGGCCAGCAACTCCCCGAATTCGAATGGCTTGGTCAGATAATCATCCGCGCCCGTGTCGAGCCCCGCGATGCGGTCGTTCACAGCATCACGTGCGGTGAGCATCAACACCGGAACGGCGATCCCCCGGCGGCGGATCTCGCGACAGACCGAGAACCCATCGCGCCCTGGCAGCATGACGTCGAGCACGACAGCGTCGTATGGAACGATTGCGGCCTGATAGATGGCAGCATCGCCGTCAGCAGCAACATCCACGGCGTATGCATTCTCGCGAAGACCCTTCGAAACACTGGAGGCAATCGCGGCGTCGTCCTCAACCAGAAGGATGCGCATCAGGTACGGCCTCGCATTGAGAGATAGCGGTGAGCAACCGCTGCTGCTGTTAAATACTGAATCTACCGGGCGCGGCGCGCTCGACGCGGTTGATCACGGAAGAGTCTAACCTGCGGGCCGGCCCACCACTGCGAATTCAATGGTATACCGCAGCTCGGTAAACCGCCTTAACAAGTCGCCAGGATCGAGGCCCTTCCGATCATCCCCCGACAGATCGTCCATGATTTCGCCGCGATGCACCATGATGGTGCGGTCGCCCTCCGCGAGAGCCTGCTCCATGCTGTGTGTCACCATCAACGTCGTGAGCTTGTTCTCACGCACTATCTGATCGGTGATGTGAATCACCTGCTCCGCCGCGCGGGGATCGAGTGCCGCGGTGTGTTCGTCCAGCAGCAACAACTGCGGCCGCCTCAGCGTTGCCATCAGCAGCGTTACCGCCTGACGTTGTCCGCCAGAGAGCGTTCCCATCGATGCCTTGAGCCGACCTTCGAGCCGCATCCCGAGACCCTTCAACTGCGCGTGATATCTCTCCAGCGCGTCGCGGCTCAAGCCCACCCGCAGTCCGCGGCGGCCACCGCGAAGTTCGGCCATTCGCAGATTCTCGGCGACACTCATAGACGGACATGTGCCCTTGAACGGATCCTGAAAGACACGGCCTATCAGAGCCGCTCGCTTGAACTCCGGCTGCCGTGTAACATCCACACCCGCGATCCTGATCCTTCCAGCATCGGGAAGAAAACTTCCGGCCACGGCATTGAGAAGCGTTGACTTGCCAGACCCGTTCGTTCCAATCACAGTGACGAACTCGCCATTCGGAATTACAAGATCGATGCAACGCAGCGCCGGAACCCGCTCACCGCCGGGCTGCGTGAATGTCTTCTCGAGCTTCTCGATCTCAATCATTTGCCACCACCTGCAGATGCGCGGCTGTACCGAAGCTTTGGCAGCGCCAGCGCGGCAAGCACGAATGCCGCAGTGACGAGCTTGAGATCGATTGGATTGAGACCCATTCGAAGGGCGAGTGCAACCATTCCGCGAAAGAGTATCGAGCCACCCGCCACCATCGCGATGGTCAGTCCAAGCCCCCGCCGGTTGAAGAGGAGTGTCTCTCCCATGATCACTGCGGCCATGCCAGCGACGAGCGTTCCAACTCCCATCGAGATATCGGCAAACCCCTGGTGCTGTGCGATAAGTGCTCCCGAGAATGCCACGAGCCCATTGGCGAGGGCGAGACCAAACTCGATCATTCTGCGTTTATCCACTCCCTGTGCGGTGATCATCGCAGGGTTGTCGCCAACGGCGCGCATCGCCATTCCGAAATCGGTTCGCAGATACCAGGCGAGGATAGCGCCGAGGACGATCGTGATCGCAAGGAAAAGTACGCCAAGTGTGAAGTCGTCCGACCATCCTGCCGACGCGGGAATCACCGCATGCACATGGCCTACGATCGTCCCGATATCGAGGAGCGAAACGTTCGACTTCCCCATCACATGCAGGTTCACCGAATACAGCGCGGTCATCACGAGAATGCCGGCGAGCAGATCCTTTACGCCGAGCCGGGTGTGGAGCAGTCCGGTCACATAACCGGCGATCATTCCTGCGACTACGGCGACGAACGTTGCAACGAGCGGATCACTTCCACTAACGATCATGGACGCCGCTACTGCAGCACCGAGGGTAAAGCTTCCGTCAGGAGTGATGTCGGCAAAGCGCAACACACGTGAAGAGAGGTAGACGCCCCATGCGAGCGCTGCGAATGCAAGTCCCTGAGTGACGGCGACCAGCCAGAAGGCCATCGGATTACTGCCCCGTTTGGGGGCTTGACCCTCAACCGCGCGAGCTTTGTTCGAAGTCGCCGTAGACGCTGTTTCTTGTATCACCGAATCGGCACGGCTCACGATTGACCGTGGGATCGTGACGCCGTATTCGCGCGCGGCGTTCAGGTCTACAATTAGCGAGCGGCGGCTCGCTGTCTGAAACGGAATCGTGGCCGGGTCTTCGCCACGCAGCACGCGAATCATGATCAGGCCCATGTCGTACCCGTTCTCGAAGAAACTCAGGCCGAGCGCAATCGGTGCGCCCTGAAAGCTGGTTGAGGTGGCGATGAGGGGCATGCCCGCCTGACGCGTCGACTTCACGACCGCGGCGTATGCGCCGCCAATCATGATGCTCGGAATCTGGACTACGCCGCCTGCGCCTTGCGCCTTGAGGGCCTGGATGCCAGAAGCAATGTCGCCTGGTCCGGTACAGGCGACAGTCACCAGTCGCACGCCGGCCGCAGCAGCACCAATCTTTGCTTTCTCGATATAGAACTCGGCGAACGGGTCGGACGGGTCGAACAGTGTTCCCCACGCTTCAACCTCCGGAAAAGCTTCGTGAGCAAGGACCACGGCTGAGTCGACGGGCAGTGGGATCTCTGCACCGGTGACGTTGGGTCGATGGTTTGTGGGTGAGGTTCCAGCTCCGATCACGTAAGGATTGGCAACCGCGCCGAATATGATGGGGCGATCGGTGACGGCTTTCAGCGCCGCTTGTGTGGCGACAGATGATATTGTGGCGACATGCGTAGCACCCTGCTGAAGGAACTCACTGATAATCAGCGAGAGGGTGGGAATGTCGCCTTGTGCGTTGCGTTCCAGAATCGTGATGGTGGAGTCGCGCACATAGCCCGAGTCAGCGAGGGCCCGGAGGAACCCGTCGCGCGTGTCATCGAGCGCTGATACGGACGAAACCTGCACCATGCCGATGATGCTGCGGCTGGTCTCGGTCTTCGTGCCGCAGGCAACGATGCATGCGAGCAGAATTACACCCGCCACACTGCGCAATGTTCGCACGGCTTTCCAGGGAATGATCGAACTCCGTTGAGGCGGTGATGATTGCGCTCTATTCTGGGAAGCAGCCCCGGCGACATAATTTACGTGCGAGCGCACAACTTTATGGCCGCCCGGTAGCGAGCTGTCAAGGGATCGCTGAAAACATGGGGTCCTGTTGAAACACCAGGTCGGTTAAGACTGCGATGGTCAGTGTTTCTTGACCGGGAGGACCAGGCCGACCATGTTGCGGTTGCCTTCCCTTCAACTGGAGCAGTCCGATACCGCCTGTGATTCTGATCGACCAGCTCCGAGACGCACTGAACGGATTGTATACCGTCGACCGGGAGCTCGGCCGCGGCGGCATGGCGACCGTGTACCTCGCGCAGGACTCGAAACATGATCGGACCGTAGCGCTCAAGGTTCTGCATCCGGAGCTCGCCAGTTCGCTCGGACCGGATCGCTTCCTGCGCGAGATCAAGCTCGCTGCCCGGCTCAACCATCCACACATATTGCCGTTGTTCGATTCCGGACAGGCCGATGGTTTTCTCTTCTACGTGATGCCTTACGTAGAAGGAGAATCCCTGCGTGAGCGGCTGGACAGGCAGAGGCAGCTACCGATTGATGAAGCGGTGCATCACACGAACGCGATTGCCTCGGCGCTCGACTACGCGCACCGGCAGGGGATCATCCATCGCGACATCAAGCCCGAGAACGTGATGCTGTACGAGGGTGAAGCAATGGTGATGGATTTCGGAATCGCCAAGGCGCTGAGCTCGGCGGGCTCCGACACGCTTACGCAGACGGGAATGATGATCGGTACTCCCGCCTACGTCAGCCCGGAGCAGGCTGCAGGCGCGAACGATCTCGATGGCAAGAGCGATCAGTACTCACTGGCGTGCATGCTGTACGAGATGCTAACCGGTGAACGACCCTTCACTGGAGCGAACCCGCAGGCGGTGATGTCGAAGCGGTTCACCGAGCTACCGAAACCGGTTCGCGCCATTCGTCCGAATATTCCGGAGAACCTGGAGCGGGCGCTCACCAAGGCCATGGCCACCGACTCGGAGGGCCGGTACAAGAGTGCCGCGATGTTCGGGCAGGCGCTCATCTCCGGCAACGTGGCGACTCCAACAGACACAGCGACGATTCCTCAACAGGCGGTGTCGACAGCGAAGTCCGTGGCGGTGCTTCCGTTCGTGAACATGAGCAACGATCCGGACAACGAGTATTTCGCCGACGGGATGGCGGAGGAGATCATCAATGCGCTGTCGAAGATTCAGTCGCTGCGAGTCGCGTCGCGGATGGTGTCGTTCGCGCTCAAGGGAAAGAACGAGGACATCGCGGAAGTCGGACGCAAACTTCACGTATCTACAGTGCTCGACGGAAGTGTTCGCAGAATAGGAAACCGTCTCAGGGTCACAGCCCAGCTCGTGAATGTCGCCGACGGTTACCAGCTCTGGACGGAGCGGTACGACCGCGAGATGGAGGACGTCTTCGCGATCCAGGACGACATCTCGCAAGCCATAGTCAAGGCACTACGCGTCATACTGACGGAAGGAGAAAAAAAGGCGATCGGGAAAGGGCGCGTCACCAACGTGCAGGCGTACGACTTCTACCTTCGCGGCCGCCAGTATTTTCACCAGATCAGCCGAAAGAACCTCGAGTTTGCAAAGCAGATGTTCAACCGCGCCATTCAACTCGACCCTGATTACGCGATTGCTCATGCGGGTGTCGCCGACTCCTGCTCGATTCTCTATATGTACTTCGATGCGCGGGAGTTCAACCTCAAGCAGGCGGATGCCGCGAGTCTCAAGGCGCTCGAGCTGGATGCAGACCTCGCCGAATCGCACGCCGCGCGGGGACTTGCCGTTTCACTCAGCAAGCGATGGGACGAGGCGGCGCAGGAATTCGAGACGGCCATGCGTCTCGATCCAAAACTCTACGAGGCTCCCTATTTCTATGGGCGCGCACGTTTCGCCCAGGGTCGGGCGGCGGATTCGATCAAGCTCTTCGAGCGCGCCGCCGGTCTGCGGCCGGAAGACTATCAGGCACCCGTGCTGCTGGCACAGGCATACGACTCGCTTAAGGACACTGCGAATGCGGAGAGCTGGTACCGTCGTGGCGTCCAGATCCTTGGTGAAAGACTGGACCTGAACCCGGACGACACGCGCGCGCTCACTCTTGGAGGAGTCGCATTAGCGCGTCTTGGCGAACACGAGCGCGCTCTGGATATGGCGCACCGCGCTCTCGCCGTTGATCCCGATGATGCAGCACTTCTCTACAACGTCGCCTGCGTGTATGCGTCGTTGAACGAAACCGAGCGTGCGATCGAGGTTCTGGAACGGGCCGTTGACAGGGGGTTCGGGCAACGCGAGTGGATCGAGAGCGACCCCGACTTGGCACCCCTCCGCGGAACGCCAAGATACGAAGCGATACTGCAGGCGATGTGACACCGGCGGAGCGAGCGCCGGCCTCATCGCGGTAGGAATGTTGCATCCGACCTAGCATGAGAGTTCTTGTCACCGGTGCCACCGGCTATGTCGGTGGCCGTCTCGTCCCGCGCCTTGTCGTCGCGGGACACGATGTCGCTTGCCTCGCTCGCAATCCAGATCGCCTTGCCGGCCGGAACTGGGGTAATGTCGAAGTACGGCGAGGAGATGTCCTCGACCGCGCGAGCCTCGATGCTGCGCTCAGTGGAATTGATGTCGCGTACTACCTCGTCCATTCAATGGCCGAGGGCGAGCGCGGGTTCGAGGAGCGCGATCGCGTTGCCGCGAAGAATTTCGGAGACGCTGCCTGCGAGGCGGGCGTGCAACGCATCATCTACCTCGGCGGACTTGGGGTGGACAACAAGGATCTTTCCTCCCACCTCGCATCGCGACAGCATGTCGGCGACATACTGCGAAGCTCAGGCATCCCGGTAACGGAATTTCGGGCCGCAGTCGTAGTTGGATCGGGCAGTATCTCGTTCGAGATGATCAGATACCTGACAGAACGTCTGCCGGTGATGATCACACCTCGCTGGGTGACCACCAGGTCTCAGCCCATCGCGATCGAGAATGTTCTCAACTATCTGACTGATTGCCTCGGGTTGCCTGATTCCGTTGGCCGAGTCTTCGAGATCGGCGGGCCTGACGTGCTGACATATGGGGACATGATGCGCGAGTACGCGGCAGCGAGACATTTGCGGCGATTCCTCATCGCAGTGCCGGTCCTGACGCCGCGCCTCTCGTCCTATTGGGTAGATCTCGTCACGCCCATACCGGCTTCCTACTCACACCCCTTGATCGAAGGCCTGAGGAGCGAGGCAATCGTCAACGATCGCTCGGCGCGGGATGTCTTCAAGATCGAGCTTATACCGTTCAAAGAGGCGGTGCAACGAGCGCTCGAACGAACTCGAACTGGCAAGACCGAGACCTATTGGGCAGGAGCCCAGGCATCAGGCACAGCCGGTGTGAGCATGAGCGAAGTGCAGGGAGTGATAGTAGAGGAGCGACGCGTCGAGTCGACAGCGCCTGCTCAGGCTCTGTTCGACGCTTTCTCTGGAATCGGCGGCAAGCGAGGATGGCTTTACGCAAACTGGCTGTGGAAGATTCGGGGCTTGATGGATCGCATCGTTGGTGGAGTGGGGATGCGGCGCGGGCGTCGCAATCCAGATGCCCTCCTGCCCGGGGATGCGCTCGACTTCTGGAGGGTCGAGGCCGTTGATTCGGGGCGTGCTGTCCGCCTCAGAGCAGAGATGAAGGTGCCAGGGTCAGCAATGCTGGAGTTCGAAGCGCGGCCGCGGATCGACGGCGGCAGTCTGCTCATTCAAACTGCGTCGTTCGACCCGCGGGGCCTTGCCGGCCTGATCTACTGGTACGCGCTCTATCCCATCCACCAGAACATCTTTTCCGGAATGGCGCGCGCAATAGTCAGGCGAGCTGAATCAGCGGCCGGTCAAGCTTCCTGAAACGCGGCGCATTCACCGAACAAGCGGCAGAAGGACTCTGATCATTGTGACGATCACAACCACTCCTACGATGTCGACGACTATTCCGTACCGCATCATCCGCCGCAACGGGATGTACCCCGAGCCGTAGACGATCGCGTTACACGGCGTCGATACGGGAAGCATGAAACCGAGGCTCGCGCCAAATGTCGCACCAAGGGCCGGCTCGACAGGGTCAACTCCGGCCGCAAGTGCGATCGATATGACGACCGGCACGATCATGTTCGCGGATGCCGTGTTCGACGTCACCTCGGAGAGAATCACGGCCATCACCGTCGAGGCGATGAGGAGTCCCAGCCCCCCGCTCGACGGGAGATATCCCAGCAGTCCTCTTCCCATCGACTCGGCCAGGCCGGTCTTGAAAGCGAGAACCCCAAGGGCGAAGCCCCCGCCATATAGTAGAACGATCCCCCAGTCTATCTTCGCCGCCTCTCTCCACGTGA
The DNA here is from genome assembly GCA_046593165.1 of Gemmatimonadaceae bacterium. Lineage (GTDB taxonomy): Bacteria > Gemmatimonadota > Gemmatimonadetes > Gemmatimonadales > Gemmatimonadaceae > UBA4720. The sequence continues at coordinate 12,497 of JBKJRW010000093.1, forward strand.
TTGCTCTTCCCTGCTGATTTCCTGGCAACAGGAAGAGCAGACACGCACCGATAAGGGCCGCAACACCCTCGGGCACTCGCGCTGTGAGCGTCTTGTAGGGTAAGCTCGTGTCACCGTAGACAAGCGCGAGCACTCCCGGCAGGATCCAGAGAAAGACCGTTACCGCGAATGCGATTACGGTGGATTTTTCGCCCACCGACCATCGTCCGAGCGATTGGTGCTGATGCTCCAGCATTGCAGCACTTTCTGACATTCCGGCATGCGCTTCTCGTCCAGCCCCGCGAAAGACAAGGAACAGCGTGGTCATCATCACGATCACCGTGGGAACGCCGATCATCATCCACTTGAAGAACGGGAACTCGGTAGCGGTGAGTTCGCGGATGAATCCAAGTCCGATGACGTTGGGCGGCGTTCCGATTGGTGTCGCGAGTCCACCGACCGACGCGGCGAACGATGTCATCAGCATCAGCGCAGTCGCATAACGGGGATCGAGCGTTCGTCCCTCGCGTTTGGCCGATTCGCTCATGAACGCGAGGATCGCCATGGCGATGGCATACATCATCGCCGTCGTCGCTGTATTGGAGATCCATGCCGAGATAGAGGCGGTGACAGCACCGAAGGCGAAGAGAATGCGCGTGGGACTCGACCCGACGACGCGAAGCGATAGCACCGTGTAGGCAACTCGACGATCGAGGCCGTGAAGCATGATTGCGCGCGCCAGGATGAACGACCCGATAAAGAGGAACATCAACGGGTCGGCAAACGGGGCGAACACTTCGCGTGCCGGAGCAA
>JBKJRW010000095.1:0-2672 GCA_046593165.1 Gemmatimonadaceae bacterium
GACTGAAGACCGAGATGTACCTGGTCACCATCGGCACGGCGCCGGCCACGAACCTGCGCAAGAGCGTGGAGAAGGCGGGCTACAAGGTGCGCGAGCTGGTGCTCGAGCCATTGGCCAGCGCGTTGGCCGTGCTGACCGAGGACGAGAAGGAACTGGGCGTCGCGCTCGTGGAGATGGGTGCGGGCACCACCGACATCGCGATTTTTCACGAGGGCAAGATCCGCCATCTGGCCACCGTGAACTTCGGCGGCGGCAACGTCACCAGCGACATCGTGCATGGTATCGGAGTTACGCAGGCCGACGCAGAGCGTTTGAAGGAACGGTACGGCTGCGCGTACGAGCCGATGGTCGATCCTGAAGACATCGTCGCGTTGCCGAGCACCGTGGCTCAGGGAGAGCGACACATTCCGCGCGAGGTGCTCGCTCACATCATTCATCAGCGGATCGACGAGATATTTTCGCTGATTCACGCCGAGATCAAGCGTGCGGGTTATGCGAGTCGGCTGAGCGGTGGCATTGTCGTTACCGGCGGGGCGGCAGCGATGCAGGGCATCCCGGAGCTGGCGACCGATGTGTTTGGAACGGGCGTGCGGCTGGGTATTCCGACGGAGAACATCGGCGGCCTCGCGGACTCGGTCGAGGCACCGCGGTTCTCGACAGTGGTCGGGCTTGCGCTGTACGGAGCCAACCGCATGGCGATCGGTGGGGCGTCGGCCGGTGGGAGGCGCAGGGCTATTTCGTCGCCGAATGTCGATCGGTTTGCGCAGCGTGTGAAGACCTGGCTTCAGGACTTTTTCTAGCAGTGTGTTTTTTGCGTCCAGAATGCATTGCGCTGGGCTGAAAGTTATTTCCACATCATAAAGCTTCGCCCTCGTACAGCATTGTGGGAAAAGTGGGGCGTCGTCGCCGCTGAATCTTTCTGTTCCATTGTCGCGATTGGCTATTGGATGGCGCACTCGGACGCATATATATTGGCCGTCCGCCCTTTCCAACCCAGAAAGCTTTCGGAGTACCCAGCCTGATGAATTTCGAGTTCGAGGAAAGCGCGTCCCAGAACGCTCGCATGAAAGTCGTGGGCGTCGGCGGAGGTGGCGGCAACGCCGTCAACCGGATGATCGAAGAGCGCCTGTCGGGCGTCGAGTTCATCTCGATCAACACCGATGCACAGGCCCTTCTCCACTCGAAGTCCGACGTAAAGATTCAAATTGGGAAAAAGCTCACTCGCGGGCTAGGCGCCGGTGCCCGGCCCGAGATTGGAAAGCAGGCTGTCGAAGAGAACCGCGAGGAAGTGTCACGCGTTCTCACTAACGCCGACCTTGTATTCGTGACTTGCGGCATGGGTGGCGGAACCGGAACCGGAGCTGCTCCCACCGTGTGTGAACTGGCCCGAGAGGCAGGAGCGCTGACCGTAGGCATCGTGACGCGTCCGTTCCTCTTTGAGGGCCGCAAGCGGTTGCGCCAGGCCGAGCTCGGCATCGCCGAGATGCGGAAGCATGTCGACACGATGATCGTGGTTCCTAACGAGCGGCTACTGGCGGTAGTAGGGAAGGGGATTCCTTTCCACGACGCTCTCAAGAAAGCTGACGAAGTCCTCCTTCACGCGACCCAGGGTATTTCGACGCTGATCACCGTGACGGGTCTCGTCAACGTGGATTTTGCCGATGTCCGCACCGTGATGCAGGAAGGTGGATCGGCGCTCATGGGCACGGGCATCGGCCGCGGCGAGAACCGCGCGACGGACGCCGCCCAGCAAGCCATTGCAAGCCCGCTCCTCGACAACGTCTCGGTGTCGGGTGCTACAGGCGTACTCGTCAACATCACCGGCGGCGACGACCTCACCCTCGGTGACGTCCACCAGATCGTAGAAATAGTGAAGGACGCCGTTGGTGAAGATGCTGAAATCATTTTCGGCACCGTGAACGAAAAGGCAATGCAGGGCGAGTGTCGCGTAACGGTGATCGCCACCGGGTTCGACAAGGCCCCGCAGCAGATCGCCATCGAAGCCGCGAAGGAACCGCATCTGGCCAGGGCCGCCGGTACTCCAATAATTCATCTTCCCGTGCGAAATCGCGTCGTGACTCCCCAGCCGCGTCCGATGTCCGCCCAGGATCTCCCGCGCCGTGTTACCCCGCTGTCCGGTCCGTCGTCTTCCCCGGAGAAAATGGACACGAACGGACAGGATCTCAGCGACATGGAGATCCCGACGTTCATTCGGAGACAGATGGATTGACGGTTCGTGGAGCGCGGGTAATCACCTATTCGATCGTCGGCCTTTTCACCGTTTTCGCGGTGAGAATGACCCCGCCGATTTCCCGCACCCCCGGATCACGGGCCCTCGCTGGATTCAGTCAGCAGGCCGTATCTAACCGCGACGCCGCACCTGTCGATATCACTCCCGCGCCCCTCGAGATACGCCCTGCGGTCGCGGCACCTGCCAGCCAGCAACTTCACGCTTCCGATTTACCGCTCGTTGCGCCTGTCGTAGTACTGGCGTCGAGCAAGGAGACGGTCGATACAGTCACCGTCAGCGGGACGATTCAGTCGAGCCTCTTCTCCGCGCTCGACAAGAGCGGCAGCAGCACGCTACCCCGGGCCGCGCGGGCCGAACTCGCATTCTCGCTCGCCGACATCTTCGAGTATCGCGTCGACATGAGCAAGGACCTTCAGGTAGG
>JBKJRW010000096.1:0-5453 GCA_046593165.1 Gemmatimonadaceae bacterium
CCACGCTTCCGGAACCACGACAATCTCGGTGACAGTCTCGAAGCCGCCACCGCGCCGACTAATCGTCACGCGATCGACACCCAGTTCAGCTCGATACGACGACGACTCGGCGCAAACCGGCTGATGACCTGCAGACCAGGCCATACCCGATCGCACGTCCTTCAGATAGCACCACTGACCGAAATCGTCGCGAGTGCCGTCATTCCTCCAGCGATTGATGGCAATGTGGCCGAACCTGCTCATTCCGCTTCCAGCCCCACTCACCATGGTGGTGTACGGAACACGGCCGAGAATCGCGATCCTCGGCAAAGGAGTATCGGGTGTATCGAGGGTCCGGATCACAGGACTCTTGTAGGTGGAGTGATTGTTTCGGGCCTGAGTCCGATGGCCGGGTCAAAGAGGGCTGAAGATTCTTCTTACTTGTCCCGATGTAAACGATTACATTTTGCCCTGTCCGTCAACCCGTGGGGCGATGGCAACAATAAAAGACGTTGCACGCGAGGCCTCTGTATCCATCGCGACCGTATCCCGCGTCTTCAACGACACGACGGTCGTGCGCGCGGATACTGCCCAGCGCATACGAGATGTTGCCGCAACACTCCGCTACCATCCCCACGGCGGAGCGCGCAGCCTCATCACCAATCGCACTCACACGCTCGGCGTACTCCTTCCCGACCTTTTCGGAGAGTTTTTCTCGGAACTGATTTACGGCATCGACCTCACCGCCCGCCGCGAAGGATTTCACATCCTCGTCTCGCGCTCCTGGGAAGGCCGCACCGAGATCGAAGAGGCGATGCGGGCAATGCGTGGCCGCGTTGACGGAGTGCTCCTCATGTCGCCGGACATCGACGCCGATTCGCTGCTCAATTTTCCACCCACACTGCCAGTAGTTCTCCTCTGCTCACCCGCCAAAGGCCCCGATGCCGACTCGGTCATCATCGAGAACTTTCGGGGTGCCCGTGACATGGTGAATCACCTCACGTCACTCGGACATTCCCGTATCGCGATGATCAAGGGAGCATCCGGCAATTATGATGCGGCAGAGAGACTGAGAGGCTATCGCGCAGCGGTGCGGGAGAGCGGAGTTATGCCTGATCGCGGGCTGGAATACGATGGCGACTTCACCGAGGCCAGTGGCTACGCCGCCACTATAGAGATGCTCGCAGTGAGCCCACGTCCGACGGCGATCTTCGCCGCCAACGACTCGATGGCTATCGGCGCCCTGAGCGCGCTTCGCGAGTCCGGAGTGAGGGTACCCGAGGACATGGCCGTTGCCGGATTCGACGACATTCCTCTTGCCCGCTACATGGATCCCCCCCTCTCATCAGTGCGTGTTCCGATAGCGGACCTGGGGGCGAGGGCGGTTGAAACACTGCTTCACGCAATCGCCTACAAGGCCGACCACAGATCCCGACGAGAGCGTGTATCCACCGAACTCGTCATTCGCCGTTCAACTGGAGCACCCTACGCCGAACGGCCACCCCCAGCGCGGCGCCACGGAAGCCCTCGCTGAAGGACGCGCTGAGGTTCGCGCTGATGTACCCAGCTCGTCACGCCAGATGTTCGTTATCAACACAACTGCAACCGGAGACAAGTAATGAATACGTACAGGTTCAAGCTGCATCGGTTCTTTCGAGCGGTCGCATACTCGGTCATTGGCCTCGTCGCCTTGACTGCGGCGAGTGCCTCGGCACAGACCACCACCGGTACCGTTCGCGGAACCGTTACGTCAGGCGGAGCCGTCGTCGGTAACGCGCAGATTCAGTTGAGAAACCCGGAGAGTGGGGTGCAGCGCGGCACGACCACGCGCGACGACGGGTCATACACCCTCGCCGGTCTACCGCCGGCCAGATACGAGATGACCATTCGCCGCATCGGTAGCGCGCCGCAGACACGAATCGTCGTCGTCCAGATCGGCGCTACGCAGATCCAGGATTTCGCCATCTCCGAGCAGGCAGCACAACTCGAGACTGTGCTCATTCAAGCTGCTCCAACGGTGGAGACGCGCACTTCCGAAAGTGCGACCAACGTGTCGCAAGCTCAGATCGAAAAGCTGCCAACACCAAGTCGTAATTTCCTCGACCTTGCCGCACTGACTCCCGGAGTAACGGTCACCGAAGATCGCGTGAATGGCCAATTCCGGACGGTCTCGGCGGGTGGCCAGAGCGCGACGTCAGTGAACCTTTTCATCGATGGGACGAGCTTCAAGAATGACCTGACGCAGGGGGGAATCGCCGGCCAGGACGCGAGTCGCGGAAACCCGTTCCCGAGAAATGCAGTTCAGGAATACCGGGTCATCAGCCAGAATTTCAAAGCCGAGTATCAGAAGGCGTCGAGCGCTGTGATAACTGCGACTACCAAATCAGGCGGCAACACGTGGCGCGGAAACGCGCTCGTCGGTTATCAGAACGCATCCATGGTGAAACTGGATTCGTTTCAGCGCGCGGATAAAGCCAATAACCCCACTGGTTTCAAGAAGCCCGACTACAATCGAACGCTTGGCGCCTTGAGTTTTGGTGGCCCGATTGTGAAGGACAAGATGCATATCTTCGGGTCGTACGAGGGTAATTATCAGAATCGCTCCAATCGAGTGGCCATTCCGACGCCTCCAGCGGGATTCCCGGCCCTCGACACCGTAAACCTCGCCCAGTATAACGGCAGTTTTGGCTCTCCCTTTCGTGAAACGCTGTTGTTCGGAAAGCTGAGCAATCAGATCAACGACAAATCCTCGGCGGAGCTGACTGTCAGCCATCGCAACGAGACAGATGTCCGCGATTTCGGAGGCAACTCGGCGTTTCAGACGGCGAATAACATTAACAATTACAACACCGCGGCCCAGGTCAAGCACAACTTTTTCTCTGGGCCGTGGCTCAACGAAGCCTTGTTGAGCTACAAGAGATTCAAGCGGGGGCTCAACCCCAACAGCCCAGGCACCGCCCACCGACTCTATATCTACCCGGGCGCTTGCTGCTTCGAGATCGGTAGCGGCAGATCGACTCAGGATTACATCCAGAAAGGCCCGGCCTTCCGCGATGACATCACTTACACAGGGCTTCAACTCGCCGGAGAGCATGTCTTCAAGGGCGGACTGAGCCTCGATTTCCCCACGTACGACGTCAATAAGGACAATGACGGGACGCCTGCGTTCGAGTATCAGAATATCCGGAACACGGGCTTTGGCGACCAGATCTACAACTACAGATCGCCGTTCCAATTGCGGTACGGAACGGGCGATCCCAAGGTGAACGCGGGCAACAAGCAGGTCGGCCTTTACATCCAGGACGATTGGAGCCCGGTGAAGAAGCTGACTCTCAATCTCGGCATTCGCTGGGACTATGAGACCAACATGCTGAACACGGATTACGTGACTCCGCAGGCGGCGGCAGACACGCTGAGGCGGTACGGCTCCAATCTGGTTCGTCCGCTTGATCTCGACCGCTACATCGCGACCGGCAAGAATCGCAAGCCGTTCAAGGGAGCATTCCAGCCGCGGGTGGGTTTCTCGTATTCCGTAGACGAGGCATCCAGAACGACGGTGTTCGGTGGCTGGGGACTTTACTACGATCGAATACCGTTCGACGTAGCGCTCGATGAAAAGCTCAAGATCTCGCACCCGACCTTTTTCACGCTGTTCGCCCCTAAGGGTGTCGCGCCGCAGGGGACACAGATACCGTGGCAGGATTCGTATCTCAGCGCCGATAAGGCGACTTTGGATGCTGTCTCCCGCGTGTCGGGTCGCCCGGAGCTCTGGTTGATCGACAACGAGTTCAAGGTGCCCCGTTCCACCCAGTACAGCCTTGGACTGAGACAGGTATTGGGTGATTTCTCTGCCTCGGTTTCGTACGCCGGGCAGCGGGGCTACGACCTGTTTACGCTCAACCTTGCGAACGTAAAGCTCAACCCAGGTGGAGGGTGTTGTTCAGTGCCCTTCGATTGGGGTTCCCGTGGCTATGCGAACATCATCTATTCGTCGAACGAGGCCAAGACGTGGTACGATGCACTTAACGTGCAGATTGACCGACCCTACAAGCGCCAATCTCTCGACCAGTTTGGCTGGGGCGCCGGGCTCGCGTTCACCTATGCCGAGCGCTCACTGCAGGGCATCGACGAGCAGGGCCAGACGTTTGCTTTCCCGTCGGCTGCGGAAATTCCAAAGCACCGTTCTAATGACGAGAAGATGCGTATCGTGACGAACTGGATTACTGATATCCCATATCTTTGGGGAATCCAGTGGTCAGGCCTCGCTACCTTGGGTGGCAAGTACAATCTCGACGCTGGATGCAGTCGATTCTGTTCCAGCGGCGACCAGACGAGGAACCCGACTCTCATCGGTGGTTTCACAGTGCCTGGAACGCTTCCGTATCGGAACGTCGACATGAGGATCCGCAAGGATTTCCCGCGTTTCGGCAGATCCAACATGGCCTTCGGAGTTACGCTGGACGTATTCAATACATTCAACCGCGATAATTTCGGCGGCTACAATGTCGGTAACCCGAAAGACGCGAATTACGGAAAGCCCAGCAACGTAGTGAGCGATGCGCGCAGGTACCAGTTAGGAGCTGAATACAACTTCTAACCACATTCTCAGGCTCGCCGATGAGAATCGGCTGAGCCCGGAGGAGATCGGCGCTGATTGCGGCTTATCGCAGTCAGCGTCGCTTTCTCTTTTCCAGCTGGACTGTGAAGCGATTGATTTCCTGGCTTCAGGCCGGATCGGAAGGGGTTCAACCACGCAGGGGAAACAATGCCTGATTTTTGGCGGACGGTGAAGCTGTCCTCAATCGCGCTGGTTTTCGTGGCATCAGCGTGTGCAACAACTACGATTTCCGGCGTCGATGGGCCAGCCCCGCCATCGTCTTTCACTCCACGACAGACCGCGTTCCTCGACACACTCGAGCAGCGCACCTTCGCCTGGTTCTGGGAGCGAACAAACGCCACCAACGGCCTCGCTCCCGATCGCTGGCCCACAAAAAGTTTTTCGAGCGTTGCCGCGATCGGCTTCGCGCTGACCGCTTACCCCATCGGCATCGAACGCGGGTACGTAGCACGTAGCGCGGCGGCCGAGCGGACTTTGACGACGCTAAGGTTCATGTATCGGGCGCCGCAGGGCCCACAAGCAACAGGCGTCACCGGTTACAAGGGATTCTTCTACCACTTTCTCGACATGGACACCGGGCTGCGGTTCGAGCAAGTAGAGCTTTCGACGATAGATACGTCGCTTCTCATCGCTGGAGTTCTCTTTTGCCAGTCTTATTTCACGCAGAACAATCCGACCGAAGCTTCTATCCGCGCGTATGGCGACTCACTCTACAATCGCGTTGACTGGCAATGGGCTCGTCCCCGAACTCCGCTGGTCAGCATGGGATGGAAACCTGAGAGCGGTTACATCGAAGCCGACTGGCACGGCCTCAACGAGGCGATCATCCTCAACATCCTCGCGCTCGGCTCGCCGA
>JBKJRW010000233.1:0-13190 GCA_046593165.1 Gemmatimonadaceae bacterium
TGGCTACCATCAGGATTATCATCTCGTGACTGATGAAGCCCAGTACATCAGCTATGATGGGTTGGCTCGCGTTGCCGCGTTTGTACGCGATATCTCGGTCGCGTTGGCCGACAGGAACGACAGAGTGAGGGTGGACAAGGCGAAGCCAGATCCGCTGGCACCGTGCCAACAGTGAGGACGAGACGCAACTACCGCACGATTTTGACGTTAAAAGCTCACAGCTCGAACGCGGAGTATCAAAAACTCCGGCTGCCTCATCAAACCCTCCCATGACTCGGGGCTCAAAGCACGGAACTCCGCAACTGGCACCGGCTCGACAAGCTTCTCGATGACAAACCCGCTGTCGACGACCGCGGCGACAACCTCGGAAAGCGGCCGCCTATAGAACTCGACATCCCCGACCCAGTCCCAATGGTCCACCACGTGCTCGGTCGCGGCGTAGTTGGTGGTACCAAAACGCGCGGCGTCAGCAGCAGGATGGTGTGTCGAGAAAAGAAGCCACGCGCCCGGTTTCATCACGCGATGCAGCTCGCGTAGTGCCGGCCGCCAGTCGCGCATGTAGTGCAGCACGAGCGGACTCACGACGCCGTCGAACACGCCATCGTCGAACGGCAGCGAACCCGCGAGATCGGCGACCTGCAGCGTCAGTCGATGCGCAAACTCCGTCGAATGGTCCCCGAGAAGTCGCCTTTGTGCGTAGTCAACCATCGCGGCGCTTGAGTCGACCCCATCGACCCTGGCGCCCCGCGCGAGCAGTTGCTCAGCGTACCAGCCCGAGCCGCAGCCGGCATCGAGGATCCTTGCGTCTTTGAGTGGCGGCAGCAATTCGAGCATCGCCGGCCGCTCGTACAGCGAATTGTACGGAGCGGCATCGACCTTTTCGGCATACTTCGCCGCAATCGCGTCGTAGTTGAACTCTGAATCCGGAAAGCTCAGGCTGCGGGCCCTGGTGCGGATTCAGGCTCGAGCTTCCCCGATCTCTGCATCCGATGGCTTGCGAACAGAAACAAGGCGCCGCATCCGAGAAAGAGAAGAACGCGCCAGATCGTCTCGACATCGGCCAGGTCGATCGCCAAAAGGCGGACAACTACGATCACCAGCGTAATTCCTCCCAACCGGCGCAGCCCTGCCGAATTCGCGGCATTCCGGCTCGCGATGAGGAGAGCGGTCCCCATCAACGCGTAACTGGCCGTCACGAGGGGACGAAGTATGGCTCCGAGGAATCGCGCATCGACGACCATCAGCGCAACATAGGATGCAACCGCCATCACGACAGCGTACGTCTTGGAACCGGAAGCGCGGTGGAGCCACGCGCTCCACGCACACACTGCGATTCCGCATGCCCCGGCGAAAGTCCAGTAGAGATTCAACCCGTGCAACACATTCGATTCGGCCAGGAGAACAGACAACACAATCACGAGAGTGGTCGCCCGCGCGATTCTTACGGGAATCACGAATCGTGAATCTCGCATGGAAAGCGCAACGAATGAGTGTAGAGATGCGGCAATGATGTACGTCGCGGGGGTCGAGATGCTCAGTTGATTCGCAATTCCGTTCGCGAGGCAGAGGACGCCCGCGAGACTCCATATCGCCGTTGCAGCGGCCTCGACGTGCGTAAATTCTTCGTCGGGGGCGCGGGGCGAGGACGCCAGACGATACGCGAGCCCCGCGATGGCGAGGCCGATCACACCCCAAATGACAGATGAGACGCGCGGCCAGACGATCGACAATTGCGCAAGCGCAATCAGTGGAGAGGCAAGCGTTATCGCCCAGACGGCTGGCGAGTCGAGAGCACCGGGGTGCCCTGTCAGGCCGCTCAGTTTCTTAGCGAGCTCCGTGAGTATAGAGGTTCCCGCATCAGAGCGTTTTGTCTCTGTGTACAGGTGTGATCCGAGCGCGAGGAGCCTTCGCCGGAGAACGGGCGCGCGTACCATCGCGATGCCTGCCAACACGATTAGCACCGTCATCGCAATTCGAGCGCTTTCGCCCGAGCCGGGACTTCGGCAGCAGGCTATCCAGGCGGCGGATCCCGAATTGAACCAGAACGCGCCGAACGTGAGCCACAGGACCAGTTGCCATCCGCGCATCAGGTAGATGATCAGCCCCACAACCGTCAGTGCGCCGAGGTAAAAAGCAAATGCCGGGATTGATGGTACGGGGCTCGGCAGGAGAATCGGCGTCGCGAAGCCGACACCGACCGAGAGGAACCCAATCAGTGCGCGCTTTTCTCTCAAGGCGAGCCATGCTCCCATGATGCTCAACAGGAGAAAAATGATTCGGGCCGACGACAGCGAGATGAGTTCGTACATGACGGCCGCTGCGTAGCCGGTGATGAACCATGCCGCCAGAGCGGCGCCCATCATCACCTCCCGGAGCCCAACCACCGCATCGGACGCGCTTTCGGGTGCGCGGGCCATGCGGTTTCCCATCGCCATCAGCGCAACGCCAAGGCCGGTCCCAACAGCAATTCGGAGAATCGGCGTGATCCAGTTGCGGTCAACGCCATACTGGTAGAGAAGGACGAGCGCGAAAAGAGTCAGAAGTCCACCGCCGCGGGCGAGCCACCACTCCGCGCCTTTCGACTGGAGGACGAACACCGGATCGACTCTTGGCGTTGGAGAGACAGGCGGGCTCGCCGATTTCGCCGCTCCCGCCGGTCGGGCCCACGGCTGTGAATGCGGCTCCTGCGGCGGTGCGGGAGGCGGCGCGGCGGACGGTGCCTCCTCCTTGAATCCAAAGTGCGCTTGGCGCGGCTCTCTCTTGTCAGCCCGCATGACCGGTTCGCGAGCGCCGGCATCCTGGAAATACTTGTCAAAACGCCGTGTCAGCTCCGAGATCGCCACCTCGATGCTGGACATTCGATCGGCAAGAGTTGGTTCGTCATCAGGCCGCATTGTGCCACCTTGCGAGAGATACCCGTCGGAAGGAACTAACCGCACGCCATTCTTTGCGTTACCAAGATGGGGCTCTCGGGCCGCGAGGGACATACGTAACCAGACGTAGCAGCCTGAATGGTTGACATTGCGGACCAATGTTTACCGCCAGGCCGCTTACCGCAGCACGGAGATTGCGGATATTTTCTCATCTCCCCAGTGGAGCAACTTGCAAAGCAACGACAGACGATGGCAGATGTGACAATCGGTGCCAACAGTCCGGACGATGATCCTCCGGTGAAGCGCGGTCTTTCGGTCGTGGCCGCATTGCTCGTTGCCGTTGCTGGCGCCGTAGTCGCTGGTGGCGCGACTGTGATTCTCATGCGCAAGGTTTTCGGATCCGGTGGCGATGCCTTGCTTGTTGCCATCGCACTCATGGCATTCGGCGCTACGGCGTATGGACTCCTTATGGCTGCGCTCGCTGTGGTCGATACCGCCGGTGACCGCCGGCGGCAGGACAGGGTGGTGAGCGAGCGGCGCCAGGGCGACAGGGCTCGCGAGCCACGGAAGCGGTAATAACTACGAAACTCAGAAATACACAGGTGAGAGACTTCAGAGCGCATAGACACCAGTTGCGAGGTCGTGTACCCTCGCGCCTCTCAACTATGCCCTCGGGCCTCTCCTACCTGTGTCTCTCTTCGTTGACCGTTTTGGTTTTCTTCGTCCTCGCGTGCAGCGAAACCAGCGGACCGGCGGTCGCGGTGAATCTCAACCTCCACTCGGTCGATGGAATAGTGGTGCCGGTCCAACTGAGAACGCCGGGAGGTCGCCTCGTCACTCTCGCGAATGGAAAACTTCAGGGAACCAGTTGGGGCTACGCATGCGGCGCCGGATTTCGTCTCGCTGAAGGACCAATCACGTCAGTCGACATTCCGTCCTGCAGACTTACGTCCGGCAACGAACGGAAGTTCACGATCACGTTCACCGATTCGCGTTTCCCCGCGGGTCCGCACGAGTACCGCTTCGTTCCATAGAACAGACAAGCGCTCTCGAACGCAGCGCTACCGGGTCTCGATCGCGAAGGGATCGAAAGACCTGAGCCGGCTGGATGCGAAAAGTCCCATGCCACAATCCCGGAATCCGGCGGCCTTCAGCTCCCTGCGATACCACGTCTTGCTCCGGAACCACCCCTTCATGTCGCTCGCCTCTTCATCGATCACGTCGTCACTCGTGATGACGTGAAGGTACAGCACGCCGCGACATTTTTTTGTGAGCCGCACCAGCGCCTTGTCGATATCCGAGTCTGACACATAGCGGAGAACGTCGCGGCAGACGACCAGGTCTGCCTGCCGCCCGCTCAGCCTCTGCACTGGAACATTCCGGTGTCCGTACAACTCGCACGCCGCAGCGCTCGCATCGCAGGTCTCGATGTTCTCGCACGAAGGGTAGCGTTTCGCAAATTCACGTGCCCACCATCCTGTTCCAGCGCCCACGTCGCAGAAACCCTTCACGTCCACACCGATATGGCGGCAAAATGCAATCACGAAACCAACCTCGTGGCGTTGCATCGCAGGGGTGACAACTGCCGTATCGGCAGCGTGATAGTATTTTTCGTAGTACTCGCGATCGAAATGATTTTTCGGTATCACGCGGTTATTCGAATGGGACATGGATTCGCCGAACCCAATCCAAGCTAGCTCAACACACCCGATAGCGATCATCGGCGCGGGTCCGATCGGACTCTCGGCCGCGATACAGCTCATCGAAAAAGGCGAGACCCCGATAGTGCTCGAGGCTGGCGAAACCGCGGGCTCAAATGTTGGCGAATGGCGGCACGTGAAGCTGTTCTCGCCCTGGAAATACCTTGTCGATCCCGTCTCCCGCCGCATGCTCGAATCCACAGGGTGGTCCATGCCGGACGAGAAGGTGCTTCCGACTGGGGGAGAACTGGTCGACAGGCTCATCGAACCTTTAGCCGCACTCCCTGCCCTGGCATCGCAAATTCGGTTCAACCACCGTGTCGTCGCGATCACGCGCCGGGGGTTCGACAAGGTAAAATCGGTCGGACGTGATGAAGCACCTTTCGAGCTGCTCGTGAGCATGTCCGATGGGAGCATGTCGCGAATCCTCGCACGTGCCGTAATCGACGCGTCCGGCACATGGCAGGCGCCGAATCCAATGGGTGCCGGCGGAATACCTGCTGACGGCGAAACCGAACTCACAGACAGGATTGCGTATCGCATCCCTGACGCGATGGGGCGCGATCGCGACCGCTATGCCGGCAAGCGTGTGTTGGTGGTCGGAAGCGGGCACTCTGCTTTTAACGCCCTTATCGATTTGGCAGCACTTGCGGACGACGCGCCTGATACCCGAATCGTCTGGGCAATCCGGCGCACCGACATCGGCCTCATGTTCGGAGGCGAGGAGAAAGACGCGCTCGAAGCGCGCGGCGCCCTTGGTGCTCGCTTGCGGTCACTCGTCGATACGAACCAGGTACAATTGGAGACAGGAGTGCGTGTTGCCCGCGCCGTGAGATCTTCAACCGGCGTAGCAATAGAAACCGATGACGGGAGAAAGCTCGGGCCATTCGACGAGATCGTTGTTGCCACCGGCTTCCGTCCCGATCTGGCCCTGGCCCGTGAGCTCGGCGTCAAACTCGACCCATGGCTTGAAGCACCCGAGAAGCTGGCGCCCCTCATCGACCCCAACATGCACTCGTGCGGAACCGTTTATCCGCATGGTGCGGCAGAACTGGCTCATCCGGAGAAGGACTACTACGTAGTCGGCATGAAGAGCTACGGTCGCGCGCCCACGTTTCTTCTCCTCACGGGTTACGAACAGGTGCGATCGGTCGCCTGTGCACTTACCGGCGATGACGAAGGCGCGCGAAACGTCGAACTTGTCCTTCCCGAGACCGGGGTTTGCCAAACCGAACTCGGCGGATCGTCATGCTGCAGCACAGACGAGCCCCCGGCCACGCTCACCCGGCGCCGGCCCCTGACAGAAGTGGCATAAACGCAGCATTTCTTGTTGCGGCCCCCCGCCGAAGTACCGTACTATGTCAGCTTGTTTCTTGTCGATTTGCGAACGGTAATAGTCCTGTCTGGACTCACGGGGAAATGCCGGATTGACCTCCAGAAGGATCACCGCCTCAACGGAGCCTGCGCCACAGGATATGATTGCCGGCCGGTATCGCGTGGAACGCGAGATTGGCCGGGGCGGCATGGCCACGGTCTACCTCTGCACCGATACCACCGAAGGACGTAGCGTTGCGGTAAAAGTGCTTCGTGGCGAGATGGGAAATGCAGTCGTCGTCGAGAGATTTCTGCGTGAAGTCGAGTTCGTCTCCAAGCTCGAACATCCCCAGATACCGAAGGTTCTCGATTCAGGCGTAGTAGGCGACCTTCCGTTTTATGTGATGACGTTCATCGATGGCGAGTCACTGAAGGACCGCCTCGACCGCGTGAAGCAGCTGCCGATTGAGGAGGCGCTTCGAATCACGCAGCAGGTCATACTGCCCACAGCGTACGCTCACTCCCACGGAATCGTCCATCGCGACATCAAGCCGGCGAATATCCTGCTTGCGTCCGACAGTGTGTACGTCCTCGACTTCGGCATCGCCCGCGCCATCGTCGCATCCGCCGAAAGCAGTCTCACGTCAACCGGGGTTGCCGTCGGAACACCGGCATACATGAGTCCCGAGCAGGCGCTCGCCGATCACAACATCGACTCGCGAAGCGACATTTACTCGCTTGCGTGCGTGACGTACGAGATGATTGCAGGTCAGCCTCCATTCGTTGGCCCCACGGCGCAGGCAGTGATGGCCCGGAGGTTCGTCGCTCCCCCACCGCCGCTCCGCGAAACGCGCGAATCGGTGCCAGAATCGGTGGAAAGCGCCATCGCCAGGGCCATGTGCAAGGCACCCGCTGACAGGTGGCAAACGGTCGAAGAGTTTGGGCGCGCACTCGTGGCTCAGCCTCAATCGCCGAGCGCATCGGCGCTGCATCCGGTCACCGAAACCAGCAAACGAAGGTCCGCATATGTTGTCGCTGGTGTCGCAGTGGTGTCCCTTGCTACGATTGCGATCGTTGCATGGTCACTCGTTGACCGCGACAAGATTGCGAGCGGAAGGAAGGCGATCGAAGCCTGGGATTTTTCCGGGGCAGAGAGGGAATTTCGGAGCGCAATTGCAGCCGACCCCGCCTCGACGGAAGCACAGCTCTGGATGGGTCAGTTGCTCATTCTCAAACGGGTGCCAGCCTCGGAGTGGGCGCCACTTGTCTTGCGCGCTGCAGATTCGAAGGCTGACCTTGCCCCGGATGACCGGCTTCGCGCCGAAGCCCTGGGTGCGTATGCTGACCTGCAGAGTGCAAAGCGATGCGATGGTCTACGGACGCTCGCTGCGCGGCGCGACCGGGGGCACACCGACGACTTCAGTTCTACTGTCACGCTCGCCGATTGTCTGGTCGCGGATCCAACCATAGTTCCCGATTCGTCCAGCCCGTCCGGCCATCGTTTTTCGTCGAGCTTCAATGAAGCTGCAAGTCTCTACGAGGGCCTGATAAAGCGCAACCCGTCGAGAGGACCGGTTTACGCGGCACTCATGCCTCGACTGGAAATGGTCCTATGGACGACAAAGAACCGTTTGCGATTGGGCGTGATGCGCGGCGATCCACCTACCAATTTCATCGCCGCTCCGGCACTGATGTCTGACACAATCACCTTTGTTCCCTACCCGGCCCTCGGCACAGGAGCGCCCGTTTCGTCAGACGAGGACCGCCTCAACCGGCTCGTCGAGCAGAATCTTCAACGCCTTCGCGCCCTGGCCGCGGAGTGGACTCGGGCGTCGGCTGCCGATCCTGATGCACACGAAACTCTGGCGGGAGTTCTCGAAACGGCCGGCAAGCTCGATGGAAGCGGCGCTTCGGCTCTGCAAAGTATTGCGGATGCGCGGCGGACAGCAGTAAAGGACGGGAGCACAGAACGTGCTTCCGCGCACTATCGTGATGTACGGCTCGCGAGTTCGAATGTGCGCCTGCTTCTCAAGCTGCACCGCTTCCGACAGGCGCGGCTGCTCGCCGATACCGTCCTGTCCTGGAAGTTTCCGAATGCAGTGAACGACAGCGTGCAGAAGTCGACAACCGATTTGCTGGTCGGGTTGAACGTGATTACCGGGCGCTTGCGCGGCGTGATCGAGATCGAAGGAAAATACGCTGCAGACCGCAGGGTACGACTCACCTCCGGCGAGGTCAAAAAGCTCGATGCGGAACTCGGCGGAGATGCGCTTCGGCTCGAGGCATACGCCGCATTCGGCGCTCCAAGAGACAGCATTCTCTCGCTCTTCGCTCGCATCGGCGATAATCTCGAGTCTCTGGTGCCTGCTGCCCAGGTAAGCGATTTTCGTAGTGCGGTGCTGCGCCGGCCCATTAGTCTCGCGACCGATGTGGTCGGGACAGGCCCGCTTGCCAGTCTCTCGCCGGGTGCGAACGCATTTTCCAGTGCAGTGCATGCAATCCATGCAAGAGACATGAGACTAGCGGGCAAGCTCGCCGATTCACTCGATTCGTTCTTCTCGAGCCGTGCACCCGGAGAGATAACGATGGACATAGTGCTGCAGGGCGCGTGGCTCCGCACAGCGCTGGGTGATTCGGCCATCGCGGCGACGTCACTCGATCGGGCGCTTCGCGGCCTGTCGCGGGCTCCTCCCAATCTGCTGCGGGGTTCCGCTCTGGCTGGGGCCCTCGTCCGGGCAATGCAATTCAGGGCAGACCTCGCGCAGAGCGCGGGAGACGAAGCCACGAGAAGTAAATGGGCGGGCGCCGCAGCCGAATTGTGGAGTGGTGGGGATCCCGATGTGAAGCTGTCTCTTGCGCGTCGGAAGCAAATGCGTTGAATCCGCAGGTTGAAGTCGAAGCAAAGTTGAAATCCACCATGTAACTACGGAGGCGTAATGGCGAAGGTCGCCAGGCAGTGCAGTGTGTCAGGATGGGTTGTGTCATCCCTGCTCGCGGGGATGGTAGTCGTAACTGCTTGCGACGGGCGAGTGACTCCAGCGAACCCGGTTTCGCAGGCGGGCACGTCGCAGGTATCGCTGGCCGCAAACACTGCATTCGACGATGAGCCCGGCAGACCAGGGCGTCCAGACGACAATTCGGCAGAAACGCAGAAATATCTCGAGACGCTCACCTGGGCGGACAGCGTGCCTTACGCCAGCGCCATGTTCGACATTGCATCGGGGTCGGAGACTGCGCGGGTGAAGGTTGTGCCGACGGTGGGAGCACATCAGGTCTCGTGGCAGAGTGCGCTTGGTGAAGGCGCGCCGGGCGGCAACGGCCATTTCGTCGCAGCGATCTACAATCTTGAAAAGAAGAAGATCCCGCGTCTCGGAATGCAGGCGTCCGATTCCGTAGGGTATCTCTGGATCGGCCAGCGCCCGCTTGTCGGGAGAGGCGCGGCGATATACGTGTTCCCCGTGAAGGGTTCAGTCGCGCGCCGCAAAAACCTGCCAGTCGTTGGTTTCTGCGCGGGGCAACACCCTGGACCGAAGGTTCGAAGCACCGAGGGCGCAGACTGTACGGGCCCATTCAAACAAACAAACCCGGTTCAGTTGACAATGGCCGTCAATCGCCCGGCTTTAGCCGATCAGGGCTTGTGGCTGAGCTGCAAGGGCGGATGTTGCGAAGTTCGACTTCCTGAGTGACGCATAATCACTTTCAACCGGAGGTACTTTCGATGAACCAACGAACGAATCAAGGTCGGGCGGCGTCAGCAGCCGTCATCCTTTTTGCGAGTGCGCTGCTTGGCCTCGCGGCTTGCAAGAAAACCGCGAATGCGCCGGGCGACTCAGCGACCGTCCCGGCCGCGGACACATCGGCACCGGCGAAACCGGAAGCATCCGGCCAGGGTCTCACTGGCTATCCGGGGGAAAGCGGTGTGCCGGATCTCACGGCATATCTGGCTAAACTCGATTTCAATCTCGAATACGGCGACCGCGACAGTACGGCGATTGTTGAGTATCAGTGCAAAGCGGGAGATGCCTGCGCGCCGGGAAAGACAAGATTTCTGGTCATAGCGGAAAAGCAGGCCTTCACTGTCAGTTGGCCGGACGCGATGAATGCCGGGAAAAACAAAGGTTACGTCACCGCTGTCTATTGGAATCTTGACCGCGCTGCAGTGAAGTCCCTCAACCTTGCCGCCGATTCGTCTCTCTACCAGTGGGTCGGCCCGATTGCGGCCAACGGCACCGTCGGCATCGAGCTTTTCAGCCTCGACAATGGAACTGTCCAGGTCGCGTCCAAAACGCAGACATGGACCGCGTGCACAATGAACGAGAACAGGCAGAAATCCGCGGCGAAGATGAAGCCTGGACATACGGCTTGCGTCAGCCAGACCGCGCCGGGGCCACAGTTACCAGGAAACGCGGCCAACCCGCTCTTCCCCGATGATCTCTGGCTCAGTTGTCGAGGTGGATGCTGCCAGTCGTCGCCACAGTAGCGTCCACGCAGCAGGATGAACCAGCCGAGGCCACGATGTGAATTCCGCATCGTGGCCTCGTTCTCGAGTATCTAGAGCTTCGTATTCCTGAGCGAGACCGCATTGAGCGCTACCACGATCGACGAAAATGACATAAGCAGTGCGGAGACTTCCGGGCGCAGCGACCACCCGAGCGAGTTATAGAAAACTCCGGCCGCGACCGGAATCGCCAGCACGTTGTACACGCTCGCCCACGCGAGATTCTGCTTCATCTTGCGAACTGTTGCCTTGCTGAGGCGAATTGCTTTTCCGATGTCGATGGGGTCCGACCGCATCAGCACCACGCTCGCCGCCTGCGTCGCGACGTCGACGCCAGCGCCAATCGCAATCCCTATGTCGGCCTGCGCCAGCGCGGGCGCATCATTCACTCCATCTCCCACCATTGCGACAACGCGCCCTTCGGCCTGCAGTTTTTTTACGTAAGACGCCTTGTCTTCGGGCCGAACCTCTGCATACACCCGGTCGATCCCCACCTCCCTTGCCACGCGCTCCGCGGTTGCCTTCACATCGCCGCTCATCAGGATTGGCTCGAGCCCGAGCTGTTTGAGCATCGCGATGGCCTCGCGAGTAGAAGGACGGATGGCATCGGCGATTCCGAACAGCCCGAGTGACTTGCCACCTCTCGCCACGAATACGAGGGAACGCCCTTCGTTGGCGAGGCGCTCGGCAGCCTGCGATTCGGTCGTTGTGCCGACGCTCCTCTCGCGGAGCAACGCTGCGTTGCCCACGAGCACCTCATCGCCCGAGAGGTTACCAACGACTCCCTTGCCGGCGATTGTCTCGACGTTCGGCACGGTATCGAACTTGATGCCCTTCTCCTCCGCCGCCCGCACGATTGCCGCCGACAGAGGGTGGGTAGACGATGCGGAGAGCGAGGCCGCGACTGCAAGCAACTCCTCCGGGGTAATTCCCGCGCCCGGCTCGATATTCGTGACAGTCGGTTTGCCGAGCGTGAGCGTTCCCGTCTTGTCGAGAATTATTGCGTTCACCTTGCTCACACCTTCCAGCGTCGCAGCATCCTTGATGAGAATGTTGTGACGCGCTCCGAGGCCGGTGCCGACAGCGACCGCAGTCGGCGTCGCAAGACCAAGCGCATCCGGGCATGCAATAACGACTGCCGAGATAGCAAACGTGAGCGCCGTCACGAATGGCGCATCGCCGAAAATCGTCCACCCAAGAAAAGTGAGCACGCCTGAGGCAACCGCCACGACAACGAGAATGGCAGCAGCCTTGTCGGCGATCCGCTGTCCGGGTGCTTTGGAGTTCTGCGCTCGTTCGACGAGCTGCGCTATTTGCGCCAGCACTGTCTCGCTTCCGACTTTCGTCGCGTTCATGACAACTGCGGCCGTGACGTTGATCGAGCCGCCGATGACTCCATCACCCGGTTTCTTGTGAACGGGAACGCTCTCGCCCGTGACCAGAGCTTCGTCAACTTCCGTCTCGCCTTCGGTCAATTCGCCGTCTACAGGAATTTTCTCGCCCGGGAGAACTCGCAACCTGTCTCCGTGCACTACCTCGCTCGTTGCGACAAGAACATCGGCGCCACTCCTTATAACGCGCGACTGCGGCGGGACAAGGTCGAAGAGCGCGTGCAGCGCGTCCGAAGTGCCGCGTCGCGCGCGCATCTCCATCCAGTGGCCGAAAAGCACGAACGTGACGAGCATCGCAGCCGCTTCGTAGTACGCAAGCGGGTATCCGATAACAGTCAGATATACGCTGCTCAAATACGCGGCCAGCACGCCGACCGCGATGAGCACCGACATGTCGAGCTTTCGGCGAGAGAGCGCTGACCCCGCGCCCGCGATGAATATCCAGCCGGACCAGAATACGACGGGCGTGGACAGGGCGAGTCCGAGCCAGCTCGCCGTTGGCGGCTGCACCAGCATCGGCAGGCCGGGTATATGCCCGGCGAGCAATGCGATCGGAATGGTGAGCGCCAACGCCAGAAAAAAGCGTCGGCGCATGTCGGCTTCCATGGCTTTGGCCATGGAAGGGTCCGACATCATCGCGGCGTGGTCGTGTCCCGAGTGAGCGCGCCTGGCCTCAGGCGACTTGTGCGCCGCGTGCGGATCGGTCACAGCCGGATTACCGTGAGCTGCATTGGCGCTCGGCGCGTCGTGCCCGGCTTCCTCGCCTCCGCTGTGCTCATGCCCCGGCGTCATTTGGCCGGCGGCCTCTGATTGTGCGACGACCAGTGGATCGCGCTAATCTTCCAGCCGCCTTTGGTGCGTATCAGTACCATCAGCTCAGCACCCACCGAATCGATCGGTCGTCCCGAGAATTCGCCTTTCGTTTTATTGCTCGAGGATACCCACGCGACGTCGCCGTTGACCGTAACGCGAATCACCGACCGCGTACCGCGAATGGCCTGGGCGAACTTCATATCCGACGAAAGGTGATGGGACCGGTACTCGGCCCTCGATTCGACGTCGCCGCTCTCGAGAATGATTGCGTCGGCGGCCAGCAGAGACATCGCCTTGGTGCTGTCGCCGCTTTCGAGAGCCGAGTGGAATCCGGTCACCGCGGCGATCACGGCCGCAGAGTCGCCCGGGTGAGGCGCCGCGTTCCGCGGGGTCGTCATTGCCGCTGCGGGCACCGTTAACCCGGTCACGACGAAGAACGCAATCGTTCCGGCGACGCGGATTCCCGCGAGCTGACTTGAGATCGATGAAACCGGCATCAAAACCTCGGAAAAGGGGAGTGAAAGGTCGTGAACAGAGTCGCACCTCACATATGGATGCAAGACAATAGCCCCGGGGAGTGGTCCGCAGGTTAGATTGAATC
>JBKJRW010000002.1:0-9263 GCA_046593165.1 Gemmatimonadaceae bacterium
GTGCGACTGACGAGGTAGCCGAATCGGTAATACGCGAGAATGTTGAAGAACGGAACGATCTCGTCTATGTAACCGCCGACCTTCTGCCATACCGCGGCGACGGAGATGTCATTGTCGTGGGCGTGCGCTTCGACCGCCTTCGCGATCTCCACGTCTGCGAGAAGGGCCTCGCGGATGCGACCTTTGGCAGTGAGCTTGAACCGATCGATCC
Organism: Gemmatimonadaceae bacterium; assembly: GCA_046593165.1. Taxonomy (GTDB): domain Bacteria; phylum Gemmatimonadota; class Gemmatimonadetes; order Gemmatimonadales; family Gemmatimonadaceae; genus UBA4720. The sequence goes on from JBKJRW010000002.1 coordinate 212, forward strand.
TCGCGCCTCGTTTCCTGACGGAGCGAATGGCGCTTCGGTTAACCTGTCTCGTCAGAAAATCGAGCGCCATGCGGGGCCGGTTGAGAGGTTGGCGAACCGGACTTCTGCCGGTGCCTTGGTGTGATGTTACGCCCAAACCACCGGAAGGGCAAAGCAGATGCACGTCCCGGGACGCTCCGGCCCCGATCTTGAAATCAAATTGAACATGACCCGACTACGAATCATGCGAAATGTGACTGCGGCCGCCGCGTCAATCCTGGCCATTTTTTCCGGCTGCGTCGTAACGTCGGGCGCGCAGGCCATGTCGGGCAAATCAGCCGATGCCCCGATCGCGAAATTTCCTGCGCGCATTCCAGCGCGCGGGCCCGTCGCGCTTCAGATCCAGATCCTGCTTGACCGAGCCAATTTTTCACCCGGCATAGTAGATGGCGCTTGGGGGAGCAACGCCGCCAAAGCGCTCGCGTATTTCGCGGTCAGCGACGCTCCCGCCGTTGACTCATCCTCGAACCGAAAATCGCAATCGAGTATTGATCGAGCGACTTACGCCCGCCTCCGCGCTGCCGCCGGACGAGAAACTGCCCTCAAGTCGTACACGCTGACCGCAGAAGACGTGCGCGGACCTTTTGTTCAGATCCCGGATTCAGTCTACCAGCAGGCGAAGCTGCGCTGCCTGTGTTATTCGTCCGCCGCCGAAGCGATCGCCGAGAAATTTCATACGTCGAAGAAACTTCTTGCACAGCTGAACCCCAAAGTGAAACTGGACGATCTGAAGGCAGGGACAGCGCTTATGGTTCCGAACGTCGATAACGAAACTCGCGCGTCCGCCGCGGACACGATCCCCATCGCACGCCTCATCGTGTCTCGCTCTGGATTCTGGACGCAAGCTGTGGACGCAACGGGTCGCGTTCTCTTTCACTTCCCGTCGACGCTGGGCGCCGGCTACGATCCATCGCCAACCGGCGATTTCAGGATCGCGAGCGTGGCACACGATCCGTCGTTTCACTATCAACCGAAGTTGTTCGCCGAGGTGCCCGACTCGCGCCCCGAGGCGCGTGTTCCGCCCGGCCCGAATTCGCCGGTGGGCGTGGTCTGGATAGGATTGTCCAAACCGCACTACGGCATTCATGGCACGTCGTCGCCGGAGACAATTGGCTACGCCAACTCCCATGGGTGCGTGCGGCTGACCAACTGGGATGCGGAACAACTTTCCGATCTGGTTGAACGGGGAACGCAAGTCGTGTTTCGGTAGGACCAGATGTTTCGGTAGGGCCAGATTGACGGCCGTGAGGCGGCCGGGTATTTTGTCTCTCCCGTAAATGTGTCCCACGCTCTATCAGGAGACATGGATGAACAAGGCATCACTCGCTTCGATGGCGCTGGTCGGCATTCTATCCGCTACTCAGCTCGGAGCACAGGCAGGTTCGCCGAACATGACCCCCGGGGGCGTTACACGAGTTACCCTCATCCGAATCAATCCCGGGCACGGCGACATGTTCTGGGAGGACGTGCGCAAGAATACCCGCGTTCTCTGGGATGAGTACAAGAAACGCGGTATCATGGTGGACTACTCGATTGCCACAAAAGTGACGACCGACGATCCCAACGACTGGAACGTCGCGTTCACACAGACGTACCGGAACTGGGCCGCGCTCGATAACCTGGGGGTCCGTACTGACTCGGTGACCGTCCCCCACTATGGCTCGGCTGCGGCGCGCACCGCTGCAGGAACGGCCCGGCTGCAACACTCCACTACCGTTTCAAGCTTCCTGATTCGCAACCAGACCGTGAATCCATGGAGAGCGCCGTAGGGCAGAGTTGGACGCCGGTCGTTTTCCGGTAAGGCGAAGCGCTATCAGGAGAATCACATATCCGGAAACAGAAATGGGAGAGCTTTCGCTCTCCCATTTCTTTTTTCTATGAGGTCTTTGCAGCCTCCGCGCTCTCCCTCATTCGGCTTCCTTGTTATCTGATGCATCTTGCGCTATCATGAGAGCATGCTAGCTATCAAGCCCATAGGCCCCCTGGTGCTCGAAGCGAGAACGCGCGCTGCGCTCACGCAACGCGAGCTTGCGCGGCGAGCCGGAACAGCGGCAGTCGGTTGTGGCACGCGTCGAGCGCGGACAGACCAGCCCCACCCTTGAAACCCTGTCGCGCCTTATCGCTGCGACCGGCTTCACGATCGACACAGCGCTCGTCCCCGCGGTGGGCGCCGATCCACTGACTGAGGCTTTCAAGCGCGACATTGACCGTTCGCTTCTTCGCGGTAACCTCGAAAAGACCGTGGATGAGCGAGTGAGATCGCTCCAGGCGCTCGTTCATCTTGCGCACGAGGCTCGTCGCGCCGGAGAGGCAGCGCGAAGGAGGCGGTAGTGACTGACTTCAAGCGGCTGTTCGACACTCTTTGGAAGCCCGGGGTCGAGTACATACTCATTGGCGGAGTGGCGGCGACCGTCCACGGCTCGAGTCGCCTGACACAGGACGTCGATATCTGCTATGCCAGGACCGACGCCAACCTCGACCGCCTCGTGCGCGCGCTGCGTCCGCTCAAGCCGTATTTGCGCGGGGCACCGCGCGGCCTTCCTTTCGAATGGTCAGCACGAACACTTCGCTCGGGTCTCAACTTCACCCTCACTACCACCGCCGGGGACATCGATCTGCTGGGCGAAGTAACTGGCGGCGGCGGGTATGACGACCTGATCGGTCACACCATCGACGTCATTCTCTTCTCGCATCGGACGAAGTGTCTCGACCTCGAGTGGCTGATCGCCACCAAGCGCGCGGCCGGACGACCGCGTGACCTCGAAGCGATCGCTGAACTCGAGGCGTTGCGGGAGGAATCAGAAAAGCGCGAACGAGTGGGACGGAGCGAGAGGGCTGCAGGCGAGCCTCGATCCAGGCGCCGCAAACGGAACGATGGATAGCGGCACGGTACTCGGTAACGTGAGAATGACCTGCCGGTCCGAGCTGCTGCCGCCTCCGGAAACGGGAACCGATCGGGGCTGACGCGATTCTGGCAGTCTGTTCGATGCTTCCGCATTCAAACTTACAGAAAGGGGAGAGCTTTCGCTCTCCCCTTTCTGTTTTTCTCTGCGGTCTATGCAACCTCCGCGCTCTCCCTTATTCGGCTTCCCCGAATCCCTTCGGAAGCGTCCCTGCCTTGGCCAGCAGTTCTTCCTCCATATCCGGCTCCGCAAGAATCTCAGCGATGCTCGGCTCCGGAAGAATCTCCGGCTCCGGCGGCAACGGCGCACCCTCGATATCCACTTCCTGGTAACGGTACATACCCGTACCCGCAGGAATCAGGTGTCCGATGATGATGTTCTCCTTGAGTCCCATCAGTTCATCCCGCGCGCCGCGAATCGCAGCGTCGGTCAGAACACGCGTCGTCTCCTGGAAACTCGCCGCCGAGATGAACGACTGCGTCGTGAGACTGGCCTTGGTGATTCCGAGCAGGAGCGGCTCCGAAGCGGCTGGCGTCTCCTTCTTCTTCTTCGCCTTCTCGTTGGCGTCGCGGAAATGCTGCTTGTCAACGTGCTCGCCCTCGAGGAACGGCGTCTCACCCGAATCCAGAACACGCACCTTCTGAAGCATCTGCCTCACGATCACGCCAATATGCTTGTCGTTGATCTTCACGCCCTGCAGGCGGTAAACCTCCTGCACTTCGTTCAACAGATACTCCTGCACCGCACGCGGTCCCTTGATGCGGAGAATGTCGTGCGGATTGACCGGACCCTCTGACAAACGGTCTCCGGCGCGCACGCGATCTCCCTCGTGCACTCGAAGATGCTTGCCGGCTCCGACTTCGTACGTGTGCTCTTCCGACTGATCATCGGCAATGGACTGCCCGCCCACGACCTTGCTCGGACGCACGAATATCTCACGCTTGCCGCGCTTGATCTCGCCGAACCGCACGATGCCGTCGATCTCCGACACGGTCGCCGGATCCTTCGGCTTACGCGCCTCGAACAACTCGGCAACTCGCGGCAGACCACCGGTGATGTCGCGCGTCTTGTATGCCTCGCGGCTCACCTTGGCCAGAATGGTACCGGCGCTGATCCGCGCTCCGTCCGAGACGGTCAGCTGCGCGCCCACCGGCATCACGAAGTCACGCAGACGCTTCTCCTTCGCGCCCTTGGTCTCCCAGATCTCTATGTGCGGATGCAACTTCTTCTCGCGATCCTCGATGACGACGGTCTGACGCAGGCCAGTGAGCTCATCGAGCTCCTCGGACAACGACTCTTCGCCGACAAGGTCCACGAACCGAATCGTACCTTCCACATCCGAAATGATGGGATTGGAGTACGGGTCCCACGTGAAGATGATCTGATCCTTCTTCACATCGTCGCCGTCCTTCACCATCAGCGTTGCGCCAAGAGGCACCTGCAGGCGAGCGCCAACCTTGTTGTCGCTCGACGCGCGAATCGTAAGCTCACCCTCGTACGAGGTGACGATTTGCGCACCGTCGGCGTTGGTGACGTTGATAAGACGATCGCCGAACTCGATGACGCCGTCCACCTTCGACTTCCTCGCAGTCTGCTCGGCGATACGGGCCGCCGTTCCACCGATGTGGAACGTACGCAGCGTGAGCTGCGTGCCCGGCTCTCCGATCGACTGCGCGGCGATGATACCGACGGCCTCGCCCTTATCCACCATCGACATGGTGGCCAGGTTGCGGCCGTAGCACATCTGGCAGAGTCCGCGCTTCGCTTCGCACGTGAGTACCGAGCGAATACGAACCGTCTCGATTCCCGACTCTTCGATGGCCTTCGCCATGTCCTCGTCGATGAGCTGACCTGCTTCCGCCATGAGCGTACGACGACCCGCCTGATCGGTCTCGTGCGGATCCTCGATATCCTCGGCTGCAACTGTACCGACAATACGCTCGGCCAGCGGCTCGATGATGTCCTCGCCTTCCTTCAGCGCTCCGACCTCGAGGCCGAGGATCGTACCGCAATCCTCTTCCGTGATCGTCACGTCCTGAGCGACGTCTACGAGACGGCGTGTGAGATAGCCAGCGTCGGCTGTCTTCAAAGCTGTATCGGCCAGACCCTTACGTGCACCGTGCGTCGAGATGAAGTACTCGAGCACCGACAGGCCTTCGCGGAAGTTCGACTTGATCGGGCTTTCGATGATCTCGCCGATGCCTCCCGTGAGTTTCTTCTGCGGCTTCGCCATCAGTCCGCGCATGCCGGCGAGCTGACGGATCTGATCGCGCGATCCACGCGAGCCGGAGTCGAACATCATGAACACCGGATTAAACCCGTCGTTCGACTTCGCCATCGCGCGTACCATTGCGTCGGCGATGTCGGAGTTGGCGTGCGTCCAGGTGTCGATGACCTTATTGTATCGCTCACCGTTCGTGATGTTACCGGTCTGGTAGGCGCGCTGGAAACGCTCGACGCGCTCCGTTGCTTCCTGCAGCAGCGGCTCCTTCTCGGCGGGAATGTGCAGATCCTCGATGCCGATCGAAATTCCGCCGCGCGTGGCGTTGCGGAAACCGAATTCCTTGAGCCTGTCGAGGAATGGCACCGTGCCCTTGAGTCCCGTCTTCCGATATGACTCGAAGACGAGCTCGCCAAGGGCCTTTTTCTTCATGTCGCGGTTCTGGTAGCCGAGTTCGGGCGGAATGATCGCGTTGAACATCGCGCGACCAGCCGTCGTATCAACCCACCGTGCTCCCTCGAAATCCTTCACCCAGTACTTGATGGGCGTGTGGAAGTTCACGCGAGCCTGGGCGAGCGCGACTTCGACCTCCGCCACATTGCTGAAGCGGCGGGCGTTCTTTACCACCTTCTCGAAATCCGAAGCGGCCTTCGTCGCGAAATAGCAGCCAAGCACGATGTCCTGGCTGGGCTCGGCGACCGGACGTCCGTCGGACGGCTTGAGAATGTTGTTCGACGACAGCATGAGCAGACGGCACTCGAGCTGAGCTTCGAACGAAAGCGGAACGTGCACGGCCATCTGGTCACCGTCGAAGTCGGCGTTGAACGCCGCGCAAACGAGCGGGTGAATACGAATGGCCTTGCCCTCGACGAGCACGGGCTCGAAAGCCTGAATGCCAAGGCGGTGAAGGGTCGGCGCCCGGTTCAGTAGCACCGGGTGATCGCGAATGATCTCTTCGAGGATCTCGTACACCTCGGGAGACTCCTTCTCCACGATCTTCTTGGCGCGCTTCACCGTCTCGGCGATTCCCTTCTCGACGAGCTTGTGGATGATGAACGGCTTGAACAGCTCCAGCGCCATCGCCTTGGGCAATCCGCACTGGTGCAGCTTCAGCTCTGGTCCGACGACGATTACCGAACGGCCCGAGTAGTCGACGCGCTTGCCGAGCAGGTTCTGACGGAACCGGCCCTGCTTGCCTTTGAGCATGTCGGACAGCGACTTCAATGGACGCTTGCCGCGACCCCGAATCGCCTTGGAGCGGCGGCCGTTGTCGAACAGTGCATCCACCGCTTCCTGAAGCATGCGCTTCTCGTTGCGGAGAATGACTTCAGGCGCACGGTGCGTAATGAGCTTCATCAACCGGTTGTTGCGGTTGATGACGCGGCGGTAGAGATCGTTCAGATCCGAAGTGGCGAAACGGCCGCCATCGAGCGGAACGAGCGGACGCAGATCCGGCGGGATTACCGGGATCACGTCCATGATCATCCACTCTGCCTTGTTGCGCGTCTGGTTGTCGCCCGAGTTGCGGAAAGCGTCCACAACCTTGAGGCGCTTGAGCATCTGCTTCTTGCGGTGCTGAGACCCTTCGTCAACGAGACCGGCGCGGAGCTGTGCCGCGACCTTGTCCACATCGATGCGCTTCAGAAGCTCACGAACCGCGGGGGCTCCGATATCGGCAAAGAATGCGTTGTCGCCCTCATCCTTCGCCTTTTGCTTGAGATCGAGGAAGCGATCTTCGTCGAGCAGCTCGTTCTGTGAGACTTCCTGCTCGCCCGGATCGATGACGACGTAGTTGCTGTAGTAGACGACTTTTTCGAGATCGCGCAGAGTCAGGTCCACAAGGTTTCCCATCGGACTCGGAAGAGTCTTGAAGAACCAGATGTGAGCGACAGGTACGGCGAGTTCGATGTGCCCCATGCGCTCGCGACGGACGCGAGCAAGGGTCACTTCGACGCCGCAGCGATCGCAGATGACTCCGCGGTAGCGGATTCTCTTGTATTTGCCACAATGGCATTCCCAGTCCTTCACGGGTCCGAAGATCCGCTCGCAGAAGAGACCATCCTTCTCCGGCTTGAAGGAGCGGTAATTGATGGTCTCGGGCTTCAGTACCTCGCCCCATGACCACCACGTGCGGAGGCCCGACATCTCGAGCCTCTCACGCTCCTTTGGATCCTTGGGTCCGCGCATCTCCTCAGGTGAGGCGATGCGGACCTGGATGTAATCGAATGAGGACGCGCGGGTTTCGCGCGAGCTGCGAAAATCAATCATTAATTACTCCTCGCTCCCGTTGCCGTTACTGGAGCCATTGTTTCCCAACCCGTAGCCGCTCGACACGTTTGCACCCATGCTCACGTGAATGCCGAGCGCTTTCAATTCCTGCACGAGCACGTTGAACGATTCCGGAATGCCAGGCTCGGGAAGGTTCTGCCCCTTCACGATCGCCTCGTAGACACGGCTTCGTCCGTTCACGTCATCCGACTTCACAGTCAGGATCTCCTGCAGCGTGTGCGCAGCTCCATATGCTTCGAGCGCCCACACTTCCATCTCTCCAAAGCGCTGTCCACCGAACTGCGCCTTACCCGCCAGCGGCTGCTGCGTAACGAGTGAGTACGGTCCGATTGAGCGAGCGTGGATTTTGTCGTCAACCAGGTGCGAGAGCTTGAGCATGTAGACCTCGCCAACTGTGACCGGGTTCGAGAACGTCTCACCTGTTCTTCCGTCGCGGAGGCGAACCTTTCCGCCTGCCGATATTCCGGCAAGGCGCATCAATTCTGCCGCTGCGAGATCCACATCGATGTCGCCCTTCTTGCCAAGCGATGCAGCAAGCGCGGGCAGCTCGAGTCCGCCGAGCACCGAGCTCTCTTCGGCGGCGCGACGCTTCTCTACCTGGTTTCCAGCTGTCTTGTAGGCGGACTTCGTCGCAGCGGAGGCCTCCTCGTCTTCATCAACAGCGCGATGGAACGCGATCTGGTTATCGAGCTCAGTGTACTCGCGTCCTGCAAGCTCCTTCGCCGCGGCCGTAATGAAATCGCGAATGCGGTTGTAAACGTCGCGCGTTTCGGCGCTGACACCGCGCTTCGCGAGATCATTGATCGTCGCATCGGACAGAAGCTCGACGCGCTCTCCCTCACCTACGATATCGTGACGCGTATCCGCTACGATTCCGCGGATCTCCGAATCATTGATCGTCACGCCAGGCGTACGAAGATCGAGCGCATCTCTCACCCACGTGACTGCCGCAAGCTTGAGGAGCAAACCGATCTCGCGCTCGTTCGCGCCCTGGAAGACCGGAGTCTTCGCGTAGAAGCCGAGCAGTCTAGCGGCCCACCCAAGGTGCGTCTCGAGAATCTGACCGACGTTCATACGGCTCGGCACGCCGAGCGGGTTGAGGACGATGTCCACCGGTCTGCCATCAGGCAGGAACGGCATGTCTTCCTCAGGAACGATGCGGGCAACGATACCCTTGTTGCCGTGGCGGCCGGCCATCTTGTCGCCCACCGAGATCTTGCGCTTCTCGGCGAGGTACACCTTCACCAGCTGGATGACGCCCGGGGGCAGCTCGTCCGGCTGGAGGATGCGGTCGATGCGCTCTTCCGCCTTTTCCTCGAGCTTCGCCTTCTCGTCGTTCGCGGCGTCGATGATCGTGCGGATGCGCTCATTGGCCTTCTTGTCGGACACGCGGAAGGTCTTGAGGTCGAGCGTCGCGATCTTGAGGTTGGCGAGCAGGTCGGCGGTGATCTTCGTGCCGGCCGGAATCGCCTCTTCCACCGTCCCGCTCTTGAGGGCCAGCGCCACGCTCTGGCCGACGAGGATCTCGCCCAGCTCGGCATCCCGCACCTCGTTGACGCGGATCTTCTCCTCGCCTTCCAGGCGGCGGACCTCGCCGATG
>JBKJRW010000085.1:0-5569 GCA_046593165.1 Gemmatimonadaceae bacterium
TTCGTGACGAGCAGTCCGACGGGCACCGACAGCAGGAGCGCCAATCCACTCCACATGTCTGTCTGCAGGTAGGTAGTTCCCGAGACCGCGATAAGTCCGAAGAACACGAACGTGAACAAGTCGCCGAGTCCGTGGTAGCCGAACGGCCAGGGGCCGCCGGTGTAGGCGAGGCCGGCTAACAGTGACAGCACGCCGATTGCGATGATCGGCCATCCGCCGATCCAGGCGAGTCCACTGCCCAGGAGGACGGCCAGGCCAAACGCGATGATTATTCCGCGTCGAACTCCGTCTGCGCTGAGGAGTCCGCTTTGCGTAACACGGACTGGTCCGAGTCGCCCGTCGTGGTCGGCGCCGCGATGAAAGTCGGAGTAGTCGTTAGCGAAGTTGGTTCCGATCTGGATGAGAAGGGCGCTCAACAGAGTAGCGAGAAGCACCAGAGGCCTTAGCGTGGCGCCTGCGCCGAAAGCCACTCCCGCGCCGACGAACACCGGCACGGCCGCAGCTGGCAGGGTCGCGGGCCGCGATGCGAGTAGCCACACGCGGAACGGCGAAAGATTCGTCGCTGCGCCAGCGCTCACGGAAACCGTGGAAACTTGCTGAAGTCGGGCGGCCGGTTCTCGAGGAACGCGTTCTTTCCCTCCTTCGATTCTTCAGTGAGGTAATAGAGCAGAGTAGCGTCGCCCGCCAGCTGCTGCAGTCCGGCCATTCCATCGGTGTCGGCGTTGAATGCGGCCTTGAGAAATCGCAGTGCCATCGGGCTCTTCTCGAGAATCTCGCGAGCCCATTGCACTGACTCGGCTTCGAGCTGATCGAGCGGTACCACGGTGTTGACGAGGCCCATGGCCAGTGCGTCCGCTGCGCTGTACTGTCGGCAGAGATACCAGATCTCGCGCGCCTTCTTCTGGCCTACTGTGCTGGCGAGGTGGCTCACCCCGAATCCGGCGTCGAAGCTTCCTACCTTCGGGCCGGTCTGCCCGAACCTTGCATTGTCGGCCGCGATGGTGAGGTCGCATACGAGATGCAGCACATGCCCGCCCCCGATGGCGTATCCGGCGACGACGGCGATGACCGGTTTCGGCAGATAACGGATCTGCTTCTGAACGTCGAGGATGTTGAGGCGTGGAATCTGATCCTCGCCGACATAGCCACCATCGCCACGTACTCTCTGATCTCCACCCGAACAGAAGGCATGCTCACCTTCGCCGGTGAGCAGAACGACGCCGGTGGTCATGTCGTCCCGAACATGGTTGAACGCATCGATAAGCTCGGATACGGTCTGAGGGCGGAATGCGTTGCGAACCTCGGGCCGATTTATCGTGATCTTTGCGATACCCTCATCCGCTGCACGTTCGTAACGAATATCGGTATAGCTCTTGATCGTTTTCCACTCCACTGTCATGCAAGCTCCTTCAACGGGGTCGTGGGGCGGAAATCTAGTGACCCCGGTACCCGATGCCCGTCACCAGCCATCGGCTGAACGTGGGATCGCTTTCAGGAACGCGGTCGTAGCGCCAACAAGCGCAGCCGACTGTTCCAGGTGGAGCGCGTGACCAGCGTCGGAAATTACTTCCATGCGAGCGTTGGGAAGCTCCGCCTCGAGCGAGCGTCCGTGCTCTACATACGCCGGATCAAGAGCACCTGCCAGAATCAGAGTCGGAGCAGGGATCCTTCGAAATATGGCGGACGCTGCATCGGTTCCAGCCCCGGCTCCACGAAGGCTGTTCGCGAGACCGACCGGATCGTTCAACAGCCGCTGTGCCCTCAGCCGCGCGCGTGTCTCAGTGGACAGAACTCGTTGGCTTTCCCATAAGGGCAGCATTTCCCATCGATCAACGAAAGCACGAACTCCCTCGCGTTCGATCGAGTCGGCCAGAACAGCATCTGAGGCGAGCCGCTCGCGACACTTCGCGTCGTCCCGGATCCCCGACGAAGTACTGAGCAATACTAGCGCGGCAACCCGGTCAGCGTACTGTTGCGCGAATTGCAATGCGGCCCGGCCACCCATCGAGTAGCCGAGCAGCGCGACGCGCGCGAGGCCAAGCTGGTCGAGAGCGTTCGCCAGATCGTCGGCGAAGCGGGCGAGCGAGTAACGCTGCGGATTCGTCGGTACGGAAGAACGACCGTGACCGGGGAGATCGAACGCGACGACCCGGTGCGCGACGGCGAAAGCCGGCGAGAGATCAGCCCACGTTTGAGCAGAACCGGTGAAGCCATGCAGTAAGACGAGCGGGGGACCCGCTCCGACCAACGACACATGCAGACACAGCCCGTCCCCGACGTCCAGGTCGCGTTGCTCTGCGCTCGTCTGCTCGTTCATTTCCCTGCGTCGATCAGACGCCGCTCAGCGCTGAAGCGACAGCCTCCCATGCCCCCTGATGAAGCTCGACGTTGCGAGTACGATCGGTGCGCAACTCCACGATGTGCAAGCCACCTCCCTCAATGCCATCGGCGACTGCGGTCCGAAGTGAAACCGAATCGTGCGCCCGGTGATACCGCGCTCCGTAAAGCTCGGCGACGGGCTCGAAGGAGAGACCGTGCGGCGTGCCGAAGAGTCGCTCGAAATGCATTGGGTGGGCAGCCTGCGGAAGGAAGGAAAAAATCCCACCACCATCATTATTCAGTACGACGATGGTCGCATTGAGCGAATGCATCTTCGCGGCGAGGAGGCCGTTCATGTCGTGGTAGAGAGCGAGGTCGCCAATCACCAGCACCAGCGGACCGCCACCCGCGACCGATGCTGCAGCGGCCGCACCGAGCGCGCTCGACACTACGCCGTCGATTCCGTTGGCACCACGGTTTGCGAGAACGCGAATCGATCGCTCATCTCCCCCGCAGAATGCGTCAAGGTCGCGAACGGGCATGCTGCTGCTGACGAAGAGTGTCGCGCCATCGGGAAGGCCGCCGACCACATCGGCGAGAGCACGGCCCTCGAATGTTTCGCCGAGCGCATCTGTATAGTGCTGCAGCGCACTGCCGGCGGTTTGATCAACGCTGCGCCACGCCGAGAGCCAGTCATCGTTCGCCGAATCGTGGCTCGTCTCCGAAAGGATCTCGAGAATGTGCTCGCAGAAAAGCCGCGGGTCGGCGTGCACCAGTTCTTCGGCGAGCAGCGTCGGATCAGGCCACAAGGCAGCGTCCACCACCAGGAGCGGAGCGGCGGAATGTCGCTGCACATACTGTGCAAGTGCCTTGGAGGTTGGCACTCCTCCGATTCGCAGGATTAGGTCCGGCGCCAGCGCCGCTGCCGTCGATTCACGACGCAGCGCGGAATCGTATCGGTCGATCACGTTTGACCGATCATGGACGCCCCATCGAAGCTGCGATAGCGGGTCGGCCAGCAGTGGGGCTCCAAGCAACGCGGCCAGTGCGGCAAGTGGCGCGGCGAGCGAGCCGTGTGGCTGCGGACCGCAGACTATCAGTGGTCGCGTTGCAGAGCGAAATCGGCTCGCGATACGTTGTGCTGTGATGGTATCGAGCGACGGCGGCGAATCAGCAACCCTCACCCAGGTCGCGCCGTCAGGCCGCCCACCCCACGCGCGCTGATCGTCGGGCGACAAGTCACGTGGTGCGTCGCCCGGCGCGGGCACGAGCGGCTCGCGAAAGGGAAAATTGAGGTGCACCGGCCCGGCTGGCACTGCGGCGGCATATGCCACTGCTCGCGCGGCAAGGGTGCGCACATACCTCAGAAGATCGGGTGTCGCGTCGGGCAGGGCGACTTCCACGAACCATTTTGCGTGCGCGCCAAAGAGGCGGTTTTGATCGATGGCCTGAGCGGCGCCGACGTCACGCAGCTCGGGAGGCCGGTCGGCCGTGAGGACGAGCAGCGGAATTCCCGCGCTGTGCGCTTCGACTACGGCAGGAAGAAAATTGGCTGCCGCGGTGCCGGATGTGCAGAGCAGCGCGACCGGTTCGCCGAGCGCCCGTGCGAGTCCGAGTGCGAAGAATGCTCCCGAGCGTTCGTCGATGTGCATCCACGTGCGCAGGGACGCGTGATTGGCGATGGTGAGCGCGAGCGGCGTCGAGCGCGAGCCGGGCGCAACACAGACGTGGTGAACGCCTGCCTTCGCCATCTCGTCGACGAAGGCGCCAACGTATGCAAATGCTGCGTGGTCGGGTTTCATCGGAAGCCCAACTCCGCCGAGCCGGCGAAGTGTGCATTCGGGACGCCGGCAATTGAAGCGGCGATCGCCGATTTCATGGACCGCAGCTTCAGCTCCGACTCGGCCAGCTCCTGCTCCGGGCTCGAGTCGGCGACGATCCCGCAGCCGGCAAAGAGCAGCGCTTCGGTGCCGCTTACGACCGCTGAGCGTAGGGCCACCGCGAACTCTCCGCTCTCCGCGCCGATCCAGCCAATCGGGCCGGAGTACCAGCCCCGGTCGAGGTTCTCCCGCTCGCGAATAAAGCGCAGTGCCGCGTCTCGAGGAGAGCCGCCGACGGCGGGAGTGGGATGCAGCCTCTCGATGATATTGAGCAACGAATAGCCGGTTCCGAGCCGCGCGCGGATCCCGGTATGGAGATGATAAACGTGCGGCAGGGCTAACAGTGCTGGCTCGGGCGATGCGGTAATTCCATCGCAGACATCCGCCAGTGCGCTAACGACGAAGTCTCGTACAAGGGCGTGCTCCAGCCGGTCCTTGGCGCTTGCGAGCAATCGTTGCCCGGCGGCAGTGTCCTCATCCGGCGTCGCGCCGCGAGTCGTCGTACCAGCCAGACTGCTCACTTGAACAGCTCGTCCATCGAGACGGACCAGGCGCTCGGGGCTCGCTCCGACGAAGGCGGCCTGACCCCGCCAGCAGCCGAAGACGAAAGCGTTCTGAAATACGGACTGCAGCTCACGAACAATCGCGAACGGATCGAGCTCGGTACTTGAGCTTGTCCGTACGGCACGAGCCAGCACGACCTTTTCGAGTTGACCGCTCTCGATCTCACCTACCGCATCGCCGACCATCTCACGCCAGTGGGAGTTGGTGCGCTGCTCGGAGAAAGTGAGGCGGGTTGCCGGCGCTTCCTGTGGGGCAGTGGAGTATTCTGCTGTGGAGGGCAGGTGATGCGCTGCGGCAATGGCGCTGCTTCTCAGTCGCGACAAGCTTTCCGCGTCCATGTCTGGCTCACCGTCCTGACCAACGATTGCTGACACAGTGATCCAGCACTCGTCTCCGACCGAGGTAAGCTGGAGTCTCGGCACGCTCAGGTGCGTGCTGGGGAACGCATGCCAGTGAACACTGTGAGGCCCGTCTGCATCGAATGCGAACCCGCCCATCAACAGTGGGCCGACACCGGGTATTCCGCGGCCTGCGTCGCTGACGACTGCGCTGTTAACGAGAGCCGACCACTCTCTGTCCACGGCATCGAATCTGTCGGGACCCGCCGGGGAAAATGTTGCGGCTGCGCCGATTGAAGCGATCGCGAAGCGGTCAGACGGACGCGACCAGAACATCCTGCCTGCCGCAATGTGCGCGGCGAGCCATGGGTCTGTTGCGGACGCGTGTGTCAGTGCTTCGAGGCAGGCGAGCGGGTCGAGGGATGGCGCCAATTCGCTTTGGACTACCAGTACCGCACGCCCCTGGTC
>JBKJRW010000017.1:0-8174 GCA_046593165.1 Gemmatimonadaceae bacterium
GCCGTGTTCTGCCGTGTTCTGCCGTGTTCTGCCGTGTCCGCCGTGTTCTGCCGTGTCCGCCGTGTCCGCCGTTCCGCCGTTCCGCCGTTCCGCCGTTTCCTGTTTCGCCTCGCAGTAACCCGCTAGGCTCTCGGCCCGCAAATACGATCGATGTCATCCAGCCCCGCAAGTACATCGCGAGGGCGTGACCCATCAGGAGGCCCTAGAATACCCGCCGCCTGAAGCTGGTCGATGATCCTGGCAGCTCGGCCATAGCCAACCTTCAATCGCCGCTGAAGAAGCGACGTCGACCCCTGCTGATGCTGAATCACAACCTCGGCAGCTTCGCGGAACAACTTGTCGCGATCGCCGTCCTCCGCATCTTCGCCGTCGCCCGACCCGAGCGCCGCCTCCGCCTCCCTCTTCCGAATTGTCTCGAGAATATCCGCCTCGATCGTTTCCTCGAGAAAGAAACCCTTCGCCTCCGCCTCGGCGCGCCGCCTCGACTTACGGTCCTCGTACCACTGAGTGAGCCTCTCGGTATCTTCGCTTGAGATGAACGCGCCCTGCAGACGGCTCGGCTCGCTCTTCCCCGGCGGCACAAAAAGCATGTCGCCGTTGCCCAGCAACGCTTCGGCACCCATCGTGTCGAGAATCGTGCGGCTGTCGATCTGCGAAGCGACGCGGAAGGCAATGCGGCTGGCGAAGTTCGCCTTGATGAGCCCGGTGAGAACGTTCACGCTCGGGCGCTGCGTCGCCAGAATGATGTGAATACCGATGGCGCGCGCTTTCTGCGCAAGCATCGCGAGTGGTGTCTCGATTTCCGCCTGCACCGTCATCATCAGGTCGGCCAGTTCGTCGATGATCAGCACGATGTACGGGAGGATGCCGCCGGTGTATTCGGAGTTCTCGAACGCAACATCGGGGCGCTTCGGAGTGCGCAGCGACGCGCCTTCCTGAACCTTGCGATTGAAGTCCTGAATGTTGCGCGCCCCGTTGGCCGCCAGCAGTTCGTACCGCTCCTGCATCTCCATCACCGCCCACTTGAGCACCGAGGCGGCATCACGATTGTCCGTCACCACCTTGTGGCGCAGATGGGGAAGAACGTTGTAAACCGAAAGTTCCACCATCTTCGGATCCACCATCAAAAAACGCAGAGTCTTCGGCGTGTGGCGAAATATCAGGCTCGTGATGAGCGTGTTCACGCAGACGGATTTCCCCGACCCCGTCGCGCCGGCGATCAGCAGATGCGGCATTTTCGCGAGATCGGCGACCACCGGCCGTCCCTCGAGATCCTTGCCGAGTGCAATGGGAAGAGCGTAACGGTTTTCGCGATACTCGCGCGACTCGAGCATCTCGCGAAACGCCACCATCTCCGATCTGGGGTTGGGCACCTCGACTCCAACAGCTCCCTTCCCTGGAATTGGCGCGACGACGCGAATGCTCTGCGCGCGCATCGCGAGCGCAAGATCGTTGGCGAGGTTGGCGAACTGGCGCACTTTCACACCCGACGCCGGCTCGATCTCGAACTGGGTTACCACCGGCCCCGTGGTCCGCCCGCGAAGCTCACCTTCGACGCGGAACGTACGGAGTGCATCCATGAGTTTGTCGCCCATCGCGTCCAACTCAGCGATATCAGTTTTCCGGGACTCCGCATTACGCATGGGCGCCGGACTGAGGAGCGTCGCAGATGGAAGCTCGTCGTCCGCGGGGCTCACGCTCGCTGTCGAGTCGATCGCCGCCGCTATCCTGTCGTCCTGCGACTTTTTCTCGCGCTTCTTTTTTTCCCCCGGCTGCGTCGCGCCATCGTCCACGCTCGCACCGCGATTCATCAAGCCAAAATCGACCGCAGGCATTTCTTCCGGCGTCGGCTCGGGCGGAAGCTGGCCGGCGCTGCGCCTTCGGGAAGTGGGGGCAATTGCCTCATCATCGTCTTCGTTATCCGCGTTATCGATTGGCCCATCGGGGCCACGTCCGACGATCGCGCGAATTGGATTCCACGAAAGCGTCGCCGCCATCAGCGCGCTGAGCGACAGGAGGACGATTATCCACGCGCCCGCTCTGCCCGCGAACTGCAGCATGTAGAAGGCTGTGAAACTGCCCCACAATCCCGAAAGCGCGGTCGCGTCACGCATCCCCCCTTCAGCGAGGCCCAAGCCAACTGGCAACAGCCCGACCAGGCCGAGCAGGAACACCATCCACGATCGGTCGGTGCGCTCTTCGAGCCGGCCGAAGAGCCGGAGCGCGTGCGCCGCCAACGCGATTGGAATCAGCGCCGCCGCGGGCCAGCCAAGCAGGCGGGCCATCGGGTAGGCGAGGAGGCTTCCCGCCCAGCCGAAGGTGCGGGTGACGTCGCCCCCCTGGACAAGCGCGACTCCCTGCGCGGCGAGCGCGCCGGCGAGGAAGAGGGCGAACAGTATGAGGACGATGCCCCACAGCTCGCGCCGGAGCGCGGAACCGCGGGTAGGCGGGCTATCGCTCGCGGTCGGGCCCGAGGCGAGTGATCTGTCGGTCCTGGAAGATGGGGACCACAGGGTGCGAATCCACTGCAGCACAGGCGACGAGGTCGTCCGCGAAGCCTGCTTCGGCGAGCGCTTTTCCGTGGGTCGATTCTTTGAAGATTTTCGCGATGTTGTCGCCATACTTCCTGTCGATGAGAGCGCACGCACATGCGGCGTCATTAGCCTCGATCGAGATCTCGGGCTTCATGATGGAGCGGACATACCGGCCGGCACACGCCGCATCCTCGAGACTAAAATGGCCCTCCGTTCCCGCGCAGACAATCGAAATGTCAGTCTCGGCTCTGGCTGCCGCCCGGAGCATGGCTGACACCACCGACAGATTCACGTACGAAGCGACGACAATGTCGCGCGCCCCCTGAAGCCCGACCAGCGCCTTGGTGCCGTTCGTTGTGCTGATGATGATCGTGGATCCTTCGACCACCTCCGGAGTGAATTCGAGAGGAGAGTTTCCCATATCGAAGCCGGGAATCGGCTGCATTCTACGCTCACCTGCGAGACGAACGTGGTTTCGCTCGAACTGCTTCGAGAGTGTGATCGCCTCGTCTACGCTTTCGACCGGTATGACAGTTCTGGCGCCGCTTGAAAGCGCTACCGCGATACTGGTGGACGCGCGAAGCACGTCAATGACGGCGACGACCTTTCCCTGCATGTCGCCGGGCGATATCTCGCCGGGAGACATGTGGACATCGAGCTTCACTCTATGGTGTCTCTTTGAACAAGTCCGTTTCGCGCTCGAGGAACTTGGTGTCAACCTCTCCCGCAAGGAACCTGGGGTTCTGCATCACACGAGCGAGGAATGGAATTGTCGTCGTCACGCCTTCAATGATGAAAGTTTCCAGCGCAACCTGCATTCGACGCAGGGCTTCGGGTCGATCGCGTCCCTGGCAGATGAGTTTCGCCAGCAGCGAATCATAATAGGGTGGCACGACGTAGCCGGTGTAGACATGCGTGTCGAGCCGCACTCCGGGACCGCCGGGCGGATGAAATACCTCGAGCTTTCCTGGAGATGGTTGAAAATTGCGCGCTGGATCCTCGGCATTTACACGGCATTCGATGACGTGTCCGCGGAATTCCGGCGTCTCGGTGAAGGACAGTTTTTCGCCCGCTGCGACGCGAATCTGCTCTTTCACGAGATCGATGCCGGTGAGCATTTCCGTCACCGTATGTTCGACCTGGATGCGTGTATTCATCTCCATGAAGAAGAACTGCCCATCGTCGTTTAGAAGCATCTCGACGGTACCAGCACCCACGTAGTCGATTGCCTTTGCACCGCGCACCGCCGCATCGCCCATCGCCTTGCGAAGCTCGGGTGTCAGCCCCGGGCTCGGCGCCTCCTCGATCAGCTTCTGATGCCTGCGCTGCACCGAGCAGTCGCGCTCACCGAGGTGAATCAACGACCCGTGCTTGTCGCCCATGACCTGAAACTCGATGTGGCGGGGGCGGGCGAGATACTTCTCGACGTAGACCTCGCCGTTTCCAAACGCCGACAGGGCCTCGGAACGAGCGAGCTGAAATGATCTCACGAAATCATCGGGTTCGGTGGCTACGCGCATTCCCTTGCCGCCGCCGCCTGCCGCCGCCTTGATGATTACCGGAAACCCTATGTCACGGGCGAACGCCAGAGCTTCTTCCGGATCTTCGACCCCTCCAGGAGTGCCCGGAATAATCGGCACCCCCACGGCTTTCATCGCGTTACGCGCCGCGGCCTTGTCCCCCATGATGCGGATCTGCTCGGCGGTCGGACCAATGAACGCGATGTTGCTGGCGGCGCAGGTCTCGGCGAACTCGGCGTTTTCGGCGAGAAATCCGTACCCAGGGTGAATCGCGTCGGCGCCGGCGATCTCGGCGGCGGCGATGATGCGCGGAATCTTGAGGTAGGAATCGCGCGAGGGGGCGGGGCCGATGCAGACATCGTCGTCGGCGAACCGCACGTGCAGCGACTCCCGGTCGGCCTCGGAGTAGACTGCGACCGTCTGAATTCCGAGTTCGCGACACGCGCGAATCACGCGGAGAGCGATCTCTCCGCGGTTCGCAATCAGGACTTTCTTGAACATTTCCCGGGGGCCGTCAGGAGTTAACGTCCTGGGTGATGTTGTCCCATGTGGCGTCGCTCGCGCCCGCAACGCCCTGTATGCGGAGAGCGAACTCGCTGGGATTGGTCGCGTTGTAGAGGGCGTTCTCGTATGAGATGACGCCCTTCTTGTACCAGTTCATCAGCGACTGGTCGAAGCTCTGCATGCCATAGTGCACCGTGCCCTCGGCGATCAGCTCCGGAATGTTCAACGACTTCGACATGTCGCGGATGTTCTCGCGGACCGCTGCCGTGTTCACGAGAATCTCGGTGGCGGGCACGCGGCCTGGCTTGTCGGCGCGGGGCACGAGGCGCTGCGAGATGACGGCCTCGAGCGAGCTGGAGAGAAGAAATCGAACTTCTGCCTGCTGGTGCGGAGGATAGAAAGAAAGTATGCGGTTGATGGTCTGGGTCGCGTCCATCGTGTGAAGCGTCGAGAACACCAGGTGTCCGGTGTCTGCCGCTTTCATTGCGGTATCGAGCGTGTCCAGATCGCGAATCTCGCCCACGAGAAGGATGTCGGGATCCTGGCGGAGCACACGGCGCAGGGCCTGAGCGAAGCTCGCGGTATCGGTTCCCACCTCGCGCTGATTAATGTGCGCCTTGTTGTCGCGATGGAGGAATTCGATCGGATCTTCGATCGTGATTATGTTCGCGTTCCGGTTCTGGTTCACATACTGGATCATCGCGGCGAGCGTCGTTGACTTGCCTGAGCCGGTGATGCCGGTGACGAGAACGAGTCCTCGCGGCTTGAGTGCTATCTGCTCGATCACTGCCGGCAGGTTGAGCTCGCCAATTGAGTTCGCCTGGAACGGTACGATTCGGAAAGCATAAGCGATCGTTCCGCGCTGCTGATACGCATTGACGCGGAACCGTCCGATGCCAGGCACGCCAAGCGCGAAATCCGCCTCCTTCAGTTCGGCAAATTCCTTTTGCCGCTTTGGAGGCATGATGCTGTCCGCCAGCGCTTTCATGTCGTCCGATCGCATGGGCGACATCGGAAGGCTGCGCAACTCACCATTTACGCGGAGAGTCGGCGCGCAGCCCACCTTGAGGTGGAGGTCAGATGCGTTTTGCTCGAGCATCTGGCGGAGCACGTTACGGTAGTCGAACGCGCCTCCAGGCCCGGATGTGGAAGCTTCTGAAGACTGGTCAGCCATTGGGGTCAATACGGAAGAGCACCTGTCCGTACTCGACTGGGTGCGAGTTCTGGGCGAGGATCTCCGTCACCACGCCATCGAATTCGGATTCGATCTCATTCATGATCTTCATCGCTTCGATGATGCAAAGAATCTGTCCCTTGGAGATCCGGTCTCCCACGGTGAGGTACGGCTTTGCGCCCGGCTCGGGCATGCCGTAGTACGTGCCTACCATCGGCGACTTCACTTCGAGGTGACGCGATTTCGCGGCGTCGGCGGCTCTCGCCCTGGATTCCGCTGAGTCCGGCGCCGGTAAAGCGGGTGCGGCAGCTGCTGGCGCCATCATCTGCGGCATCTGCATCGGCGCTGCCATCTGAACGAGTCCGCGCTGTGGCGCAGACTTCGAAATACGAATCTTCACGCCCTTGTCGGACGTGATCTCGATCGAGTTTGCCGACGATGCGTCGACCATCTCGAGAAGCTTCTTCACATAGCGCAGATCTATCATGCGATCTCTATTAGCTCCCTGGAAAAGTTCGTAAGGATCTGCGGACCGGTCGTTGAAAGATGGATGTCGTCCTCTATACGGACGCCTCCCCACCCCGGACGGTAAATGCCTGGCTCTATCGTTACCACCGAACCGGCCACCAGTGGCGGCTCGGCGGTACGAGCCAGACGGGGGGATTCGTGAACCTCCAGACCCAGGCCGTGCCCGAGGCTGTGGCCGAACGCCTCCCCGTACCCACAGCGCTCAATGTAGCTCCGGGCGAGCGCGTCGGCAGCAATTCCCGTCATCCCGGCCCTGATCGAATGCGACGCAACGTGATTCGCGTCCCTTACCACCTGATAGACTTCGCGCTGTTCGGGCGTGGGCAGACCGGCCGTAAAAGTCCGCGTGATGTCAGAGCAATACCCTTTGTGCTGCGCCCCGAAATCGAGGAGCAAAAAATCGCCTTTCTCGACGATGCGTGTCGAAGGTCGCGCATGTGGGAGTGCCGAACGCGGGCCGGAGGCGACAATTGGCGCAAACGGAGCTTCTTCGCTGCCTTCGTCGCGCAGCGCCTTCTCCAGGATCCCCGCTATCTCCAGCTCTGACCGGCCCGCCGACAACATCGGCATCGTGCGATCAAGCGCTGCTGTAGCTATCCGGGCCGCCTCCGTAATGAGCGCGACTTCATCCTCGTCCTTCGATTCACGGAGAGTCTCGACGATGTTGACGTGCGGGCGCCATTGCCACCTCGACCCCTCGCCGAGCAACCGCTGGAAGTCGCGGTGAAGGAGGTGAGCGGATTCGAAGCCAAGCACCTCCATCGAGGGCGAGTGGCCGAGGATGTCCCAGATTCCGACCCAGAGACTGACCGGTTCGATTCGGACATGAGCGTGA
Source organism: Gemmatimonadaceae bacterium (assembly GCA_046593165.1). GTDB lineage: Bacteria > Gemmatimonadota > Gemmatimonadetes > Gemmatimonadales > Gemmatimonadaceae > UBA4720. The sequence continues at coordinate 7,096 of JBKJRW010000017.1, forward strand.
TCCACTACCTCATCAGCCACTTGAGTCTCGTATCGAAAATCAGTTACGAGGTGAATCTCCGATCGCGTGGCCAGAGCGAGCGCGCTCGTGCCGGAGAAACCAGTGAGATAGCGGATATTGGGAAGACTTGTGAGCAGGAGCGCGTCGATGCGTTCCGACTCGAGTCTGGCCCCGAGTGCGGTAAGGCGTTCGCGTCGGTGGTCAGCCATTCGTGGAAAGTTTTTTCACGATGCCGCGAAGCGCCAGTTCGTAACTTTGCGCACCAAATCCGCAGACTACGGCCATGGCGACGTCGGCAAGCGCGGACCGTCTGCGCTCGAGCTCGCGCGCGTAGATGTTCGTCATGTGCACTTCGACAAACGGCACGGCGACAGCGGCGAGCGCATCTCTTATCGCAAGACTCGTATGGGAATAGGCCCCTGCATTTATCAGAGCACCATCCACTTCCCCGCGCATGGCGTGCACAGCTTCGACAATTTCCCCTTCGCCGTTGAGCTGAGAGAATGTTATTTCCGCGTTCAACTCTCGCGCGACTTCGCGGAGATGGTCGTTTATTTCCGCGAGTGTTGCCGAGCCGTAGATCTCCGGCTCACGCGTTCCGAGCAGATTGAGATTCGGGCCGTTGACGACGGCGATTCTCACGATTGGGCCAATCCGTCCAGCCATTCCCTGAATCGTCGAATGTCCTCTTCGGACTCCTGCCCGGGTTCGGGTGCCGAAGGAGGCGGAGTCTGGATCGATTCCCTGGAAGGCACCGGTGCGTTCGAGCCCGGTGGCAATCCACTCATCGCTCCGCTGAGCGCAAAGGCGGCGCGGCTGTCGTCGTCGCTGACGGACGCATTGGGGAACAGGCCGGAAAACGCATCGGGCAGAGGCGGATGTTCGTCTCCCACCGGAGAATCGACCGAGGGGACAGCCGCGCGGGCAGTGAAGGATCGGGTCGGAGTGCGAGAGGGAGGCCGGCGCGAGCCAAGCGATGCGAAAAATTCGCGAATCGTCGGGCCAGTCGGTGTGAAGTGGGCCAGATCCTTCTCGTCCGGAGTCTGCGGGGAGTAGGCGACGAAGTGCGCACTCTCGTC
>JBKJRW010000150.1:0-3460 GCA_046593165.1 Gemmatimonadaceae bacterium
CACGAAGCGCTCGCACCGAGTTGCTTAACGTGTGTTGAACTTGACGGGCGATCTGAGGAAGGACAGAGCGCCGGCTATCAGCGCTCCTCCTCGATCCACAAGTGCTCCACCGACCACAGCGGATTGGCCCTGAACGGAGTGCTCAGCCCCTTGACTTTCCGATGTGCGACGTACGTCTCTACATTCAAGACGAGAAAAGTGAACGGCAGGTCCTCGCGAAAGATCGGCATCAAGCCGCGAAAGATCTCGTCCATTTCATCAGGATTCTGTGCGCTCTGCGCCGCGTCGAGCAGCTGGATAACGCGTGTATTGCGGTAGCCGATTGGAGAGTCCTCGCCGAAGAAGTGAACGAGATTGTCAACGCTGGACCAAAGACCAATGAGTGCCGCGTCGAATTTCCCTGCTCTCGCCCGCTCACCTGCGACGCGAGGCTCCAGTGTCGTGATGTCCATCCGGATCCCCACCTGCCGGAGCTGGGCCTGAACGTACACCGCTGCCGCTTGCCAATCCGAACCAACGATCAGCGGAAACCTGAACTCTCGACCGTCTCGCTCCCGAACTCCATCGCCGTCACGGTCTCGCCAGCCAGCTTGATCGAGCAGCTTGCTCGCCTGTTCACGATCGTACGGCAGCCCCGCAGGCAGAGCACCCTGCCAGTATTGACGCTCGGTATAGACCACATCGACGATGGGGAGATCTTCCCACATGTTGAGCACTCGATGCAGCTCGCGCCGATTGATGGCAAGCGTCAGTGCCCGACGCACGCGAGGATCTCTGAAGATGGGATTCCGCTGATTCCAGAGGATGAATTGTAGACCCAGGATGTCATCCCAGATTTCGTAGTACATGCGAAGGCGAGGATCGCGCTTGATCGCAAGCCCCTCAGCCGCCCCCCTGCGGAAATGACTCACTGCATCCACGTTGCCGCTCAAGAGGTCCGTAACGGACGATGGACCGAACTTGACGATCAACCGATCGATCTTCGCCCTGCCCAGGGCGTAATCGGGGTTCGCCTCGAACTCGATCAAGGTCTTGGGCACGTGCCGGACGTAGCGGTACGCGCCGTTTCCCACTGGGCGCGTCCAGAATTCCCAGCTGTTGAACTTAGAGGGATCGAGATCTTCCAGCAGATGCTTCGGGAAATAGACGCTCCCTTCCGGGCTGGTACGGGCAAAGCCCTTGTTGTACGTGATGACGGCTGTGCTGTCGTCGAGGACGGTGACGGAGATGGCGCCGGGTGGCCGTTGAAGGACCGCGGGATGACTCAGGATGTCCATCGTAAACTTGACGTCGTTGGCGGTGACGGGCACTCCGTCGTGCCACCTTACGTCAGTGCGAAGGTGGTAGGTCCAGGTGCGGTAGTCGCTCGAGTGGTCCCAGCTCTTCGCCAGCCGGCCCCGCCATTCCCCGTTCTCATCGGGTAGCGCCATCTCGAGAAAGGCGATGGATCGCGGCCAGCGCCGCTCGTCACCGTCGTAAAGCACCGTGAGAGTGGAGCCATCGGCACGTGGTCGGTCGCCTCGGCTGCAGTTGATACCTGCAAGCGCGACGAAGCAAACGCACAGGCCAATCATCCAGCGGGCCGATACGATGCGGCGTACAAAGATCATGGCATCCTCCTTTGGAAGGGCGTGTGACCTCCTATAATTCGCGCCGGCCGAGCGCTGCAGCTAGCCCGTGTTCTCCGGAATCATCGGCGCTCGTCCTCCAGCCACAGGTGCTCCATCCAGACCGTCGGCTCCGCGCGATAGGGGCTGCTCAGCCCGCGGACCCGACGGCGCACGGCGACGTGCAGCACGCCCGAATGGAGGAACGTCATCGGCAATTCCGCCTGAAAGATGGGCATCAGGCTCCGGTAGACAGCGTCCAGCGAATCCGGGTGTAGTGTTCCACGCGCAGCCTCGAGTAGCTCCGACACGCGAGGGTTCCGGTATCCGATCGGAGACTCTGGGCCGAACATCTTGAGCTGGCCGAAATTCCCGGTCAGCTCGTTCCCGAACGTGCGGATCGTCGCGTCGAACTCCCCGGCCCGAATACGTCGTCGCACCAGGTTGAGGTCCAGCCGATCGATCTCAACCCGGGCGCCGATTCGTCTGAGCGCGGCCTGCACGAGGATTGCCTCCGGCTCCTCCTCTGTTGAGATCAACATACGGAAGGTGAGCGCCTTACCATGCCGCTCTCGTGTTCCATCCCCGTTCTCGTCGCGCCATCCGGCGAGCTCCAGCAGTTCCCTGGCACGGACAGGATCGTGTGGCAGTGGCTCCGGAAGCTCGCCGCGCCGGAACTGCCGCACGGTGGAGAGGACATCCGCGATTGGGAGGTCCTGGGGAAGGTTGAGCACGCCCAGCAGCTCCCGCCGGTTGATCGCCAATGTGAACGCGCGTCGGACCCGCGCGTCGCGGAGCGCGGGATGTCTCTGGTTCCAGGCGATGGCGCGGAGCTGGTCGCCGTACACCTCGTGGTACACCGCGAACTTTGGATCGCTGGCCACCTTGAGCTTCTCCGTCGAACTCAGGTACGCAGCCGCGTCCACCTCACCGCTCAGAAGGTCGGTCAGCCCCGTGTTGCTCGTGAGCTTCAGAATCACCCGCTGGATCTTCGGCTTCTCGCCGAAGTAGTTCGGATCTGCCTCGACCTCAATAAATGTCTGGGGGCTGTGCCGCACGTAGCGATACGGTCCGTTGCCGACGGGGCGCGTCCAGAAGTCCCACCGGGCGAACTCCCTGGGCTCCAACTTCTCCAGCAGGTGCTTGGGGTAATAGACCGTCCACGTGCTGAGCGGATTGGCGAAACTTTGGCGAAGGGTGACCCTGAAGGTGCTGTCATCCAGCACGTCGACCGTCGCAGCGCCGGGCACCTCCCAGAGCACATCAGGGTGCGCCAACAGATCGTGCGTGAACTTCACATCGTGGGCCGTCACCGGCACGCCATCATGCCACTGGGCGTCCGTGCGCAGATGGATCGTCCAGGTGCGAAAGTCCGCCGAGTGTTCCCATCGCCGGGCCAGGCGGCCTTCCAGATTGCCGTCCTCGTCTAACGAGACGAGCGGCAGGAAAATGAGAAATTTGGCCGGCATGTCCCAGTGCGGACCGAACACGCGCTCGTCGCCGGGATACGAGACTGTGATGCTGGACGGACCGCGCTCCTCGTCCCTGCCGCATCCGACCCCGAGCAGTAGAAGAGTGCACGTCAGCAGCAGCGGCCAATGGAGTCGTCCGGTGGTCCTCACCGCGGCACCTCTTCCTCGACCCATAGTTCCTCCCTGTTTGTATTCGCATCTCGGGCATTTTGATGTTGTCCCATCATTGGCTCCGATCCTCCAGCCAAAGCTCTCCCGCATACCACAGGGGGTCATCGCGATACGGACTGCTCAGGCCCCGCACACGCCGGTGCGCGACAGTGGTCCGCACCAGCGGATAAAGAAGCGTTACCGGCAGCTCCGCCTGGAATATCGGCATCA